>CAYMHP010000032.1:0-28465 GCA_964390225.1 uncultured Solibacteraceae bacterium
CTCTGCCACTCGGTTGTGCGGCGATCATAACACGGTGGACAGGCGAGGATTCCATCCAGCGCTGCCAGCGCATGTCGGTGGAGAGGAGCGGGCCATCTCTGCTGGCAGGACCTCCGCGTAGTATCATCTCTGGACCGAGTTGTTACAGACTCAATTTCGTGTTTAGGAGTCGATGGATGCGAAAACTTTGGCTCATGTTGCTCATGCTGGCTGTGGGTGTAGGGATCGGGCTCGCGATCTCGGGCAGGCTGGCGCGCGTGGAAGCCGCCCCTTCCAAGCCCGGCACTGGATTCGCCGCCGTCCCGGGAACCCTCGGGTCGGAAGACCTGACGGGCCCGTACGAAGTCGTCAAGAATTGGCCGCAGGACGTCAGCGCTCTGCCCGGGAACGAAAACTGGACGTACGGCGCCGGCGAGAGTGTCTTCGCCGAGAACCCGAATCGCATTTACATGCTGTTCCGCGGCGAATTGCCTAAAATGAAACCGCCGAAAGCAACCTTGCTGCCGCAACTCGGACCGAGCATCAGCTTCCCCGTGGCCGGCTTCTGGCGCGACGCGACGGTAGCCTCGCTGCCGGGCACCGGCGGTACCGATAACAACGTCGACGAATGGCTGAGCAGTTGGGAGGGCAAGGCGCCCGACCTCGGCATCAAAGGTCCGCCGTATCGCCAACTCGGTGTCGACGCGAAATGGGAGAACTGCGTGGTGGTGGTCGATGGCAGCGGCAAGATCATCGAGACATGGAAGCAATGGGACAAGCTGTTCCGGCGCCCGCATTCCATTTACATCAGCCCCTACGACCCCGAGAAGAACGTCTGGATCGTCGACGACAACATGCAGGTGATCTATAAGTTCACGCACGATGGCAGCAAGCTCCTGCAGACCATCGGCACGCCGGAGGTGGCAGGCGCCGACGCGACGCATTTCAACCGGCCGACTTACATAGACTGGCTGCCCGACGGCACCTTCTTCGTCTCCGATGGCTACACCGGAACACGCGTGGCGAAGTTCGATAAGAATGGAAAATTCCTGATGCAGTGGGGCAAGCTCGGCGGCCCTCCGCGCGGGCCCATCGACACGCGTCCCGGCTACTTCAGCAACGTGCACGGCGTGGCCGTGGACCCAGCGACGCGCCACGTCTTCGTCAACGACCGCAACAACCACCGCATCCAGGTCTTCGACGAAAACGGAAAGTATCTTTACGAATGGAAAATCGATGCCGATCCGTCGAGCCTCCACCTTCTCTATATCGGTTCGGGCAAAACCATCTGGACCTACGATCGCACGACCAACAAAATGGTCGAGTGGGATTTACAAGGACACCTGCTCTATACCTGGGGCAGCATGGGCGACTTTCCCGGCGGGCTATGGGGCGTGCATGGGATGAGCGTCGATCAGGACGGCAACCTGTACGTCGCCGAAGTCGATGCCGGACGCGTGCAAAAATTCCGTCCGAAGCCCGGGGCGAATCCCGAGTTCCTCGTCGCTAAACCGGTCTATTCGGCCTGGAAATAAGAAGCAGCGACGCGCTATTCGTACCGCAGCGCTACTACCGGATCCACGCGCATGGCGCGCCGGGCCGGAATCCAACAGCCGAGGGCCGCGGACAGCACCAATACCGTGGAAGCGACGATCAGCGTGATCGGGTCCGACGGAGACACTTGCACCAGCTCTGCTTTCAGTAGCGGGTTCACCGCAAGCGACGCCGTAAGCCCCATCGCGAGGCCAATGCCTATGGGGAGCATTCCCTGACTCAACACGAGTTGCCGAATGTCACGCGCGGTTGCACCTACCGCGATGCGAATTCCGATTTCCTGCGTTCGCCGGTTCACCGAATGCGCAATCACCGCGTACAGCCCGAAGGAAGCCAGCAGCAGCGCAATCGCCGCAAAAATGAGGAACAGCAGTCCGTAAAACCGGCTGTCCCAGAACCCCTCTAACCGGTCCGCCAGAATAAACGGCCCATACGCCGGCAAATCGGGGTCGAGCTCCTGCAACTCACGCCGAAGAGCCGCGGTAAGACTTCCCGGCGCGATGCGAGTCTTCATGAAGACCCACATGCCTCCCGTTGGCTGCTGCCGGTACGCCCGGTAAACCAGCGGTTCGAAATTTTGCCGCGTTCTGTCGTTCTGCACGATATTCGACACCACGCCTACGACCGTAAGCCATGGCCCCGGCGCGGTACCGTCAAAGAGCCGCAGACGTTTGCCCACTGGATCTTCCCCGGGCCAGTACCTGCTCGCGAACGCTTGGTTCACAAGCGCAACGGGAACGGCGGAAGGCCCGTCCGCATCATCGAAGTCCCGCCCGGAAAGCACTCGTGCACCGAGCGTGCGGAAGTACGCGGGCCCGATTTTCAAGGTCAGTACCTTCGGAAGGCGTTCATCGATATTCGGGGAGGCCAGACCGGCGAGCTGGTAGGGAACCCGGTGCGCGACCCAGGACGGGAGTGATTCCGCGATCGCGACGGATTGCACACCCGGCATCGCTCCCAGCCGCATCGCAAGCCGGTCGTAAAACGAAATCTTCTGCCCGGCGCTGGAGTATTTGGCGGCCGACAGGTCGATCGACGTGGTGACCACGTTAGCCGTATCGACGCCCATCGTGGCAGTATGAATTTTCAGAAAACTACGGATCATCACACCCGCGCCTGCCAGCAGCACCACCGCGAGTGCCATCTCCCCAATCACAAGCAGAGCCGAGAGGTTTTTCAGGCGGACGCCGCCGGTCGAGCCCCGGCCGCCATCCTTCCAAGCGGTGTTTGCTTCGAGTTTCGAGAGGCGGCTGGCCGGCGCCAACCCGAACAGTATGCCGGTTCCGATCGAAATGGCGATCAGATACCAAAGGACCCGGCCGTCCATTCCATAGTCGAGAATCAACCAGGACGATTTCGCAGCCATCGCGAGCTGATACGCATGCACGCTCCAGCCGGCGATCCACCAGCCGAGGAACCCGCCCAGGCCCGAGAGCATAACGCTCTCGATCAGGAGCTGCCGGGCGATTCTCCAGCGCCCGGCGCCGAGTGCCACCCGGACCGAAATCTCGTTGGATCTGCCCATCGCCCGCGCCAGCAAGAGATTTGCCAGGTTGGCGCAGGCGATCAACAGCACAAACCCGACCGCCCCCCACATCGATCCATAGAGCCTGGCCGCATTCGGTCCGATAAAGAACTCGGGAAACCGCTGGACCACGAGGTGGAACCGCTGATCCGCAACCGGGTACGTAGTCTCCAGCCTTTTGATGATGCCTTCGATCTCGGCGCGGGCGCTCTCGAACGCGACCCCGTCGCGCACGCGGCCGAACGCGAACCAAGTGTCGGTGTTGTTTCTGTTTTTTACAGCCGCGGTCTCGACCAGCGGGACCCATACGTCTGCCTTTTGCGGAAAGGAAAAACCTTCGGGCATGACTCCGATAATCGTCGTCGGTATCCCATTCATCCGCACAGTCCGGCCCACGACCGTTCGGTCCTTTCCATAACGGCCTGCCCAAAACGAGTAGTTCAAGATCGCGACAGGGGCAGCGCCGGCGATTTCATCGCTGTGAGCGACATCTCGCCCGATCGTCGGCGCCTGCCCCACCGTCTCGAACGTGCCGGCGCTGATCTCGGTCACATCGACGTTCTCGGGAAAGCCGCTGTCATCGCGCCAGATCTTGCTGAGGCCATGGGTAATTCCCATGCTCCGCAAGGTTTTCGTCTGAGCGCGGATGTCTTCGAAATCCGGATAGGAGATGCAGCACCCGCCATTGCTGATGTAGAGCAGGCGATCGTTCCCCTGGACTAGCGGGAATCCTTTGAACAGCACGGCGTTCGTTACCGTGAACACCGCCGCATTCACGCCGATCCCGATGGCGAGCATCGCCACCGCCGCCAACGTGAACCCAGGACTGCGCCGCAACCCTCGGAGCGCGTACCGTATGTCTTGGAACGCCCCGTCGAGCCATGCCAAGCCGCGCGATTGCCCATGCAACTCTGTGGAAGCCGTAAGCCCTCCCAATTCCAGATGAGTATGTCATAGGAACGTGCGCGATCTCCACTGCAAGCATTCCGCATCCCGCCGCTCACGCCACGCATATACCCGTTCGCGCCGCGAGTATAATGTCCGTATGCGTATTCTTCTTGTCAGTGCGTTTTGCGCTCTGCTGACCATTCCAGCCACGGCTGCCGACGTCGGCAAACCCTCGCCGGCTTTCACGATTCAGCGAATCGGCAGTACGCCCGTTCAGTTGAGCCAGTATCGCGGCAAAGTCGTGGCGCTCGCCATTATGATGACCACGTGCCCGCACTGCCAGAACCTCGCCGGCCTACTGAGCACCATCAACAAGGAGTATGAGGGGAAAGGCGTGCAGATCGTCGGTTGCGCCTTCAACGATGGCGCGCAGGGGCTGATCCCCGGCTTTATCGAGCAAACCAAAGCGAATTTTCCCGTGGGATACTGCCCGCGCGACGCCGTGCTGAGCTACCTGAATTATTCGGTGCTGACGCCGTTTTACGTCCCGCACATGGTCTTCCTCGACCGCGCTGGAGTCATCCGCGGGGATTTCCCGGGCGAAAGCCCGTTCATGACCGACCCGGCGAAGAATGTCCGGGCGGAACTGGACGAACTGCTGAAGAGCGGCACGAAGACAGCGTCCACGCGCCCGCACCATACGCCCGTAAAACAGTAGCGCTACTGCTTCGGCAGAACCTTTACCTCGGTCACGTAGTATCCGTTGTCGGTCACCACGACCGTGCCCTGTATCCGGTCGCCGGCGTGTAGCTTCGCCAGCTCACTTTCGGGCTTCACCGGATAATCCATCGTCATCGCTTCCATCCAGCCCTCGATTTTACCGGCGTCGATTTTCGCGCTTTTCGATGCGGGATCGACTGCCTTCACCTCCCCCTGGACCGGATAGCGTTTCCCCTGCTCCTGCCGCGCGCCGCAGCCCGCCAGCGCCAGAACCAGCGCCGCCAAACAGATTCCTCTCCTCATTACGTTCATCATCGCGTAGCGAGGTCGATCTTGTCGACGGCGTTCTTATTTTGAGGATCCCCGGCTTTATCGCCGGGGCTGGAATGCATCGGCGCTGGCCGCCGCGCCCTTTCAGCCGCGTCCCGTGAGGGCGCGGGTCGTACGACATCGCTTACGCGTCGCCGTTCTTCTTCTTTTCCAGATCGTCGGCGAGAATCACTGCCTCGGCCAGGTCGCGCATGGGTCGCCTCAGACGCCGGCTTTCGTTGCGCAACCGCAGGTAGGCTTCTTCTTCGCTCAGCGAGTGCTTTTGCTGCAGGATTCCCTTGGCGCGCTCGATCAGCTTCCGCGCTTCGAGTGTCCGCTTCATCTCCAGCGTCTCGGACATCAGGCGCGCGTTCTCGATTGCGATCGCCGCCTGGCCCGCCACCACTTTCACGAAGTCCTTTTCGTCGTCGGTGAACTGGCGCACCTCGCGCGTGTAGATGTTAATGGTCCCGATCACTTTCTCCCGCGTAACTAGCGGCATCGAAAGCAACGAAGCCAGGCCGGTCTTGCGCGCCAGCTCGGGATACCGGTACTGCTTTTCTTCGGTTACGTTCTGGACCATCAGCGGCTGGCCTTCGCGAACCACGCGGCCGATCAGGGAATCTTCGATCTTCAGCGGCATTTTGTGCAGGTAGTCCGGAGACGAGCAGCGCGCCGCCGAGATCACCAGTTCCCGCCGATCCTCGTCCACCAGCATCACCGAGCAGACCGGGGAATCGAGCGTCTCGGCCATCATTTCCGAAATCGCCTGGAGGATGCGGTCCAGATAATTGTCCTCCGACATTTTGCGCGCCAGTCCTGCTAATGCCTCCATACGCCTGGCGGCGCTTTCCGAACGCTCTTCCAATTTCGATTTCGCAATCGCCCCGCCCATCTGCTCGCCGATGAAACTCACCAGTGCGATCTCGTCGGGGGTATGCGTGTGCCGCGGCCGATGATGAATGTTGATGACGCCGATCACCTCTCCGTTGCTGATCAGCGGCACCGAAAGAAATGCCTCATAAGTGTCTTCAGGAAGCGCCTGGAAAGTCTTGAACCGGGAATCGGCGGCCGCATTGGATGCGAGCGCTACGACCGATTTGTGTTGCGCCACCCAGCCGGTAATTCCTTCCCCCATCTTCATGCGGATTCTGCCGATTTCTCCGGCGTGCGGCAGTTGCGATGCGCGAAGCACGATCTCGTTGCTGCTCCTATCCAGCAGATAAACCAGGCACGCGTCGCAACTGGTCACTTCCATCGCGAGCCCCACCAGTTCCTGGAGCATTTTCTCCAGGCTCAGGTTGGAACTAACGATGTTGCTGATCTGATGCAGCAGTTCGACTTGACTCTTCCCCTCCGATGCCACCACTCGCATATCCCCTTTTCCTTTGCTTGATTGCGCGGCAACGAAGACGCGCCAACCGCCCTTAAGTGGGCCGTTTTAGAGATCCACCAAGCAGATCAATCTGATTGTAAACGCGGCATTTACGCCCGTCCAATCGATAATTTCTATGGGTGGCATTGTTACTCCCCGAAGAACCTCGTGGCGCGAAACACACTGGCTGCCGGTTTGCATGCTGACACAGAATGCCGCCACGCAACTACGTTTGGAATTCTCCCGCCGCATCGTTCTCCGTCGAGATCTCCGAAGACGTTATCCGCGCGCTGAGTCTGGCCGCCATGGAGGCATTCAAAGCCGTTCCCCGGCGCGGCTTGGAAATTGGCGGAATTCTGCTCGGCGAAACGGAAATCCTCAACGGGCTCACCACCGTTCGCATCGAAGGGTTCGAGCGGGTGGAATCCGAGCACCGCTCCGGCCCTTCGTATCTGCTGTCCGAGTCGGATCTCGAGCGCCTTGACCACGCCATTGCCAGGCACCCCAGAGTAGTGGGCGTGTACCGGTCGCATACCCGCTCGGAAGTTCTTACCGTGCAAGAAGAGGATACTGCGCTATTTCGCCGCTGCTTCGGCGCGAGTAGCATCTTCCTCATCATCCAGCCGGTCAGCGGAATGGCCGGCATCTTCTTGCCTAAAGACGCAGACCTGCAACTCGCGCATGAGTTCTCGCTGCGCGACCGCGAGACTTGGGGTACCGAGGTCCCGCCAACGCAGCCGCGCGCGCCCGTGGTCGAAATCCCCCGCCGCGCTGCGCCTTCGATTCTGGAAGCCGCGGCCGCCATCACCCCACCGCCCGCAGAAGCGGTGACAGCGCCCTCTTCTCGCGTCCGCCGCTCTCGGGAGGTTCCGCGGTGGCTGGTGGCTGGCACGGCGCTCGTGGCCGGCCTCGCGCTCGCGGCGTTGTTACAGCTGCATAGCCCCAACGCTTCCCGCATCCGGACGGCGTCCCCTCCAGAGCCGCCCGTCGCGCCCGTGTCGCTCAGCGTCGAGCGCGACGGCCGGGCCCTGCATCTCTTCTGGAACAGGGATTCGCATGCCGTTCGCAACGCGACGCGCGCGACACTCTCGATCCAGGACGGATCGCACAACTCCCGTCTCGATCTCGAACCGAAAGAGCTGCGGGTCGGAACGGTTTCGTATTGGCCGGAAACCCAGGACGTGCAATTCCGGCTCGACGTATTTTCCCCGGATGGAGATAGCGCCGGCGCGATCCGCGTGCTGGGAGGAGGCGGTGCGCCCTCGTCGCCCGCTCTTATCGAAGCAGCCGCACCCCTGGCTGAAAAACCTCCCGCAGCACCCGTCGCGCCACCCAAAGCCTCGACGCCGCCTCCGGCAAAGGGGAAGCGGAGTCATCCCATTGTCATGGCGTCCCGCGAAGCGCCGGAAGCACCGAAGCCGTCGCCCTTCAACGCGGTGCCGCTACCCAAAGTGATCATTCCTCCGGCGCCAACTGCTCAGCCGCCGGCGGCTATCCACGCGGCTGCGCCGGTTCAGCAGGCCGAGGTCCGATCCACCCACCCGGTGGCCGCGCCGCCTCCGCCCTCACCTCGCGCCCCGGATCCTTACGTCTCGGTAGTGGCGGAGCCCGTTACCGGTTCTTTCCTCCGGCGCGTTGCCCGGAAAATTCCTCTCTTCGGACGCTTGAAGAAACCCAAGGAGGCCTACACTCCCCCGCAACCGCGTCATGAAGTCGAACCCGTTCTGGATACGCTGGAGCAGCGCCTCCTCACCAGCGAAGTGCCCGTTGACGTGAAGGTCTATATCACGGAATCCGGAAAGGTGGATTACGCAGAGTTGCTGAGCAGCGCCGACGGGCAAAAACGGGCGTTCGCCACCGCTGCGGTCTACGCCGCGCGCCGCTGGGATTTTGATCCGGCCCGCGTGGGGGATGAGAAGGTCCCGGGGGAGGTCATTCTGCACTTCCAATTCCGGCCGCCCCTATCCGCGGAGCGTTAAGCCGCACCGCCCGCCGCCGGCGCTCCCGGTTGCCACCGAAGTGCTTCGACGGGGTTCTCCGGGTAGTCATGGTCGGTCTTCTTCCACGCGAGGGAGCAGTGTTTCAGGCGCGCCCCCGCGAACTGCCACAGCGCGATCGCCGTCGCGGCACAGTTCACGATATTCCCCCACAGAATTCGCAGCGGGACGGCTGCCGCGAAGCGCACGCCGTAAACGCGCGCGCTCAGGTACGTGCGCATTTGAAGCTGCGCGAGGGCCATGGTCGTGGAGAGCACACACACCCAGGAGGCCCACGGCGGCAGGACGATGCACGGACCTGAACAATCGGTTAAGAATTTAGTCCATAAACAACATAAAAACAATAGATTCGCTAATGGCGAGAAAAGGTTTCCGACGAGTCCCTTCCGGTCGCGCCAAAACCAGTACATCTGACGCGCCGGCACTCGCCAGCCATGGCGCTGCCACCCCTGCAACGCGATTCCGGAAACCCACCGGCTTCGCTGCCGCACCGCCCCCCGCCACCGCCGCGGAAAATACTCGCGGGTCGCCACCGGAACCGACGCATCGAACCGGATCGGCAGGAAAACCTGTGCGAACCCCGCAGTGTGCAATCGAAAACCGGTTTCGTAGTCTTCGGTCAGGCACTCCGGGTCGAAGAGGCGACCTCCGCCCTCGGCGGCCAGATCTTCCAGAGCACGCCGCGAAAATGCCGTCCCTACTCCGTTCGAAGGCAGGAAGCCCCCAAGCCGCTGGCGCACCGGAATGTCTTTAAATTGATATTCCGCGAACTCATCGCAGTAGAGTCCGTGGGTCCATTCGCCGAGTACCGTCGCTAGCGGCAGCACCGGGACTTGGATCATCTGGTAGTCGCGTGAAAACCAGTTCACCAGTCTGAACGACTCCGGATGAATCAGGTCTTCGGCGTCATGGATCATGATGATTTCAAAACGAATCCCGTGCCGCGCTTCGTACTCCGCCATCCCCTGGTATAACGAATTCAAGCAGTCGCCTTTCGAAGTGGGACCCGGGCTGCACCCGGTAACGAGGTGCACACGGGCGTCATGGCGCCTGACTGCCTCGACCGCCTCCCGCGTCGCGGCGTCATTCGGATACACGCCCGCGAACACATCGTAATTGCTATAGCGGATCGCCGACAGGTTGTGCGTGAGCATCTGCCCGATCACCTCGTGTTCTTGCCAGAGAGGCACCAGAATGGCGATCCGGCGTTCCGGGGCGCGCGCGAGTTCCCCATCGGCCGGCCACGGGAAGGGTTTGCGGGCAACCAGGAAGTACAGCATGTCAATGAACAGATCGTCTAATCCGCTCAGCAGGATGTAGGCGGCCAGGACGGCCAGACAGGCCGCCAGCCAAGGCTCGAGCCACACGTTGGAAGATTCCTGAAAGCTCCTGTTTAGAATGGCGCTCGAAACTCTCAGGATTTATTCGGTTATCCGACCATCGTGACCTTTGTATAGACCACCTGGAACCCGGCCCGTTCGTAGTTGCGCTGCGAGGTGCTGCCGGGGAGTGTCGAGGCGGTCGCCAGGTCTGCGCCCCGGGCCATCGCTTCGTAAATCCGCGCTGAAATCAGGTCCCGGTGTATGCCTTGCCGCCGAAAGCGGGCGATCGTACTGTCCGCAAACAGGTTTGCCATGCCATCATGGATCGCCAGCGCGCCTCCGCCCGCGGGCTCGCCATTTTCGGATCTCGCGAGGTAGCACAGTGCCCCGGGAGCCGAAAAGATCGCCCGGCCGACATCCATTTCTTCGCCGGTAAGCTCCGCCTGCTCGAAGAACCCGCAGCCAACGGTGTGCGACCACAGGTCACACTCGCCGCTGGTTGCGAGCCTGACCCTCGGGGTGAGGGTAATCTCGGTTCCAGCCAGACGCTTCACCAGGACCGTATTGAACTCCGTCACGCGATACCCACGATCGCCCAGAGACTGAAGCAATGCCGGGTCGGCGAGCGGGCAAAGGTCGATGGTCACCCGGGCCCCGCGCGACCGAAAAAAGTCTTCAATGGCATCCAATTCGGCATCGCGCACCGGGCCGTTCAGGCCGACGCCTACGGCGTGGGTTAGCGGAGAGTCCGCGCCCAGGAACAGAGCCACGCCTCCGCTGGCTTCCATGATGGCCGCACCACGCTGCCCCTCGGTACACCCACGGCCGATAAACGCTTCAGCCGCCTCGATGCGCCGGGCCAGCTGTGCGTCGGCAAATAGCATCCAACCTCCCAGTCACAGTATACGGATGCGTCCCCTCGACTCCGCTTGAATGCCCGGAGCATCATATAAGCATGGCTATGGAAAGTCTGCACCTCACGGTTCGTGGAATGACGTGCGGGAACTGCGCCCGCAGCGTGGAGCGAAAGCTGGCTTCCACCCCCGGGGTTACTAAGGCGACCGTCGATCTCAACGCCGCTCAAGCGCGCGTGGAATACGACACGGATCTCGTCAAGCCTGAGGTGCTGGCCAACGCCGTGCGGCAACTCGGCTACGAAGTTCCGGCATGAGCGTCACGACTCCCGAGCGAATCGATCTGCCGGTATCCGGCATGACCTGCGCGGCGTGTGCCCGCTCGATCGAGCGAACGCTCGCGAACACACCCGGCGTGCAACGCGCTCATGTCAACTTCGCCAGCTCAACCGCTACCGTCGAATACGATCCCAGCCAGACCAAGGTCGGCGATTTCATCGGCGCAATCGAGGAGTTGGGCTACGGCGTACCCGAAAGCGAGACTCCGCCGGACACCGAGGGCGCTCAATTCCGCCGGCGTTTAGTAGTCGCGCTCGTTTTCGCGGCGCCTGTGCTCGTCCTCGGGATGGCCCACCTTGGTCCAGCCTGGCTGCAACTGGTTCTCACGCTCCCAGTGGTCTCTTACTCGGGAGCTCCCTTCTACATCGGCGCATGGAAAGCGCTGCGCCACGGGTCGGCAAACATGAATACGCTGATCGCGCTGGGCACCGGGGCGGCGTTCCTTTATTCCGTCTTCGAAACCTGGCGCGGCGGCCGCGAGATCTACTTCGAAGCCGCGGCAGTGATCATCGCCCTGATCCTGCTGGGCCGCACGCTGGAGGCTCGGGCGCGCGGTAAAGCCTCGGAAGCCATTCGCAAGCTCATGGAATTGCAGCCTCCCACCGCACGCGTCATCCGCGACGCAACGGAACAGGAAGTCCCTCTGGCCGAAGTGCGCATCGGCGATATCGTGGTGGTCCGGCCGGGCGAGCGCATCGCGGTGGATGGCGCAGTGCTCGAAGGCGAATCGGCTGTCGATGAATCGATGCTGACCGGCGAGAGCATGCCCGTGGATAAGGGCCCGGGCGCCGCGGTTTTCGCCGGCACCATGAACCGCTCGGGAGCGTTCCGCTTCGAAGCACGCAAGGTGGGCCGCGGCACCATGCTGCGGCAGATGATCGAGCTGGTGAAGCATGCGCAGGGCTCGCGGGCGCCGGTGGCTCGCCTCGCCGACGTGGTGAGCGGCTGGTTCACGCTGGGTGTGATGATCGCCGCCTTGGCAACTTTTGTGGCGTGGTTGTTTTTCGCGCCGTTCGGCACTGCCATGGTGAATGCCGTCGCGGTCCTGATCATCGCCTGCCCCTGTGCCTTGGGGCTGGCGACCCCTACCGCCATCATGGTCGGGACGGGCCGCGGCGCCGAGCGCGGCATTCTCATCAAGGGCGGCGAAGCCCTGGAAGCGGCGCAAAGCATCGACACGGTGCTGCTCGATAAGACGGGGACCCTGACCCTGGGCCGGCCCCGCGTGGTGCGAGTCAACGCCACCAATGGTTATTCGGAAACCGAGCTTTTGCGCCTGGCTGCTTCCGCCGAGCGGTATTCCGAGCATCCCCTGGCCAAGGCCATCGTGGAGGCCGCCGGGCAGCGCGGAATCGCCTTGGAACCGTTGACGGATTTCTCCGCTACGGCTGGTTACGGCGTTCGCGCGAGAGTCGACGGCCGCGAAGTGGTGGTCGGCCGCCCGGGAATCACCGTAACCGTGGATGGCATGACCGCCGGGACGGTGGAAATCGAAGACGTGAACAAGGCCGAGGCCACGGATGCCGTCGATCGGCTGAAACGGATGGGGCTGGACGTCTGGCTGATCACCGGGGATCGGCGCGAGCAGGCCGAGGCCGCCGCCCGCCGAGCCGGCATCGAACAGGTGCTTGCGGAAGTGCTGCCGCAGGATAAAGTAGCGGCTGTCAGAAAGTTGCAAGCGGCCAAGAAGCGGGTTGCCATGGTCGGAGACGGCATCAACGACGCTCCCGCGCTGGCCCAGGCCGACTTGGGGATCGCCATGGGATCCGGGACCGACGTTGCCATGGAGGCCGGCGACATCACCCTGATGCGCGGCGATCTGAACGGCGTGCCCGAGGCGCTCGAACTCGCGCGCCGCACCATGCGGGTGATCCGCCAGAACCTGTTCTGGGCCTTTGCTTACAACACCATCGGGATTCCATTAGCGGCTTTGGGGCTGCTCTCTCCAATGATCGCCTCGGCCGCCATGGCGCTTTCGAGCGTCACGGTGGTGACCAACAGCCTGCGGCTCAAGTAAACCGGTAGCGCCCGCGTTCTTGCGGCCCGTCAGCCCGGCCGGTCACGATGCGAGTCCGCAGCCCGATTAACCTTTGCGAACGGCTCCTTAGTGACTGAATTTATGGGAACTTATAGCTGGAAGGCAGGGCCATATCTACCACTATCCGGGGCTATAATCGCCGCAGATCGCAGGAAGGATAGCCGTGGCCTGTCTATATTGCGGGAAAGAGATCGGACCTATCCGCCTGATCCGCGACTCGGAATTTTGCACCGCCAAGCACCGCAAGGAATACCAGGAGCGGCTGCGCAAAGTCCTGATTCAGGTGGGCGAGCCGCATACCGTGGCGCGCAAGATGGCCACGTTTGCGACAGCTTTCCCCCTGCAGGACGGGAACTTAGAGCGTGCGACGGCGCCGCTCAATTTCAGCACGGCGACTCATTCGGCCCAGATCGCGGAATCCTTTAACCTGACCATTCCGCCGGTTCTGGGACAAGAGTTCGCCGAAATCGGCATGGAGCCGAGAGTAGGCGGCGCCCTGGAGCCCCGCGGCTTTAGAGCCACCGCTTATCGATATCGCGGGCAAACTCGTGCTGTCCATCCACCGGCGCTTCCCTCCCCGAGGCTGGGACCGGCCGTCCTTCCGCAACCCGCGGCCCCCGCCACCATTCAGACGCCGGAATCTCTCCCCGCCTCCGCGCCTCACGAACAGGGAGGATGGCTCGCATTCGGCGCGTTCTTGAAGACGCCGGACCGGCTGCCGCCCGTACAGGGAGAATCGGCGGTCGCGAAGCAACCGCTATCCGGTCCCGTAGTGCTCGATTACCGCGTCGCGAAAACGGCGGCGCGCGCGGCCTCATGGGCCAGTTCGCATGCGCCGCTCCCAATGGCCGCGCCGGCTCTTCCCAGCATCGCGATGCCCGCGGCGGCGTGCGATGAAATCGCGGCAGAATCCGGACCGGTGACACCGCCCCCATTCGTGGAAAGCATGATGGCGAGCCCGGCCGCCGAAGCCGTCGCCTGCTGGGTACAGCCTTGCGTGGCGGGAGCAGTCCGTGCGCCGCTGGCGCTTTCCTTCCCCAGCGCCGGTGCTGCCGAACTGCACGCACATCCAGGCAGCACGGAGACATTCCAGCCGGCGCCCGCGGCCGAGGCGGTCGCGGTGGAAGTGCTCCATCGCGAGCAAACAACGGCAATCGCGCTGCCCTTCGCCAGCACGATTCCGCAACTCGATAGGTTGCGTCTTTCGGAGGTCCGGCTGCCCTCAGGCCGCAGCTCGGCCCTCCCCGTCCCGGAAGCCGAGCCGGCGGAGCGGTGCGTACTCCCCGCAGAAGTGCTTCGCCCGGCGGCATTCGGCCCAACTCCGCTGCAGCTACGGCCGCTGACGATCCAGCCTGCGAACGAGATGTTCGCGCACTCGCAGATTGCAGCGCGGCTGGCGCTCGAAACGGCCTCTGCCGCGGACGCTCCTGCGGCGCCGATGCGGCCGGTGTCTACGCCCGCGGCATTCCACCCGGCGGCCTCACTGCGTATGCCGCAGCTTGTGGCCGAGTCGCTGGTGCAACAGCCGGCTTGCGCGCCCGCGGCGTTCGAGACGCTCCAAGCGAGCGCGCTCACCCCGGATCAGGCGGGCAGCAACGCGCCGGCGCTGCTCGAACCCGTGTCGCTGATCCCGGTCAGCATCCCGGAACCCGCGGCGCCGCCTGCAGAGACACAGATTCCGCAGGCGGATTTCTGTTCCGTCAACTACCATTGCGCTCGCGGCCCGATGCAAGCTTCGGCCACAGTGCGGCCGGTTATTTCGCCGGTCGCGTTGGGCATGCCACGCCTCGCGGTGCGGCTGGTGGTGGACCGGCACGAAGAAACGCGCATCGAAAAGGAGCCTGAAGAGAAGCAGGAGTTTGCAGAGGTCTTCACCATGCCCGAGGCGGCCGCGCTGCGCCGCCGAAAATCCGCGCTACGGCACGCGTTGACGGCAATCGCCGCGTCATTGTTTGTGGCGGTAGGCCTTTCCCTGGGCTTGGGCGTGAGCAATCTGAGCAAGCTGGCGCTGGAACGCGACGCTTCGGAGGAAATCGCCGCCGCCACGCGCTCGTCCCGCGGCCCGGGATTCGGCCCCGGCTTCGGCGCGATGGGCCAGAGCGCAGGACGCAAAGCGGGTGGAGTGCTTACATGGATCCGTAGCGCCGCGGCACAGCGCGCCGCCGTTGAGCTGACCGACAGTTTCAAAAATGGCATGGAGGCCTGGAACACCGAATCGAAAGCCTGGGCCGCCGGCTGGTCGCGCAATCCCGATGGATACGTGCGCCCCGGGCAACTCGCGCTGTTCCAGCCCACGCTGCGCTATACCGATTACCGCATGGACTTCTTCGGGCAGATCGAAAGCAAGGGCATGAGCTGGGTTGTGCGCGCGCGCGATTCGCAGAATTACTACGCCATGAAATTTGCGGTAGTGGCGCCCGGACTGCGGCCGATCCTCTCGATGGTGCATTATCCGGTGATCGGCGGCAAGCGCGGGCACAAGGTGGAAACGCCGCTCTCCATGATGGTGCACAATAACACGCCGTACCACGTTGCCGTCGAAGTGAAGGGCAACCGCTTCGTGACCTCGATCGAAGGACAGGAGGTCGACTCCTGGACCGACGAGGCGCTGCCTTCCGGCGGGGTTGGCTTCTTCAGCGAGGCCGGCGAACGCGCGCGGCTGTACTGGATGAAGGTTTCCAAGAATGATGACTGGCTGGGACGGATTTGCGCTTATCTGGCTGGCAGCGAGGATGGGCCGCGCGACACGGCTTGGTTCGATCGCGGCGAGCTACCCCAGCCCGCGCCCGAACGCGCTCCCGCGCCGCCGTCCGAAGCTGCAATTTTTGCCGGGGATGCCGGCGAGTTTATCATCTCGACCCCTCAGCGAGCGGGCCGTTCAAGCACAGGAAGGATGAGGAGTTCATGACCGGAATGCAATCGGATGTTCTGCAGCAAATCCCGCCAGGCGTCACGCCGATCAATGATACGAAACACCAGCGGCGCGTGAGCCGCACGCTGTCGAAGGCCGTCTCGCTGCACCTGGAAGGGAAGCTGGAGCCCGCCGCCAAGCTGCTGGCTCGCGCCATCGAATCGGGTGAGCAGGATGCCGGCCTGTATTCGGCGCTAGGGCACATTCATTATGAGATGGGGGATTTCGAGGCTGCCGCGGCTGCGTATGGGCAACTGGTGGAACTCGAACCGCGTCACCGGACCGGTCATTTCAACCTGGGAGTTTGCCTCGGCAACCGCAAGGAGTGGGGCCGGGCGGCGGAATCGTTCCAGCACGCCTATGAAGCCGATGGCGCCCGTTCCGACGCTCTGCTCGGGTTGGGGATTTGCCTGATTCACACCGGTCATCCGCAAGAGGCCACCGAGATTCTGGAAAAGTATCTCAGCCTGTATCCGGACAATGAACAGGCGATGTTCGGCAAGGCAGTGGGTCTGCAGCAGATGGGCCGTCCCGCGGAGGCCGCCGAGTTTTACCGGAAAGTGCTGTCGCGCAATCCGCAATGCCTGGAGGCCCTTTCGAACCTGGTGGCCATGTTCGTGGAGGAGCAGGATCACGACGCCGTGCGGCGCTATGCGCAAATGCTGGCCGAGGTCCAACCCGATTCGACGGTAGCAATGGAAGCGCTAGCGACCGTGGCATTCGCGGAAGAAGATTACATAGCCGCCGCGCGGTACTGCAAGAGGCTGTCGGAAGCCGCGCCGGAGCGGTATGAGAACTGGTTCAACCTGGGCGTAGCGTACCAGAAGACCGGCAACTACGAAAAGGCCGCCAAAGCCTACGGCAAGGCCGTGACGTTGAAGCCGGACGCCGCGCAGGCATTTCTCAACCTCGGGGTGGCGCAGCAGGAGCTGAACGAGATGGCGGCGGCGCGAGTCTCTTATGAGAAGGCGCTGCAAATCGATCGCAACCAACCGGGCGCGCTATGGAACCTGGCGCTTGTGCTGGAGCAGCAGGGAGAGCGCAGTTCAGCGGAGAAACTTTACGGCCAGGTACCGGAGGATGCGCCCGAAGCGAGCGATGCTTTGTTCCGCCTGGGGTACTTGCGGCTCCTGCGCGGCGACTTCGCGGCCAGCGCGGAAGCATTCCAGACCTGCCTGAAGCGGAAGGCCGATTGGCCCGAAGCATTGCTCAATGCGGGGATCGCGTATGCCCGCTCGGAGCAGCCCGAGCAGGCGCGGCGCTGTTTCCAGGAAGCGCTGAAGCTGCGTCCCGATTCTTCCGACGCCGTGCGCGGTTTAGCCGCGCTGGCGCTGGAGCAGCAGGACTACGCCGAGGCGTTCGAACTGCATCGCCGCCTGATCGAGTTCGGCGAGCGCAGCCCCGAGCTGTACTACAACGCGGCGCTCCTGTGCCAGAAGCGCGGCGAGACGCAGGACGCGGTGACTTACTACCAGCAGGCCCTGCACGAGTACCCGGAGTTCGCCGAAGCCTTGCTCAACCTCGGCCACGCCCTGATGACGCTAGGCCAGGAAGAAGAAGCGAGGTCGTGCTGGCGGAGAGCCATCCGCGAAAAGCCGGAGCTAGCGCAGACTTACTTCGAGCCGCCGACGGCGTAGGGGGGAGTAAGGACGAGTGTAGAGTCGTCGATGGTGGCGACTCGCGATGCGTGGCAATCGTTGGCACACTCCACCTTGTTTCCGAGGAGTGTGTGGCGGAAAACGAAAAGCAATGTCCGAGATGGCGACTTTTCGCTCCTCTGGATTGCTTCGCGGTTGCGTAGTGTCCTACTAGGACTACCCCCGTTGCCGAGAAATGGCTCGGAGATTAGCCACTGATAAAATCGCGAGAATGACCCGAAGAACGTTTCAAGCTTCGCTTTTGCTCTGGACCAGCGGACGTGCACGGGCCGAGGATTCTCTAATCGGGAACGGCTCGGGCCTGGACCATATAGGAATTGTGGGGGCACATCTGCTCGATTTGGAACAGGCTTTCCGCGAGCGGCTCGGGTTCTCTCTTTATAGCGGCAGCCGCTACCCTACGGGCGTTTACAACGCGCTCGTGCCGTTCCAAGGTACACCCGCGTATCTGGAGCTCCTTTCCTTTTACAAGCAGGTCGACCGGTCGGACCTGGCAACTGCTTATCTGGAGGACCGGATGCGTGTAGGGGGCCCAGCATTCTTTGCTGTGAATTGTGCGCCAATTGAAGGTACAGCCGCCAGGCTGCGCGATCATGGTTTCACGTTGATAGGTCCGAGGGGGAGGACGGTCTTGCGGAACGGCAAGGAAGAGCCCGCTCCCTATCAGATCGTACGCGTCAACGAGGATCTCATCGGTCCAAAGGAATCGCTATCTTTTATCGAATACCGGAACAACGCCGAGCGGCTTGGGCCTGAACGCCTCGCAAACGTGCGGAAGCGTCTTCAGCAGCCATCCGGCGAGTTTCATCCGAACACGGCAAGACGCCTCGAATCTGTCTGGGTCGCTGTGCGTGATTTGAATCAGGCGACTGAGGTGATGCGGCGGATGGGCTTTACGTCCGGCGCCGTACGTCAGGCGCCACTCCTCTTTGCTACAGGCCGCGAGTTTCTATGCGGTGGTGGCATGATCGTGCTCTGGGCGCCTCGCGGGCGTGGCACGATGGACGGCGTGCTGAACCAGCGGGGCGAAGGTCCGTTCGGGATGACCTTGGAGGTCCTGGATATCAACGCTGCTCGGCGGACACTAGAGCGTGGCGGAACGAAGCTGAAACCCGAATGGGTTACGGACCACGGTTTCATAATTCCGCCGGAGATCAGCGGGGGCTCATGGATGGAGTTTAAGAGCCGCCTCTAACCTGCAAGCGCCGCTCTTCGGCTGAGATACCGCCTCGGTCCGGTCCAGCTTGTTAGTGCGCTGCGCAGTCCCGGACGAATCACGGCGCTTAGCAAGTAACGCACTTGGCCGTCTAACGCCCAACCCACTGATCTGCACGCGCAAGCGCCTGCCCACCGCTTAGGCCCACTAATCCGGTTCTGCTCCGGCGAGCGCAGCCCCGAGCTGTACTACAACGCGGCGCTCCTGATGACGCTAGGCCAGGAAGAAGAAGCGAGGTCGTGCTGGCGGAGAGCCATCCGCGAAAAGCCGGAGCTGGCGCAGACTTATTTCGAGCCGCCGACGGCGTAGAGGGGGAGTAAGTACGGTCATCGCGGCAACGGCGGTGGGGACTCGCGATGAGGTGGCGCAATACTTCCCCTAGCGACGATGCTGCTGGACCCGGTTGTTTACTCCTTTTGGAGTTTTGCTCGAAGCATCTCCCGAAAAACTGAAACGGGCCGCACGATGCTGACACCAGCGGCTTCGTCCTTTCCGTCCTTCAGGATAATGGCCACAACTTTTCCGTTGGCGAGATAAACCGGAGAGCCGCTGAAGCCCGCTAACGTTGCGCGGTCGAGGACCAGCTCTGGAATCGGGTTGTCGGGCCAAGGCGTCCGGAATGCCGCTACGTGCGCACGGAAGGTCATCGGGTCGCGGGCTCGCAGCGGAAATCCCGTGAACGCGACTTGAGTCCCGTCCGGAGGAATGTCCCATTCCAACAGGACGGGCGTCGCTTTCAGATGCAACTCGCGTTTACGCGCAGAAAGATCCTCACTGAGTGAGCATAGGGCAACATCGAGAGAGGGGTCCGTCCGGCAAAGGGAAGGCTGAAACGGGAACCACCGCATGTCCTCAGTGCGGGCTTCGGGGTGCCAGTCACCGGAGGGGAGAGTAAGCGCGGGAGTAGGGCAGGAACCCTCCGGATTCTGCATCCCAGTTATCACATGTGCCGCGGTCAGGAAATCTCCTGCACCCGATAAAAGGAACGCGCTTCCTACGCGTTCGAGGACTTTTGATTCTGAGCTCTTCACCGACAAGCAATCAAGTGAGGCGACGGAGCGCTTCGCAGTCTCAATCGCGGCGATGAACGGATCTCCTCCGGCCCCTGAGGTTGTCTTCGGACCGGCCCCGGCGGGGGAGAGGATCCAGAGTAATCCCGCTAGCGCCCGTAACCGATTCTTTCCCGTCACCGCGAATCAGACTAAGGTGGTGGGAACTCTAAAGTCCTCAAGCACCCTTCAAATCGTTTTCAAATTGTTCTCAACCGGCTTTCAAGGGCGTCCAACCTCTTGTAAAATGCGCAGATTAGGATAGCCAGCATGACGCCCGGAGAGCACTACCGGTTCGGCCCGTTCCAGCTGGATGTAGCAGAGCGGGAATTGCGCCAGGATGGCGAGGTGATCCCGTTAACCGCGAAGACTCTCGACCTCTTATTGATCCTGGTCGAGGGCGCCGGCCGGACCTTCACGAAAGCCGAGCTGATGGAGTCGCTGTGGCCGGGAGCGGTAGTCGAAGAGAGCAATCTCTCGCAAACGATCTTTCTGCTGCGGAAGGCCCTAGGCGGAAACGGCGACGGTTCCGGCTATATCCTCACCGTGCCGCGGCGCGGCTACAAATTTATCGGCAGCGTGAGCCGGCCGGACGGAGTTAGGGATCGCTCCGGGGTCTCCGGTGTCTCTCGATGGCTAAGGCCGTCCATCGCGGCCGCAGCCGTTCTGGCCGCCTTATGGATCACCGTGATATGGCTACGCCAGCCTCGTCCACTGGACCTCTCGACTTACCGGTACCGGCCTTTTGCGTTCGCGAAGGGGACCGAAAGCATCGGCCGATGGTCACCGGACGGCAAGAGTGTGACATTCCTGGAAGGACTGGACCTGTTGAACACGCAAGGTCTACCGGCCAGGCATCTGATGGTGCAACCCGCAGAGGGGGGCGGCGCCACCGAACTAGCGGCAATCGAGCACAATCTGTGGAACTGTTGCCGGGATACGGCTTGGTCGCCCGATGGGAGTCGCATCTATTTTGCCAGACCCAATGGCATCTATTCAATAAGCCCGGCTGGCGGCCAACCGGAGCTGATTCTAAAGCAAACCAACCCTTTCTATTTCGATCTGTCGCCTGATGGCAAGGCGTTCGCGCTCCGGCTAGCCCTCCCAAGTCCCGATCATAGCTGGCGCGGCTCGGTATGGATTTCTTCGCCTCCGGGAGCGGAGCTGAAGGAGTATTCACCCGCCCCATTCGCGGTCCACGCCGCTTTGGGACCTGATGTTTTGCGTTTTTCGCCCGACGGCAAGTCTCTATATTTGTCCATCTATAGCTTCAGCGGAAACTCAGTAGAGACCTGGATACTGCCCTTTCCCAGCGGGGTGCCGCGCCAGATTTTTCGAAATGTCCGATGGCGCGAAACAGTGGGGGCCTCGTGGATGCGGGACAGCCGGCGTATGGTGTTTTCGGGGAGCATCGCTCCGTCCACTGTTCGCACGCTGTGGCTCGCGGACGTCCGGGCCGAATCTTTGGTCAGACTGACGGACGAATCGAGCAATCAGCAAGATCCCGATATATCGCCGGATGGGCGGCGCCTGCTGTTCACTCGCGTCGCAGAAGACGCCGACTTAGTGGAGTTGCCGTTGAATGGCTCACCTGCCCACAAGCTGCTGGCGACGACCGCCTCGGAATTCAGTCCCGTGTGGTCACCAAAGGGCGGCGAGTTCGCTTACTTGACGCGGCGAAACGGCAGCGACGAACTCTGGCTGCGAAGTTCGCAGGGCGATTGGGAGCGGCCCCTGGTAACCACCAACGAGTTCCCCATGCTGATGTGGCTGAACGCGGGCGGCATATCACCGGATGGTTCGCATATCGCCTATGGCGCGGTGCTGCGAGACCCGAACCGGCCGCTTGGCGCTGTCTATGTCTCGCCCACAGCGGGAGGCGCGCCCACTTGGATCGCGAACGGCGGTGGGTCTTCCTGGTCGCCGGATGGGGCATCCCTCGCGCTGTGGTGGCTCAAGCCCGACGGGGTCGGTTTGCTGGCGACCGTGCGAGTCGGATCGAGCCAGCCACCCTTCGAAATTCCGAACGTCGCGTGCTCGCCCAGTACGCCGGCTTGGTCCCCTTCCGGCGAGTGGATCGCCTGCAACACCGCGCTCGGTGTGATGCTGGTATCGCCTGACGGTAAGGTCAGGCGGACGCTTCCACGGTTGAACGTCCCGCCGGTATGGTCGAAGGATAGCCAGACGCTTTACGGCCTGGACGGCGCCAATGGCCTGTCATGGCTGGTGGCCGAAGACGTTCGCACGGGCGCAATTCGGAAAGTGGCGGACTACGGATCCGAGATCATTCCCTATAGTGGCGGCCACGGCCCTGCGCGCCGGCTGAATCTCTCACCCGACGGCAAAAGCGTCGCCCTCGGCACGGTGAAGAGGCAGACGGCGCTGTGGATTCTGGAAGGGTTCCCACAATGACGCCGGAGCGCGGAGAGCAATACCGGTTCGGCCCGTTCCAGCTGGACGTGACGGAAAGGGAATTGCTCCGGGACGGTGAGGTTATCTCCCTTACGGCCAAGACCTTCGATCTGTTGTTGCTCCTGGTGCAGCGGGCCGGCCACACCTTCACGAAATCCGAGCTGCTTGAGTCGCTGTGGCCAGGCACGCTGGTCGAAGAGAGCAACCTCTCACAAACCATCTTTCTGCTCCGCAAAGCGTTGGGCGAAAACGTGGGCGGGTCGGAATACATTCTCACTGTGCCTCGGCGTGGGTACAAGTTCATCGGCAGCGTGAGCCGGCCCGATTCTCCCAACCAGGCTCCCCAGCTAGAGGAAGCGGCCGCACTGCCGCCAGCCATTTCGCGCTTCTGGCCCCTCATCGCCGCCCTCGCCGTGCTTGCCGTGGGAGGACTCGCATTCGTCCATTTTCGCGAAGCCCCGCCGGAAGCGCGCGTGGTGCGCTCGGCGATACCGCGGCCGGAGAAGATCGCACGCTATACGGACTACCTCCCGGCGTTATCGCCGGATGGCCGGCAGATCGCATTCGCTGCGATTGGGGAAGACGGCAGGAGCAGATTATGGATTCGGTCGCTGGACGCGCTGGCGGCACGACCCATGGACGGCACCGAGGGCGCGGAGCAGCCGTTTTGGTCGCCCGACAGCCGCTGGCTGGGATTTTTCGCGGACTGGAAGCTAAAGAAGATCGATACGCGGGGTGGCCCGGCAATCACGCTGGCGGATGCGCCGGTCGCCCTTGGCGGCTCGTGGGGTCCTAAAGGCGTCATTTTGTTCTCGCCTAGCTGGCGCACCGTGCATCAGATCTCCTCAGCCGGCGGTAAAGCTATTCCAGTTCCTGCGGCTGCTGCTGTGGGAAATCTCCAATGCTGCCCCTGGTTCCTGCCGGATGGAGAACATTTCCTGTTCGCGGCAGAGACGCGCGAGGGCTCTGACTCCGCGGTGAAGCTGCTTGTGGGATCGCTTAACTCCACCGCAAGCAAGGTCATTGGCGAGGCCGCCAACGCGGCATATGCACAAGGGCGGTTGCTGTATCTCAAGGGCAACACTCTGGTTGCACAACCTTTTGATGACAAGTCTTTGCGAACCATTGGAGAACCAGAGGCAGTCGCCGAAGGGGTCGCACGTCAACAGGGCACTTTCCCACTGGGCGCTTTTGCCGTGTCTTCCACGGGGATGTTGGCCTATCTTGCAGCGCCGACCCGCGCGCGTGCGCCGCAACTGACGTGGTTCGACCGCGCCGGGAAGGCGGTGAGCACGATTGGCCAGCCGCGTAAGTTTTACGACATTGAATTGTCGCCCGATCGGAAGCGCCTGGCTGCTTCCGTCGCGGATGGCGCGAACATAGACGTGTGGACCTATGATCTGGAGCGGGACGTGCCCGCTCGCTTCACCTTCGATCCGGCGCCGGAGTTCCGCGGAATGTGGTCCCCGGACGGGCGGAGCATCGTGTTCAACTCCGATCGCACCGGCAATGCCAACCTGTACCGGAAATCAGCGGACGGGGCCGGAGCAGAAAATCTGTTATACGCGGATACTCGACAGAAATACCCAGTAAGTTGGTCGCGCGACGGCAAGTTTCTGTTGTTCTCCACCGGCGGCGGTCCGCAAGGCCGCGAACTGTGGGTCTTGCCGCTAACGGCTGAGCCCGGGGGCGCAGCCAGCAAACCTCAACCCTTCCTCAGGTCCAGTCCGTTCGGCCAGTTTTCGCCGGATGACCGATGGGTGGCCTACGAGTCGGACGAGTCGCAACCCTCGGAAATCTACGTTGTGCCCTTCTCGCGGCCAACAGAAAGGCACCAGATCTCGGCGAACGGAGGCGCCAGGCCCCGGTGGCGGCAGGATGGCAAGGAAATCTTTTACCTTACGCCCGCTGGGCAGTTGACGGCGGCAGAGGTAACGATCCGCGGAGACGCAGTAGAGGTTGGCGCTGTTCGAGCCCTGTTTGGCCCGATTCCCCTAGGCGCGGGTTACTCTTACGATGTGTCCGCGGACGGCCAGCGGATTTTGGCAGCGGTTCCCGCGGTCAATCCAGAAGGTCCACCACCGATTACGCTGGTCCAGAACTGGGCCACCGCGCTGAAGAAGTAGGAACCCTTCGCGACCCATTGGCTCGTGCCACGGGTGGCCTCCCGCCGGTATGGTCGAAGGATAGCTGGATGGCGCGAATGGGATGTCATGGCTGGTGGCCGAAGACGTTCGCACGGGCGCAATGCGGAAAGTGGCGGACTACGGATCCGAGATCATTCCCTATAGTGGCGGCCACGGCCCTGCTCGAAGGTTGAATCTTTCGGAAGAGCCAAAACCGTGAACGTTACCGGCGATATCTGTCGGACGCAGGACTTCGACCGAAGCTTCGGCCTGATAGACCGGCTGTTACCGAATATCCAGCAGTTAATGTCCAGACGGTAGAACCCCGCGGGTACAATAACTTTGATCGGAAGGAAATTGTCGTATGAAGTGGAGAACCATCGGGCTTTCCGCCGCATTCAGCGCTTCTCTGGCAGTGGGTGAGACCGCCACGACGGGAGATCTGGTTGTGGAACTGAAGGCTTCGCCGCCCCTAACCAAAAGTGTGGATCGCTTCCCGCGCATTGCGGCGCCGGCGGACCAGGCGCAGCAGCGCATCAACGAAGCGTTGAACCGCAGGGACGCCCAAGCGCAGAGCGCCGTCAGGAGTTGTACCACCGGGGGCTGGTCCCGCTCGATTTCTGTGGCCATGCGCGGTCCGCGATACCTGGCTTTCGTGGCACAAGACTCTTGGAATTGCGGAAATCCTCACGATGATGGCAGTCGGTTGGTGCTGGTTTATGACTTGAGTACGGGATCCCCGGTAAATTGGGCTCGGCTGTTGCCAACATCACTGGTACAGTCGTCGACCCTGGACACGGCGGGTGACGGGACGCGCATCGGAGTGATCGGATCGCACACACTACAGGAGTTCTATATAAACGCGCAATTTGCGGGGACCAAGAATGCCGTCGACCCGGGGTGCCGTGACGTGTTGCAGGACTCGAAGTTGAACTTCAGTCTCTGGCCCGACGCCAAAGCGGAAGGAATTGCCATCGAGCCCCAGGGCCTCGCACACGTGGTTGCGGCCTGCGGCGGTAGCCTGGTGATTCCGGTACCAGAACTGCGGAAAATGGGCGTGCAAGGGACACTACTGGATGCGATCGAGACCGCTCACGCGCATGGATGGTACGGTTTTAGGGAATGATAGGCAAAACCAAGCCGCGGTGCGTGACCCAGAGTCGGTGTCGCCCGAGTTCGCCAATCCGAGATTGAGCAGTTGCTTGGC
This sequence comes from uncultured Solibacteraceae bacterium, assembly GCA_964390225.1. Lineage (GTDB taxonomy): Bacteria > Acidobacteriota > Terriglobia > Bryobacterales > Bryobacteraceae > PSRJ01. The sequence goes on from CAYMHP010000032.1 coordinate 25,480, forward strand.
TGCTTCTGTGGCTTCTTACCGGTGATGCGCTGATTCATCCGTTCGAGTGCAGAGTATAAATCAAATCGCTGGAGACGAAGTGGGACTGTGATGCTCATTCAGGATCAGAACCGAACTCAAGAGCCTTTGCTCAACTCCGGGAGCTTGCTTTTCGGATATTCGGCTTAACGAGCGCTTTCAACCTGCGGAATCAAGCGGGTCGTACTTCAGACGTCACTTTCATGCTTCCACGCCTGAACGCAATGAACCCGCCTGCGAAGCCGCCGAGCACCTTCAGGACATGGGCGAGAATGTAGGCGATCGGCTCCGGCCGGCCGAGAGTCATGCCGATATAGATCAGCATCGCCACGATACCCACGAGGGCGCCATGCAGTACAGGCCGGTCCGTCGCCTTGGTGGCCACCCATAGCCCAAACAGAAGGGTCGCGACGAATGATGCAGGTGGTGCGCTGTACAGGAGGCTCCCCTGCCCCGCCACCAAACTCAGCGGTATGACCATTATGAAAACGGCTAACTCCGCGAGGAAGCCACCGACCAAAATCCAACCCCAACGAATGTGTTTCATTCCGTTTCCTCCGTGCCCAAACGCATTGGTAGCCGACACTCTAGCGAAGTCGACAGATCGGCGCAAGGGCGTAATCGAAGGCCCGAACTCGGGGCATCTCTATGTTAGCGGCCGGATTGCCGAATGGTGAGTGGCACGACCTGAATCTGTTTCGCAAGGCTAAAGGCGGTCGGGAGATCGGCGTCGCTGTATACCAGGATGCGGCCTATGACGAGCACCGAATCGGTCGGGGAAGATATCTGCTTCGTGCCGCTCGGCAGCTGTCCTTCCCACTCAGGACCCGTAATGAGGTAGTCGCCGCGCTGCGTACCAGTGGTGCGCGTGCCGACGTAGGCGAAGTCGACGTCAAACGGATCAGTGAACTGGACGCTGTAGTAACGGCCGGAGAAGTCCGGCACGTGAAGGACGATCGCCCGTTTGGCGAGGTCGAGCCACCCGACGGCAAGGAGCGTGTCGTGGTTCACGCCGACGGTCATCAGATTCGAGCTTCCGGGTGGCAGCGATGTGTGGAGGGGATCTGCAAAGAGCGCTTGCGGCTCCGTATAGAGGGTATTGATCGGGACGGGGCCGCTGCCGAACCCCTGGTCTACGATCGCTCTTTTGAAGATGTCATACACCCGGTGCGGCCACAAATAGACGAAGAGGAACGTGCCGATCACCCACGCCACAATCATAACCGAGCCGAATGTGATGAGATGCCTGTGCCTCATAGGCGATGTCATTGCGTTTCGGCGACTGCCGGCACTTTGTACTGCCCCTCGAGAATGGTTTTGCCGGGCAGATATACGCGCAGCCAGAGTATGAAGTTGCCCGAGGGCGCCGGCAGCCAGTTGGATTCGTGACCCGCGGGCGCGGCGTTTTGGATATAAATATCGACCGAGCCGTCGGCGTCCGGGACGAGTCTGGAACGATCGCTCACGCTGTACCGACTGATCGGATTCGGCACAAAATGATTCCGCGCATCGCCCATGGTGAGCGACCAGAATGCGTGGTTCGGCGGAAGTCCGCCTGGCGGGAAGTGCAGGATGTAGTGGTGTGCTCCGGAGAGGTTTTGGCCCGCGGCATCTTTGTTTGTCATCCAGTACATCGCCTCTTGCGGCACGTTTATTGGTCCCATGAATTCATTGGCACACGCGGCGCGCAAGAGAATGCCGCTGGCGGGTTCGCCGCATCCGTACATCGTGGTCCAGCCGTTGACCTTCTGGACGTAGGCGCGCGTGAGGATCTGGAAGCTGATGAACGCCAGCACGCCACCGGTGATGATGCCTTGCACCACGTCTGTGATGATGGTTCTTCTGTACATGAACGCCAGTAGGCGTGAGCCTGCCGTCGAACCTCGTGAACGATGGGGCTGGTTTGCATTCGTCATACCCCAATCACAACCCACTGCCTGTCGCCTGGCAAAAACTCGTTCCAAGCGAGCCGCACTCGCTTAACGTCTGGATATGATCGATCGGCGGCATCAGATGCCCTAACACAGGCGTCCGCAAGCTGAGTTGCATACTCGTAACGATCTTCGCACGGTCAGTTCCGAACGCGATCAAGAAAGCCACTCGGATGCGACGAGGTCGTCCTCACGACAATGCCGATTCCCGAATCTGATCGGATTGGGAAGATGCGTGAAGGGTTCGATACAATTAAATAATCTCCGGGGGTGGCCGACTCGCTCTCCATAATGTGTATCGACCGACAGCGTGAGGAGTTGATCCGCGAGGAACTCGGCCGAATCGCGGCCAGCGATCTCTTCTGCCGCTCGGATCGGCTCTGCCGTTTTCTGCGCTTTTCAGTGGAGCGGGCCCTCCGCGGCGAATCAGATCGAGTGAAGGAATACGTGGTCGCCGTGGAAGTGTTCGACCGGCCGGCCTCCTTCGATTCCCGTGTCGACCCCGTGGTGCGCGTCGAGGCCCGCCGCCTGCGCGACCGTCTCAAGACTTGGTACGAGGGCGAGGGCCGCAACGGTCGCATCCGCATTGAGCTTCCGCGTGGCGGGTACGCTGCCTTGTTCCATGATCCGGCCGCCGGCAGTACCCCGAAGCACGAACCCGCGCCTGCCCAGCGCACCATAGCCGTTCTGCCGTTCGCCAACCTGAATCCCGGTCCCGAGAACGATTACCTGGGCGACGGCCTCACCGAGGAGCTGATCCATTCGCTCACGAAAGTGCGCGAGCTGCGCGTAGTGGCGTGGATTTCGGCGGCACGCATGAAAGGGCGAGAGCAGGACCTGGGAGCCATCCGCGAGCAACTGGGCGTCGAAACCATTCTGCGCGGCAGCATTCGTTGCCTAGGCGATCGCCTGCGCATCACTGCCCAGTTGATCGAATCGGCGAGCGGCTACTATCTTTGGTCCGAAACTTGGGACCGCTCGACCTCCGATGTGTTCGCCATTGAAGAGGAGATTGCGCAAGCCATCGTGAATACCCT
>CAYMHP010000033.1:0-22401 GCA_964390225.1 uncultured Solibacteraceae bacterium
CCGCGAAAAAATTGGTGTGATGTTCGGCAATCCGGAAACCACGACCGGCGGACGCGCGCTGAAGTTCTACGCCTCGGTAAGGCTGGATATCCGGCGCATCGCTGCGATCAAAGACGGGGAAAGCGTTGTCGGCAACCGCACCAAGATCAAGGTCGTAAAAAACAAAGTGGCGGCCCCCTTCCGCGAAGCCGAGTTCGACATCATTTATGGCGAAGGCATCTCGCGGGAAGGCGATCTGATCGATTTGGGAGTGGCGCAGAATTTGATCGAGAAGAGCGGCTCCTGGTTCAGTTATAAGGGCGACCGGATCGGCCAAGGCCGCGAAAACGCGCGCCAGTTCCTCAAAGACAATGCCGACATCCGGCAGGCCATCGACACGGAACTGCGGAAGTCGCTGGGGCTGATCAAGCCCGAGCCAACGGAATCCGCTCCGCTGGCGAAGGAAGCCGCCGCGCCCACCAACGCCTCCCCCAGACCCGTGCCCGCCCGGCGGTAAGCGCACTTCGCCGCCGCGATGAACGAAGCGGAACGGCAGCGGAAGATTCGGTCGAAACTCGTGGCGGGAGAAAGCGCCCGCGCGCCGGCCGCGCTGCCGACCGGCTTTCGAGCACTCGACGCTGCGCTCGGCATCGGTGGCTTGCCGCGAGGGCGCATCGTGGAGATTTTCGGACCCGCTTCCTGCGGGAAAACAGCTCTCGCCCTGCAGATAGCCGGGCACGCGCAGCGCAGCGGAGCAGCCGTAGTCTGGATCGATGCGGAGCATGTTTTCGATCCGGCCTTTGCCGGCCGGCTCGGAGTGGAACTGTCGCGCTTGGCAATCACCGAACCCAGATCGGCCGAGGAGGCCTTCGATATGGCGCGGCGCTTCGTCGCTTCCGGAGCCGTGGACCTGATCGTGATCGATTCGGCGGCGGCGCTCGTTCCGCAATTGGAAATGGCGATGACGATCGGGCAACCGGGAGCGGGATTTCATGCCCGCGTGCTTGCGCGTGAGCTGCGCCGTCTGGCGATGGAAGCGGCGAGGAGCACCACTTCCATCGTGTTTCTGAACCAGATCCGTATCCGGGTGGAGGGCCCGGGAGAACTCGAGACCAGCTCCGGCGGAGCTGCGCTCAAGCTCCACGCGTCGGTGCGTATCTCGCTCGCCGCGATAGGCCGCAGGGTTCATGTCCGCGTGGTGAAAAACAGGTTCGCGCCGGCGTTTATTTCGGGCGAACTGGATTGGCGGCCGGGTCAGGGGTTCGCGGAAGCCCGGTAAATCGGGCCTTTGGGCGCACCCATATCAAAAAAACAGCGGAAAACCGGCCATTTTTCGCGCATTTCTCTTTACATCAAGTAGACCTTCCCTTATGATTGAAACGAATCGTGACGGGCGTTCCAGCCGACGCCGCGTCCTTCAACCTTTGTTTGATGGTGAGGTGGCGCGGGCTTGGAGTGTGCGCCGGCCTGCCCACAATGAGCGCAAGAACCGACGGGAGAATCAAAGGAGAGATATGGCGAATCAGAGAATGACGCAGACGCAATTGGTGCGGTCACTCGCGGAAACCTGTGAAGTCAACAACAAGACGGCACGTGGCTTCCTGGACTGCCTCTCGAGCATGGCAATCGCGGAAGTGAAGAAGAACGGCGTATTCGTTCTGCCGGGAATCGGCAGGCTGGTACGCGTGGATCGCAAGGCGCGGACGGGCCGCAACCCCGCGACCGGCGAAACGATCAAGATTCCGGCTAAGAAGGTCGTAAAATTCCGGGTTGCGAAAGCCGCCAAGGATGCGATCGTACCGCCGAAGAAAAAGTAAATTCGAGCCCGGCAGAAATGAAAAACCCCGCGGGACTCGCAACCGGTCCGCGGGGTTTTGTTTGTGAACTCGGAAAGTCGATGAACCCGGCCCAACTTACGGGCCGTCTCGGGAAGCCGCTTACCTCTTCGCTTCGACCTTCTCTTCGTCCCGTTTCGCTTCTTCGTGCTTCTGGTCTTCGTCGCCCTTCAAAGCAGACTTGAAGTTGCGAATCCCTTCACCTAAACCTTTCGCTACTTCCGGGATTTTCTTGCCGCCAAATAGCAGCACCGCAACACCCAGGATGACGAGAAGTTCGGGAAAGCCAATAGAACGCATACGGCCTCCTTCATAGGTATTTTAGGGTGTTTGTATGGTTACCGTCAACTCAGGCGCGACGGACCCGTCCGTCAAAAGATAAGATCCACGGGCGAGGCGCAGGGCGCAGAGAACACGAGGACCTCTGCGAGGTGGCGTAAGGCTCTGCCTTGCGCCGGCAGTCCTCACCCGGACAAGGCTGAGCCTTGTCCCACAAATGTGCTGGACCAGTGCCAGGCCCGGCAACCCCCGGCGCTAGAGCTCGCGGGCTTTTTCTTTCGCCCTGGTTTTCAGCACGATAGGCGTGCCGCGGAAGCCGAAGCGGCGGCGGATCTGGTTCACCAGTTGGCGCTCGTGCGAGAAATGCAGCGGGCCGCTGCGGTTGGTGAACAGCACAAACGTCGGCGGGCGCACCGAGGGCTGGGTGATATAGAAGATCTTGCGCTCCTCGAAGCGCAGTTGATCGACGAAGCGGTTCAACTCCCCCGTGGGAATTCGCTGGGAAGCGGAGTGGAAGACCTCGCGGATAAGCGGGAAGAGCCGTTCCACCCCTGCGCCCGTTTTCGCGGAGAGGAACACGACCGGAGCATACTCGAGAAATTTGAACGCGTCTCGCACCTCGCGCTCGAATTCCTGTTTCTTGCGGCCTTTCATCTCGTCCCACTTGTTGACGCAGACGATGAGCGCCCGGCCGCCTTCGTGAGCGTAGCCGGCGATAGTGGCATCGAGCCCGAGCACACCCTCGGTCGCATCGAGCACCAGCAGGACCACCTGCGCGAGACGGATGTGGCGGCACGCCATGACCACACTGAGCTTCTCGGCCATCAGCTTGGTCTTCCCCTTGCGGCGAATTCCCGCGGTGTCGATGAAGATGTAGTCGGTGCCGTCGCGGGTGACCGTTTCATCGACCGCATCGCGCGTCGTCCCCGCCACCGGCGAGACTATCGCGCGCTCCTGGCCGGTAAGGGCGTTGAGCAAAGTCGATTTGCCGACATTCGGCCGGCCGATAATCGCTACCTTAATTGAATCGGCAGTTTCGGGAGCGGTCTCTTCCGCCTCGCTGAAACCGGCGGTAACGCGGTCGAGCAGGGCATCGACGCCGATTCCATGCTCGGCGGACACCGGCATGACATCCGGAATTCCCAACTCGTAGAACTCGTGGGCCAGTGTCTCGCGCGCCGCCGAATCGACCTTGTTGACGGCCAGCGTGAGCGGCTTACCCAGACGCTTGAGCATCTGCGCCAGGTCACGGTCGGCGCCGGTGATTTCGCTGCGTCCATCGACCAGAAAGATTATGTGGGCGGCATTCTCCAGCGCTACCCGCGCCTGGCGAAGGATCTGGGCCGGGATGTGTTCCTGGTCATGAATGACGATACCGCCGGTATCGATGACTTCGAACCGGCAGCCGTCATGCTGGGCAAACCCGTGAATGCGGTCACGCGTGATGCCGGGTTCGTCGCCGACAATCGCGCGCCTCTGTCCGGTGATGCGATTAAAGAGGGTGGACTTTCCAACGTTGGGCCTGCCCACAATGACCACTGTGGGTGTGGCACGTGGCATGCATTCTCATGATAACGCGGCGGCGCGTGCTACATTCTCATTTGAAACACTACCCAATCTTTCTCGATCTCAAGGACCAGCCGGTGCTCGTAGTGGGAGCGGGCAGGGTGGCCCTCCGCAAAACGCGCGGCCTGCTGGAAGCCGGCGCGCGGGTGACCGTAGTGGCTCCGGATTGTGATGAGGAGTTCGAATCTCTGCCCGTGCGGCTGGTGCGGCGCGGATTCCGGGCCTCGGACCTTTCGGACGCGGTGCTGGTGTTCGCGGCAACCAATGACCGCGCGACCAACCACAGGATCGGTATCGCCGCCAGAGGCAAGGGGATTTTCGCGAATATCGTTGATTCCGCCGAGGAGTGCGGGTTCCTCGTGCCGGCCCGCGTGGAACGCGGCGGAGTGCAGATCGCGATTTCGACGGGCGGGGAGAACCCGAGGCTCTCGGCGGAGCTGCGCAAGAAACTGGACGCGATTCTGTGACATGGAGTGACTCAGCCCTCGGGCGAGGCTGAAGTTGGGGCGCGCGTTCTTTCAGCCGTGCCTGAGGTATTTGTGTACGCGGAACCGCAGCCTGATTGCCGCGGCCGTAGCCGCCTGAGCAGCGAATTTCACATGGGCGCCAGTCAGGGCGGGTCCTGGCCTCACGCCAACTTCGTATTCTTGATCGGCAGTTCCCGAATCCGCTTCCCGGCCGCGGCGAAAATGGCGTTGCACAACGCAGGCGCCATCGGCGGCACTCCGGGTTCACCCACGCCGGCTGGAGGATGGTTGCTCTGCACAATGTTCACGCGCACCTCGCGCGGCGCTTCAGGCATTCTTGCCACCGGATAATTGTGGAAGTTGGATTGTTGAATGCGGCCGTCGTGCGCGGTGATTTCGCCCATCAGGGCGAGGCTCGTGCCGAAAACTGCGGCGCCTTCAAACTGAGCCAGCACCCGATCGGGATGCGCGACCAAGCCGGTATCGATCACGTAGTCGACGCGTGGGATCCGCACGTTGCCCTTATCGATCTCAACCTCGACCACCGTCGCTACGTACGTCTGGAAGCTGCGGTGGACCGCCAGCCCGAAGCCGTGCCCCGCCCCCGATTTCTTCTTCGCCCAACCGGACTGCTCCGCGACTTTCTCGATCACATTCCGCAGCCGGCCGGTGTCCAACTCGTAACCGGGAGTATTTGGCGGGATCGACTGCACGTCGAGCCGGCGCGGGCTGCCGATCAGCGCGAGCATATACTCGACGCGGTCGCGATTGGCCGCCGAGGCCAACTCGTCAGCGAACGATTGCACACCGAACGCATGCGGAATGTTCGCCACGGAACGAAGCCAGCCGATGCGCACGTGGACGTCCGCCGGCCCATTCTCCGCCCGATGATGCGGAATATCGAAGGGAACATCGGTCCATCCCATGCCCAGCTCGAAGCTCGCATAGCGCGCCGAGGCATCGTTCTGCGATCCGATCGGCGGCGTGGCGCAGCGCTGCAGCCACGCAGTCGGCTTACCGTTTGCGTCGACGGCAGCCTTCAAGTACATGGCGGCGGTGGCGTGAAAAAAGTCGAAGCGCATGTCATCTTCGCGACTCCACACCACTTTCACGGGCTTGCCCACTTCCCTCGAAAGCAGCGCTGCCTCGGCCACATAATCCGGCTTCGACTTGCGTCCGAACGCGCCACCCAGCAGCGTCACGTGGCAAATGACGTCTTCCTTCTTGATCCCCAGCGCCGCGGCCACGGTGTCCTGCACCGCCTGGGGATTTTGCGTCGGGGCATACGCCACCACTTTGCCGTCCTTGAACTCCGCCACGGCGTTCACCGGCTCCATGGGAGCGTGCCCGAGGAGCGGCGTGTAATACTCGGCCTCGATGATCTTGCCGCCCTTGGCGAACTCCGCATCGACGTTGCCGATGTTTCGCGCGACCTTCTGCGGCTTGCGCACGGTTTCGAGCAGCGACGTTTTGTACGTACCCGAATCGAAGCGCGCGTTATCGCCGAGTTCCCAGTCGACCTTCAGCTTCTTGCGGCCCTCGAGCGCGGCCCAGGTGTTGTCGGCGATCACCGCCACCCCGCCGAGCGGCTGAAAACCGTATGGCGGTTTGAAGGGAGGGATCTGCACGGTTTGCGCCACACCGCGCACTTTGCGCGTCTCGGTGTCATTCACCGAACTCGCCTTGCCGCCCAGCACCGGCGGATGCTCGATGGATGCGTACACCATTCCAGGCATGCGGGCGTCCATGCCGAACACGGCCTTGCCCGCCACGATATCCCCTTGATCGAAGATCGGCACGCCCTTGCCGATATAGCGGAACTCGGAAGGCGACTTGAGCTTCAATTCCTCTTTCTTGGGAACCGCCTGCTTCGCCGCGAGCGATACCAATTCGGCGTAGCTCGCCTTGCGCCCGCTGGCGGTATGCGTCACTTCGCCATTGCGCGAATGGCACTCGCCGGTGGTAACTCCCCACTTAGCAGCCGCCGCGCGCTCCAGCATCAGCCGGGCGGCCGCACCGGCCTGCCGCAACGGCTCGAGGAAGCTGCGGATGGAATTGGAGCCGTCGGTATTCTGGTCGCCGTATTTACGATCGCCAATGGCCTGCTCGATGCGGACCTTCTTCCAGTCGACATCCAGTTCATCGGCCGCCGCCATCGGAAGCGCCGTGCGGATGCCGGTGCCCATCTCCGAGCGATGCGCGACGATGATCACCGTTCCATCCGGTTGAATGCCCAGATAGACGCTGGGCTGCCATGGCGGCACGCCGTTTGCGTTCTGCGCGGCAAGCGCTTCGTCGGGCACGAACTGCGCGCCAAGCACCAGCGCGCCTGCGGAAAAGACGGTGCCGAGGAAACCACGCCGGCTGACAATTTCGATGCGGTTCATGCCTTCACCCCCGCGGCCATCCTGATGGCCTGCCGGATGCGCTGATACGTGCCGCACCGGCAGATATTTCCCTGCATGGCTTCTTCAATCTCGTGATCCGTGGGCTTGGGTTTCTGCCGCAACAACGCCGCGGCCTGCATAATCTGGCCTGCCTGGCAATATCCGCACTGCGCCACGTTGACCATTTCCCATGCGACTTGCAGCGGATGCGTGTGGTCCTTCTGCAGACCTTCGATGGTCGTGATATTTTTGCCGGCCGCGTCCTTCACCGAAGTAACGCAGCTCCGTTGCGCTGCGCCGTTCACATGAACCGTGCAGGAGCCGCAAATGCCCATGCCGCAACCGTACTTGCTGCCGGTGAGTTCGAGGACGTCGCGCAAATACCACAGCAGCGGCATTTCCGGATCGCCATCGAACTTGCGGTCGATACCGTTTACTCGCAGTTGTACCATTACCGTTTCCTCAAGTAGATCTTTGGGCATTGTACCTCCTAGACTGTGGTGAGATGAGAAAGAAGCTGACGGCGAGCGAGGCGGCGCGCAAGGTCGCGCGAGCGCCCAAGAGCGAGCAGCGCGATGCGGCCATACTCCGCGTCGTCCGCCAGATCCCGCGCGGAAAGGTGGCGACCTACGGGCAAGTTGCGGCCGCCGCCGGATATCCGCTGTACCATCGGCAGGTAGTGCAATTGTTGCGCAAATCGGGCGGCTCCTTGCCCTGGCAGCGGGTAGTGGGCGCCGGAGGCGCTATCAAACTCCGGTATGAAGCCGCGCTGGAACAGCGCACGCGCCTGGAACTGGAGGGGGTCCGCTTCCGCGGCAAGCGTGTGGATATGGCCGAGCATCAGCACGTCTTCCGGCAATGGGAATGGGACAAGTAAGCGACCTTAGGTGAAGTGACACCGATGAAACTCTCCAATCTTTTTGCGAACAACCAGGCCTGGGCCAGGGACATGACGCGGCGCGATGCCGATTTCTTCAAGCGGCTCTCGGCGCAGCAGGCGCCCAAGTACCTCTGGATCGGCTGTTCGGATAGCCGCGTGCCGGCCAACGAGATTGTCGGATTGCTTCCCGGCGAGTTGTTCGTACACCGAAACGTCGCCAACCTGGTGGTCCACACCGACCTGAATTGCCTTTCCGTCATGCAGTACGCCGTGGATGTGCTCAAGGTCGAGCACATCATCGTCTGCGGCCACTACGGCTGCGGCGGTGTTCAGGCGGTACTCGAAAATAGAGAGCTCGGCCTGGTGAGCAACTGGCTGCGCCACCTCGCCGACGTCCGCGAGAAATACGCAGCGGCGCTCGCCGCGCTTCCGACCGATGAAGAACGCGCGCGAAGGCTCTGCGCATGGAACGTCATCGAACAGGTCCGGCACGTCTGTGAATCGACGATCGTGAGAACTGCATGGAACGAGCGGCCCCTGGCGATTCACGGTTGGGTCTACAGCCTGGCCGACGGGCTACTCCAGGATTTGCTCGCGGACCCGGTCACCAGCGCGACGGAGGCTTTCAAACCTTGACCCGCGCGCCTACGGGACGCGGCTGAAATTCTGCTTTCAGCCCCGGCGGTGACGCCGGGCGTTCCTACCCGGTAGTCTTGAGCCCACCGGCAATCGCGTTCACCGTCACCAGTAACGATGGCAGGATCCGGTCGGCCTCCGCGCCCCGATCGTTCCGCAACGCTTCCCGCCACGACCGCAGCAACACGATTTGCTCGCGGTGCAGGCGAATGAGCGCGTGCCGGCGAATCTCCACCGCTTTCATCAACCGCGGTCGCCGCCGGTCTCGGTTACCTCCCAGCAACTCGTCGATGATTTGCAATGTGCGCCGGTATTCTTCCAGGATGCGGTTGAGCATGCGCGTCCGTAGCGCTTCGTCTTCCACCAGCATGGCGTATTCGGCCATGATCGCGGGGTCGGCGGCAGCGACGCTGAATTCCACGTTGTGCAGCAGGTAAGAAAGGAACGGCCACGCCCGCGCGCCGCGAACCAACGAGTCCCACGCCGCCCCACCGCGCTCGCGAATCCGCTGAAGCGCGCCGCCGACGCCGTACCAGCCCGGCAAGTTAAACCGCGCCTGGCTCCAACTGAACACCCAGGGGATAGCGCGCAGATCCTGGATGGTCCGCTGTCCCGTGCGTCGCGAAGGCCGCGAGCCGATACGGCTGCATTCGATGGCGTCGATGGGCGTCGCCTCCGAGAAGAATTCGATGAACCCCGGCGCCTCCACCAGTTCCCGGTACACTTCACGGCTGATCGACGCGGCCTGCTCGAACGTCTCATCAACCCCTGGCTCGGCGCTTACCGGCTCGCGCGATTGCATCAGGGTCCATCGCGTCACTCCCGCCAACAGCCGCTCCAAGTGGGTCGCAGCCGTCAATCGGTTGGCGTACTTCTGCGATATCACCTCGCCCTGCTCGGTAACTCTGATCTCTCCTTCGAGCGTGCCCGGCGCCAGCGACTCCAGGAAGACGTGCGTGGGGCCGGCGCCGCGGCCGATGGTACCGCCGCGCCCATGGAAGAATCGCAGCTCAACTCCCGCCTCTTTCGCCACCGCCGCAAGCTCTATCTGCGCCTTCCGTAGATACCAGTGACCGGCCAGGATCCCGCCATCCTTGTTGCTGTCGCTGTAGCCGATCATCACCTCCTGCAGAGGCCGTGGGCGCTTCTCGCTCTCCTGCAAATGCCGCAGCGTCCGCCGGGTGACCGGGTGCGCGAGGAACTCCGCCAGCACGCGGCTGCTGTTCTCCAGATCCTGAATAGTTTCGAACAGCGGCGTAACCGCGATCTCGTATACCAGTCCCTCGGGAGTCGCCGAAGCCAGACCAGCCTCCCGCGCCAGCAGGAAAACGTTCAACAGGTCGGAAGCGGCGTGCGTCATGCTGACCACGTACGATCCGATAGCTCCGCGCCCGTGGGTCTCCCGCCATTCCCGCATGAGCCGCAGCACGCCAACGCTCTCTTCGGCCTCTCGGGGAAGCGTGGCCGTGGAGACCGCGAACGGCCGCGGCGAGTCGAGTTCCCGGTCGATCGCGCGCCGCTTCCGCTCTTCCGGCCACTGCTCATAATCGGCGCCCTCCAGACCTGCCACGGTAAGAAGCTGGCCGACCGCCTCGCTGTGCACGGCGCTGTTCTGGCGGATGTCCAAAGAAGCCCCATGGAATCCATAGACCGAGGCGAGCCGCCGTGCCGGCGCTACTTCGGAGACGGCGATCCGCTCCGCGCTCACGGCGCGCAGCGACTCTTCGAGGAAACACAAGTCTTCCGTGAGCTCGTCCGCGGAGCGATAGCAATAGTCCGGCGGCCGCCCATCGCCGGCCGCGGGCAGGCGCGCCAAAATCAGGCGCACCAGGCCCCGCCACGGCTCATCCTGATACTCACGGTCGGTACTGCCGCCGCCCGTCATCCCGGCATACGCCGCAATCCGCTCATGCACACTGGCGGGAGCCGTCTGCATGCTCTCGGAAAGGCTGAGGCGGCCGGCAAGTGTTCCGAGCGATGCGCGCAGAACCGCCAGCGCCCGCCCGCGCAACGAATCCAGGGCGTGGCGGGTAACCGCGGTCGTAACGAATGGATGACCGTCGCGGTCGCCGCCCACCCAAGTGCCGAACGTCAATCGAGGCTCTGCCGGCGGATGGCTCGCGGGGAACGCCCACTCCCACGATTGCGCGAAGCGCTCCGACAGAAGCTCCAGCACGCCCGGAAAAACGTTGGAAATGTAATGCAGCGTGTTCCGAATCTCAGATTCCACGTCGGGGCGCTCCAGTAGAATCTCGCCTGTCCGCCACAGGCGCTCGAGGCTGTCCTCCAGTCTGCGCTGCAGCCCCTGCTGTTCCATCGGAGTTCGCGAGCGGTTCTCGCGCTCTACCAGCATCAGGTAAATCTCGCGGTGACGTTCCAGCACGGATGGCCGCTTCGCCTCGGTGGGGTGCGCGGTCAAAACCGGCTGCACGTGAACGCACGGCAGGACGCGGCGCACATCCTCGTCGCTAAAGGAAGCCGCGCGCAGTTGCTGCAATTGGTAGGGCCACGTCCCCGGCTCGCTCGCCGGGCCGCCCACGGTTTCGCGGAGCCGACGAACCTGGTTCGCGGTGTTTTCCTCCGCCATCGTCAGGAGCTGAAACGCCATTGAGAGGGCTTGCAAGCCGCGCGGAGGCAGCGGAGCGGCATCGGGCGGCCGCGCCGAAAACACCTCGCCCACAAACCGCGCAAGTTCGCTTTCTCTCATCCGCTCCAGAGCCCTCTGGAAGCATTCCAGCAGGAAACAAAAATCGTCATCCCACTTCTTCAACTCGACGTCCAGCAAGCTACGCGCGCGCGCCGGCTCCGTGGGTATGCTCATCCTGCTTCCAGTGTTTCACAGTAGCGCCGGCGGTCCGGTGTTTCAGCCGCGCGCAGCCAGAACCGCGCCATCACGGGCGCGGCTGAAATTCGCTGGTTCTCCGGATGGCGGAGCGGAGTCCAGCCCGGTTGACATCCGCGACGAGCCCCAGCCATCCTCTAAAAGCAGATGCCCTGCAAACCAACCATCGCCGCCGCTCGCACGACCGCTCTATTCCTTGCGTTCGCCGCAGCCGCCCTCGCTCAAAAGAAGCCAATTACGCTCGACGCCGTCACCGAGGCCGCGCGGGCCTCCGCCCGCAACGCCGGTGCCGCGCCCCTTTGGGCGCCCGACGGGAAAAGCTTCGCCTTCCGTGAAGCTGGCAGCCTGATGTTGTACCTGCCTGCCTCGAAACGCTCGCGGCATATCGTCACGCTCGACGCGCTCGAAGGCGCCGCGCTGAAACCGGCCGACGACGGGCCCTCCGACTGGGTGAACCGGCGCGCGCGCACCTCCGAAACAGCCTGGTCGCGTGACGGCAAATCGCTCCTCTACAGCACCGGTGGAGATGTCTTCCTGATTCAGGTGGCCACCGGAAAGTGGGGGCAACTCACCAAAACGCCTGTCACCGAGATCGATGCCAAGCTTTCTCCCGATGGAAAGAGAGTGGCCTTTCGCAGGGGATCGGACCTCTACACGGTGGATATCGAAGGCCACAAGGAAACGCGGCTGACGAACAACGGCACTCCCACGCTTCTCAATGGCGGCCTCGACTGGGTCTATCCCGAAGAACTCGATTTGGAGACGGCCTTCTGGTGGTCGCCCGATTCGCAACGTGTCGCATACCTGCAGTTCGACACTTCGCGCGAGCCGCTGTTTCCGCACGAGGACCTGCTGAAGCGGCGCGCCGTCTTCGAGCCGGAACCCTACCCGCAGGCGGGTGAGAACAATGCCGACGTGCATCTCGGCGTAGTCGCCGCGACTGGCGGTGCCACCCGTTGGTTCGATATCGGCGACACACGCAACGCCTGGCTGCTCGCGCGCGCCGGCTGGATGCCCGACGCCAAGAGCCTGTACGTCATCCGCGAAAACCGCGTGCAGAATCGCCTCGAAGCGTTCGCCATCGACATCGAATCGGGAGCGGTCTCCACCCTCTTCCGCGAATCCGACCCGCACTGGATCAATCTCCATGGCGATCTCCAGTTCCTCAAGGACGGCCGGCATTTTTTATGGACCAGCGAGCGCGATGGCTACCGGCACATTTACCTCTATTCGAACGACGGCAAAGAAATGAAGCAGTTGACCAGCGGAGCCTGGGAGGTCAGTGGGATCGATGCCGTCGATGAGAGCGCCGGGCGTATCTTTTATACTTCCAGCGAGCCGACGCACCTGGAGCGCCACCTGTACGCGATCGGGCTCGACGGCCAAAACAAGAGGCAACTCACGCGCGAGCCAGGCACACACACCATCTCCATCGGCCCAAGTGGAGCTTATTATCTCGACCGGTACTCCAGCCTCACGGCCGCGCCGCGCACTGTGCTGCACGCCGGGGACGGCGCGGAACTCGGCGTTTATCGCGACGCGGACCCCATTCAGAGCGAATACGACGTGCTCCCTTTCGAGAACGTGACCTTCCAGGGCCCGGACGGGACCCTGTTGCATGGGCACTATCTCAAGCCCGCCGGCTTCCAGCCGGGGAAGAAATACCCAGTCATCGTCAGCGTGTATGGCGGCCCTGGCGCGGGGCTGCCGGTCCGTAATGCCTGGCCCGGAATCACGTTCGAGCAAGTGCTGGCGCAGCGCGGATACGTCGTATGGGAAGCCGAAAATCGCGGCGGCGCCGGGCGCGGACATGCGTTTGAGACGCCGATCTATCATCAGCTTGGAGTCAACGAGCTCGCCGATCAGGTGGCTGGTGTGAAATACCTCCTGTCGCTGGGGTTTGCCGACCCCGCGCGCGTCGGCATTCGTGGATGGAGTTACGGCGGCTTCATGACGGTCAACGCGCTTTTGAATGCTCCCGACGTTTTTCACGCCGGCATCGCCGGCGCGCCGGTCACCAGTTGGTTGAACTATGACACCATCTACACCGAGCGCTACATGGGTCTGCCGCAGGAAAACACCGAGGCATACGCTACCACGGCGCTCCCCCGCGCTGCTTCCAAGCTACAGGGAAAGCTGCTGCTGATCCACAACTTCGAAGACGACAACGTGCTGTTTCAAAACACGCTGCAACTCACGAACGCTCTGCAACTCGCCGATAAGCAATTCGAGATGATGCTGTATCCGCAGAAATCGCACGGCGTCACCGGAACCGCAGTGCGGCAGATGAACGAAATGATGCTCGAGTTCTTCGACCGCGCACTCAAGTAGCCGCGCTTATAGGCCTGCGTTTCGCGCGGCCACGCGCGCCATACTCGACCAGTCGGCTTCCCCTTGCCCTTGCGCCAGCGCCGCCAGCAGGTGATCGTGCACCAGGCTCGCCAGCGGCATCGGTGAAGCGCACTCCTCCGCCGTCGCAAGCACCAGGCGCATATCCTTCAATCCGAGCTTCAGCGCGAATCCGGCAGGCTCGAATTTTTCGTCCGCGATCAACCGCCCATAGTTTGCGAAGATCGGGGAGCCCACCAGAGTGTTCATGATGTCCAGAAACAGATGCGGATCCACGTTCGCCTTCCGCAGCGTCGCGTAGGCTTCGCCAAACGTCTCGAGCATGCTGGCGATCATGAAATTGCCACAGAGCTTGGCGGCATTCGCCTGCCACGGCTCGGCGCCAACGGTGAACGTCTGCCGTCCGACCGCATCGAACACGGGGACGTATCGCCTTACGGTGTCCGGAGGCCCGGCGACCACCACCACCAACTTTTTGGCCTCGGCCGCGTCGGGTCGCCCAAACACAGGAGCGCTCAAATACTCTTGCCCGCGTCTTTCGTGTTCCGCGGCGAGGCGCCGGGCGAATGCGGTGCTGATGGTGCTGCATGAGATGTGCACGGAGCCTTTGTTCAGCGCAGCCGCCAAACCGCCGTCGCCGAAGACCGCGTCCTCGACTGCACTGTCATCGGCGAGCATTGTCACGGCGATTTCACAATCGCGCGCGGCATCCGCCGGCGAATCCGCCGCTCTCGCGCCCTCGCTCGCCAGCGGCGCGATCTTACTGCGGGTCCGGTTGTAAACCGCAACGGAATGCCCGGCGCGCAGCAGATTCCGTGCCATGCCCGCGCCCATCTTGCCCAGACCCACAAACGCGATCTTCATACCTGCCAGGATATCGTGGGGCAGACGATTGGTCTGCCCAAGCAACCTCACGGGTACAGCAGCACCTTCAACGTACCCCGCTGGGCGGCATGCTCGAAGGCTGCCGGTGCCTGTTCCAGCGGGTACCGTGCCGCGATCATGTCCTCCACGTTGATCAGCGCGTGGTCGAGCAGCGGCAGCGACGCTTCGAACCGCCCACAACGGGAACCCACGAGAGTCAATTCGTTCACAATCACGGGCGCGCTATCGATCGACACCAGGCCGTGAAGCGTCGATTTCAAAATCAGCGTTCCCCGAGGCTGCGTCATCAAGACTGCCTGCCGCAGCGCTTCGGCGTTGCCTGTGGCCTCCACTACCCACTCGTATGCCGCGATGGGTACGGGAGCGGTGACCAGTTCCGTGCAGACTCCGGCCGCGCTCGCAATGCGCAGCTTGTCCGCGTGGTGCCCGAACTGGTCCACCGGATAGCCATGCGCGTTCAACACCTGTGCGACGAGAAGCCCGAGCTTGCCATCACCCAGCACGGCGATCGGCTCGCCGGGAGGAATCGTAACCTGGTCGAGGATCTCGCAAGCGGCGGCCAGAGGCTCCGTGAAAACCGCGCGCTCGGTCGGGATCTCGTCAGCGACCAGGTGGAGGTTGCGTTCCGGCAATACAAAGTATTCCTCGAACGCGCCGGGTTGATTCACGATTCCCAGCACGCGGCGGTTCGGGCAATGCCGTCCGAGTCCGCGGCGGCACCAGGCGCAGTGGGTGCACGCCAGGTTGATCTCGCCCACCACGCGCTTGCCAATCAGTTCGTCCGTGTCCGCTTCCGCTACTTCGGCGACAAACTCGTGGCCGGGCGTCCCCGTAAATCCGTAGTACCCGAGTTGCAGTTCGAGATCGGTATTGCAGATTCCGGCGCACAGCAGCCGCAGCAGAGCAAATCCTTCGGGACGATGGGGGCGCGGCACATCGCGAACCGTGACTGCGCCACCCTCCAGGTGCACAGCGAGCATGATCAATAGTAGCGCCAGCAATCTTGTCGCCGGCTTAACTGGCGCGGTGGTTGAGAGCCGCGCGCGGAGGAATGTGGGGCAGGCCCTTGGCCTGCCCCGTAGTTCTTAGAACGGTTAATCCGCTTTGCCCTTCTGCATTTCGCTGAGGGCCGCCAGCACTTCCTCGCTGTGCGGATTCGGGTTCACCTTCGTATAAACCTTGCGGATCACACCCTGCGGGTCGATGATGAACGTGTTCCGCGCGGCTACCACGTTGCTCCCGAACGAGCTCAGCGAACCATACTGGTCCACAACCTTATGGTCCGGATCGGCCAGCAGCTTGAACGTGAGATTCTCTTTCGTGCAGAACTGGACGTGAGAATCCACCGTGTCCACACTGACGCCCACAATTGCGGCCTTCATCTTGTCGTACTGCGCCTGATCGCGCTGGAAGTTGTGCGCTTCGATCGTGCAGCCCGGCGTCATGTCCTTCGGATAGAAGTACAGAACCACCCATTTCCCCTTGAAATCGTGCAGGCTGACCGGTTTGCCTTCCTGCGAAGACAGCGTGAAATCGGGGGCCTTGCTCCCCACGGCCGGCATGTCCGCCGCATAAGCGACGGCCAGCAGGGCCGCCCCCAGCAGAAGGACCGAGATAACTTTCGAAATGCTCATTCTGCAATTCTCCTTTTGTGCGAGTGACCCGCTCGGCGGGCATCAACTATTAGAATGCATTCCAGGCCAAAATTCATCTATCCCACCGCCGGCGATCCGCCGATAAGATTCACCGCCAAGACGGCGGGGAAGTCGAGAACGCGCAGAAGCATCCCCGTGCCCTCTCGGCGTCTCCGCGACTCGGCGGTATCTTCTTACTTTTCGACAGTGGTAACCTTTATCCTATAGTCCCATCTAGAGCTGCACCCAGGAGGGGTTGGCTATGGCAGAGTTCAAGTTTAACGTCAACGGCAAGCCGCAGGCGGTCAACGTCAGCCCGGCGATGCCGCTGTTGTGGGTGTTGCGCGACACCCTGGGCATGACCGGCACCAAGTTCGGGTGCGGCATGGCGCTGTGCGGCGCGTGTACCGTGCACCTGAACGGGCAGGCGATCCGCTCCTGCATCACTCCGGTCTCCAGCGTTGCCGGCAAGAGCATCACCACGATCGAAGGCCTCTCGCCCGACAGCACCCACGCCGTGCAGCGGGCCTGGGTAGAAGAGGATGTGCCGCAATGCGGCTACTGCCAATCGGGCCAGATCATGGCCGCCGCGTCGTTGCTGGCGAAGAAATCGAAGCCGAGCGACGCCGACATCGATGAAGTAATGAAGGGGAATATTTGCCGCTGCGGGACTTACCAGTCGATCCGGCGCGCCATCCACCGCGCCTCGACGATTCTCACCGCCTCCAATGTGCGGACCGCTGCTGGCAAGGGAGGTGCGGAATGATCGCTCTGAAGAAAGTCAACCGTCGCGGTTTCCTCAAAGCCGGCCTCAGCGGCGCGGCTGGATTGACCATCGGTTTTGCCATTCCCGAGCGCCTGGCCGCGCAAACGGCCGGCGGCAGATCGGCCGCCCTCAACGGCTACGTGCACATCGGTTCCGACGACACCATCACCTTCGTCCTGGTGAAATCGGAAATGGGACAAGGCCCGCACACGTCGCTGTCGCAACTGCTCGCGGACGAGCTGGATTGCGACTGGAAGAAGATCCGCACCGAAGTCGCGCCTGTCAACCCGAAGCTCTACGGCCCGCTGCAAGGCACCTTCGGCAGCATGAGCATTCGCACCGGTTGGGAACCGATGCGCAAGGCCGGCGCCAGCGCCCGCGAAATGCTGATCCAGGCGGCGGCTCAAAAATGGGGCGTGGATAAATCGCAATGCCGCACCGACAACGGCGCGGTCGTCAACACCGCCACCAACGCGCGTCTCACTTATGGCAGCCTGGCCGAAAGCGCCGCCAAGCTCCCCGTTCCTGCCAACGTTCAGCTGAAGGACCCCAAGCAGTTCCGCTACATCGGCAAGTCGGTCAAGCGGCTGGATACGCCGTTGAAGGTCAACGGCAGCGCCATTTTCGGCATCGATGCCAAGGTTCCCGGAATGTTGTACGCCGTAGTGGCGCGCTGCCCGGTGTTCGGAGGAAAGGTGGCGAGCTTCGATGCCACCAAGGCCAAGGCCGTCCCTGGCGTCAAAGACGTGGTTAAGATCTCGAGCGGCGTTGCGGTCGTGGCCGACAACACCTGGAACGCCATGGAAGGCCGGCGCGCGCTGCAGATTCAGTGGGACGAAGGCCAGACCGCCAAATGGTCGAGCGCGAACATCCGCCAGATGTTCGCCGATCTCGCCGACAAGCCGGGCGCTGTCGCGCGCAAGGCCGGCGACGCCGACACTGCGCTGAAAGGCGCGGCCAAGAAGATCGAAGCCGTTTACGAAGCTCCGTATCTTTCGCACGCACCGATGGAGCCGATGAATTGCACCGCCCACGTTCGTGCGGATGGCTGCGATATCTGGGCGGCTACGCAGATTCAGAGCGCCGCTCAGGAAACGGCCGTCAAGATCACGGGCCTGCCCACGGAAAAAATCACGGTCCACACGCTATACCTCGGTGGAGGGTTCGGACGCCGCGGCGGAGCCGACTTCATCGCCGACACCGTCGAGACCTCGAAAGCCATCGGCGCGCCTGTCAAAGTCACCTGGTCGCGCGAAGACGATATGCAGCACGACCTCTATCGGCCTGCCTCTTACACCAAGTTCGCCGGCGGCCTCGACGCCAACGGTGATCCGGTGGCGTGGACCACGCGCATCGCCTGCCCGTCCTTCGCCGGCATGAACAACGGCATCGATTTCGCCGCCGTGCAGGGCATCAACGACCTGATGTACGACATCCCGAACATCCTGGTCGACTACCGCGTCGCCGAGCCCGGCATTCCCACTACCTTCTGGCGCTCGGTGGGCTACTCGCAGAACACGTTTTTCACCGAGTGCTTCCTCGATGAACTCGCGGCGGCTGGCGGAAAAGATCCCGTGGAATTCCGGCGCAAACTACTGGCGAAAGCGCCGCGTCCGCTTGCCGTCCTGAACCTCGCCGCCGAAAAGAGTGGATGGGGCAAACCCCTTCCCGCCGGACGCGCGCGTGGGGTCGCCGTGGTCAACAACATCGGCAGCTTCAACGCCCAGGTCGCCGAAGTTTCCGTCGAGCAGGGCAAGGTGAAAGTGCATCGCGTGGTCTGTGCCGTCGATTGCGGCCACGTGGTAAACCCGGCCATCCTCCAGGCGCAAATCGAGAGCGGCATCGTCTACGGCCTGTCCGCGGCGCTCAAGCAAGCCATTACCATCGATCGCGGCCGCGTGCAGCAGGCGAACTTCCACCAGTTCGACCCGATCCGCATGGACGAGATGCCCGTCATCGAAGTCTACATCGTGCCGAGCCAGGAGGCTCCCGGCGGTATCGGCGAGGCCAGCACTCCGACCATCGCGCCCGCCGTGGCCAACGCCCTCTTCGCGTTGACCAACAGGCGCATCCGCCAGTTGCCCATCCGTTTAGCGTAGGAACGACCCCCGCCCTTACGGGACGGGGCTGAAGCGCTTCAGCCCCGTCCCGTAAGGGCGGGGATACCACACCACAACCAATGCCAGCTGAGCTAGCCTGTTTCGAACAGCGGTGCCGCGCCCGCTTCCCCATCACCGAGGTCCTCTACAACTGCCCCCAGTGCGGCGGATTGCTCGAAGCGGTTTATGACCGCCCGGCCGAGTCCCCCGAACAACTCAAGAAGCTTTGGCGCGAGCGCCGCACCTCCAATGCTCCGCTCGATCAGAGCGGCGTCTGGCGCTACCGCGAATTCATTCCCTTCCTCGCCGAATACAACTGCGTGGTCACGCTCCGCGAGGGCAACACTCCGTTGCTCGACTCCCGCCAGGCGGCCCACTACGGCGGTCTCGACAGACTGACCTTCAAGCACCAGGGCTTCAATCCCACCGGCTCGTTCAAAGACAACGGCATGACCTGCGGCGCGGCGCAAGCCCTGCGCCTCGGAATGACGCGCGTGGCCTGCGTCTCCACCGGCAACACGTCTGCATCGATGGCCGCTTACGCCAGCGCCGCCGGCCTGCAGCCCATCATCTTCATCCCCCACGGAAATATCTCGTACGGCAAGCTCGCGCAGGCGCTCGAATACGGCGCGCGCACGTTGCAGGTGGAAGCGAATTTCGACCAGATCCTCGCGCTCGTCCGTCAGCTCGCCGAGCGGCTCGGTATCTATTTGCTAAATTCGATTAATCCGTTCCGCATCGAGGGCCAGAAAACGATCATGACCGAGATGCTGGACCAGCGCGATTGGCACGTCCCCGACTGGGTGGTGCTGCCCGGCGGCAATCTGGGAAACACCTCAGCCTTCGGCAAGGCGCTCCGGGAGATGAAAGATCTGGGGCTGATCGATCAGCTGCCGCGGCTCGCCGTCGTTCAAGCGCGCGGGGCCGCTCCGTTTTTCAACCTCATGCGCGGGCGGGACCGCTCCCGCCTCGAGGCCATAGAGCATCCCGAAACGCTAGCCACCGCAATCAAGATTGGCGACCCGGTCTCCTGGCCGAAAGCGCTTCACGAGGTAACCACTACGGGCGGAGTGGTGGAGAGTGTCAGCGAGCAGGAGATCGCCGATGCCAAGGCAGTCATCGGCCGCGCCGGTATCGGCTGTGAGCCCGCCTCCGCCGCCACCCTCGCCGGAATCCGCAAACTCACAGCTTCGGGCGCCATTCGTCCGGACGCCGATGTTGTGGCGGTCCTGACGGGAAATGTCCTGAAGGACCCCGACTACATTTACCGCTACCACACGGGTGTTTTGGATGCTCCGGATGGCTCGCGAATTCAACCGAATTTCGGAAATCAGCCGGTGGTCGTGCCGAACAATGCGGATCGCATCGCCGGAATTCTCGAAAGTTAATAACTAAATACCCATAAACGGGGGCAGTACAGGCATAGTACCTAACTGCCTCGCCAACATAGGGAAAATCCTGTCCTTTCCTATTGTATTGTCCTAAACGTTCTGGTACTTTGTGTACTATGCTCGAGAAGAAATCCTCCCCCGCATGCACTCCGATCCGCCCTCATAAAGAGCTGCAGTACTTGTACGCGCGGCGCATGGTAATTGACAGCCTCATACGCTCACTCGAACAATACGACCGGTTTCGGGAAAAGGGGCAAGGGTTCCGGAAGCGTAAGACCGCCTGAGGGAATTCCTACTTTAACAGCGCTTGTACTTTCGCGCTTAATTCGGGTTCGGTCACCGCACCCGGATGATAGTAGCGAACGATTCCCGCTGGGTCGATCAGGACAAAGGTCGGGGTAGTACTGGCGCCGTAGAGTTGGAAATTGGCCTCGCTCACCGGCGTGGGCATGTTCCCTAAAGGCGCGTAGTACTGCTGGCGCACGTGTTCGATGTATTGCCGTTCGGCAGCGGCGGGCGCCGGTTCTCCACCGGCGGCATATCCATACAACCGGGTCGGCCCGACCACGGCAAGTCCTCGCGGTCCAAACCTCTTCTCAATCGCGGCAATCACCGGCACATCGGCTTTACAGTCGGGGCACCAGTGGGCCCAGAAGAACAGCAGAACGGGACGCCCCCGGAAAGCCGCCAGCGATACGCCCTCCAACGAAGGAGCAGGCTTTCCCTCCATGCCTAGAAGGTTCTCGTTCTTACGGATGCGCTCCACCAAAGACGTACCAGCCCAAGTCATGAGTTCCCGGCGCAAAAACGCCAAGGCCCCAGGGATATCGCCGCTCGCCGCGAGCACATGCGCATGCACCTCGATTGCGGCGCCCACCGCCGTGGGCAGCCACGGATCGTTGTCGATCCGCCGGACGCCCAAGAGCGACATCGCCATTTTCCTGGCTTCCGTGGCATACGCATCGGCCTGCTGCAGGTGCTTGCTCTCCAGCGCCCCGCGCGCCAGCCAGGAGTACGCCGCGGCAACTTCCGCGTTCGCACCCTGCGCCGCGCGTATGGCTCGCACCTCGCGATCGGCGGAAGCGAGATCGTTGCGCGCGATCTGCACGCGCACATCGTCCACGAGCGAAGCCCAAGCCGGGCCGCCGGCTAATATGACGGCAATGGCGGCGAAAAGCGATCGCGTCATGCTAGGCAAGATTATAAAAGCGAGTTGACCAGCTCAACGAATTTGGGATGGGTAAACGGCACTTCTTCGGCGAATTTCTTCAACACGCGGCCGTTCGCGTCGATGATATACGTCTCCGGGTACATGAAGGTGCCGTAGTCCTCATGGATTTTCGAATCGCGCACCGTCTGGAACGCGGGACGGAATCGCTCGAGAAACTTGCGATAGGCCGCCGGATCCTTATCCACGCTGACGCCCAGCACGACCACGCCCTTGTTGGCGAACTGCCGGGCAAAGTCGCTCAGCCACGGAGACTCTTCCACGCAGGGCTGGCACCAGCTCGCCCAGAAATTCAGCACCAGCAGCTTGCCCCCGAAATCCGGCACCGAGATGGTTTTGCCGGTGTCGGTGGTGATGGTGAACTGCGGAGCCTTATCGCCCGCCTCGACGATGCGCTGGTGAATCGCGGCGTAGATTACGTAGATAAACAACACGGCAAGCACGACGATGCCGAGCCGCAGAAACCGATCAATTTTGACGCTCTGCATGGGAGAAAACTATAATTTGATTGTAGCTCCTCGAAGGGCCCCGGCGAACATTGCCCATGGTCATTACCCGCAAAGTAGAATTTTCGGCCTCGCATGTCTGCCGGAACGCCGCGCTTTCCGATGACGACAACCGGAAGCTGTTCGGCTTGGCCGCCAACCCACACGGCCATGGCCACAACTACGTGCTGGAGGTCAGCATCGAGGGGCAGCCCGATCCCGTGACCGGAATGGTGCTCGATCTCAAAGAGCTGAAAGAAGTGTTAAATCGGCAGGTTGTGGAGCCGTACGACCATCGCTTTCTGAATTTCGAGGTGCCGCCGTTCGACCGGGTGATCCCCACCGCCGAAAATATGGCGCGGGATATTTGGGACCGCCTGGCGCCGCACCTGAGCACTAACGGACGGCGGCTCCGCCTCGTGCGGCTGTACGAGACGCCCGACCTGTTCGTCGACTACCAGGGAGAAGAGCCGTGTTCCGCGTAACCCGCCGCTACTGCTTCGCCGCAAATCACCGTCTGCACTCCCCCGAGTTGTCGGACGCAGAGAACCAACAGCTATACGGGAAATGTAATCATCCTTACGGGCACGGTCATAATTACGTCGTGGAGGTCAGTGCGCGCGGGCCGCTGGATGCGGATACGGGCCGCGCAGTCGACACTCAGCGGCTGGATGCCTTCGTGCGGGAACAAAT
>CAYMHP010000033.1:22411-28323 GCA_964390225.1 uncultured Solibacteraceae bacterium
CCCCCCAACCCCCCCCCACCCCCCCCCCCCCCCCCCCCACCCCACCCCCCCCCCCACCCCGCGGCCCGCCATCATCCGCCGCCGACCACCGAGAACCTGAGCGCGGAAATCTGCCGGCGCTTGAAGGGAAAATGGAAAGAGGTGTTCCCCGGCGATTGGCCGGTGCTGGACAAAATCCGCATCGAAGAAACGCCGCGGAACATCTTTGAAGTCAGGGCCGATGAAATCGAATAAAGCAGTCGTTAAGATTATGCCGCCCAAGAGCGACCAGAGCATCGCTCCTCTCATCAAGGAGATGCTGGCCAAACTGGGCGAGGACCCGTCTCGGGATGGCCTCGAGAGCACCCCTATTCGCGTGGAGAAGGCGATGCGGTTTCTCACCAGCGGCTACCAGATGGACGTGCAGAAGGTGATCAACGGCGCATTGTACCAAGTGAAGTACGACGAAATGGTGGTGGTGAAGGACATCGAATTCTTCAGCCTCTGCGAGCACCACCTGCTGCCATTCTTCGGCAAGGTCCACGTCGCGTATCTCCCCAAAGATCGGGTTTTGGGGTTGAGCAAAATTCCGCGAGTCGTGGACGTGTTCGCGCGTCGCCTGCAGATTCAGGAACGGCTCACGCAGCAAGTGGCGCAGACGCTCCAGGATGCCATTGACCCGGTCGGTGTCGGCGTGATCTGCGAAGCCCGCCACTTCTGCATGATGATGCGCGGCGTGGAAAAGCAGCACTCCGGCGCTATGACCAGCGCCATGCTGGGCGAATTCCGCGAGAAAAAGAAGACCCGCGACGAGTTTCTCTCGCTGGTGAACAAATCGAGCAGTTTCTAGCTGGCGGTCTGCCGCGCGATCAGGCGAGCAGTTTCAGATTCCGCTCCCAGGCATGGCGCGGTTCAATTCAGGAAACGCCTGTGATTCGCCGTATGGTATTGCACGCCCCTGCTAGAATCGAAGCATCCCGATGCCCACCGAGGCCCGAACCGCAGGCGCGCGCCAGTTCTTTTCACCGCATGGCCCGCTGTCGCGGTGGCATCCCAGTTACGAGTTCCGGCGCGGGCAGGTGGAGATGGCCGAAGCCGTGGAAGCCGCCTTCGCCGAGAAACGCCACCTGATCGTCGAGGCAGGCACGGGAACGGGCAAGACGCTCGCCTACCTGGTGCCGGCGCTGCTTTCGGGCAAGCGCATCATCGTCTCGACCGGCACCAAGAACCTTCAGGAGCAGCTCTTCTTCAAAGATGTTCCCTTTCTCCAGCAGCATTTCCAGCGACCGCTGAAGGTCTGCTACATGAAGGGGCGGAACAACTACGCCTGCCGCCAGAAGATCTACGATGCGGAGAACGAGCCGGTACTCTCCGGGCTGGAAGAACTGGCCGACTTCCAGGTGATCCGGGATTGGGAGAAGACCACCGAGTTCGGCGATCGCGCGGAAATCAAAACGCTACCGGAGGGCAGCACCGCTTGGGCCAAGATCGATGCGCGCGCCGACCTGTGCACTGGCCAGAAGTGCCCGAACTTCCAGCGGTGCTTCCTCACGCTGATGCACCAGCGCGCCCAGGAAAGCGATGTCGTCATCGTAAATCATCACCTGTTCTTCGCCGACCTGGCGCTGAAGGACGAGAACTACGAAGGAGGCATTCTTCCCGAGTATCACGCGGTGGTGTTTGACGAAGCGCATGAGATGGAGGAAGTGGCCGGCCAGTACTTCGGGGTTTCGGTGAGCAGCTATCGCTTCCAGGAATTGCGGCGCGATCTCTCCGTGCTCGGACGGCTAAAGAAATTCGGGACGCCGGAACTGGACCGGGTGCTGGAGCGCCTGGAAGAAATCTCGATCCGGTTCTTCGGGCTGTTCGGTGCGGGGGAAGGCAGATCGCCGTTTCAAGGCCGGGACGCGTTCCGCGAGGAGAACGAGGAGGTCTATTCCGACCTGCTGACGGTGCTCGATCTGATCGGCTCGCACCTCAAGCTGATCCAGAATCCACCCGAAGAGGTGGGTCCGCTGATGCGCAGGGCTCTCGAGCTATCCATGGGCCTGCGGTTCCTGATGGAGGAAGATGACGACCGGTACGTCTTCTGGGTGGAAAAACGCGGGCGCGGCTGCTACCTGCAAGCCACGCCCATCGATGTGGCAAGGCTCTTATCGGCACGCCTGTTCGACCGGGTGGATACGGCGGTGCTGACTTCAGCGACGCTCGCGGTTGCCGGAGGTTTTGAGTACGTGGAAAAACGGCTCGGGCTCGACAATGCGCGGACGCTGGTGGTCGCCGGACACTTCAATTACCAGAAGCAGGCGCTGTTGTATATTCCACAACATCTGCCCGATCCGCGGAGCCCGGCATTCGTGAAATCCGCCGGCGCCGAGGTGGCGCAAATTTTGAAGCACAGCCGCGGCCGGGCGTTTGTGCTCTTCACCAGCTATCAGCAGATGCGGCTGGTCCACGACACCGTGGCATTCGAAATCGAATATCCGACATTGTTACAGGGCACCGCCCCGCGCAGCGCTCTGCTGGAAGAGTTCCGTTCGACCCCCAACTGCGTCCTCTTTGCGACGTCGTCATTTTGGCAGGGTGTGGATGTGCCGGGCGAGCAACTGAGCTGCGTTATCATAGATAAGCTGCCGTTCGCGGTCCCTAACGATCCCGTAGTCAGCGCGCGGATTGAAAGCATCCGCCGGGCGGGCGGAAATCCGTTTTACGATTACCAGATTCCGCAGGCCGCCATTGCGCTGAAGCAGGGATTTGGCAGGTTGATCCGCAGCCGGTCGGACCGGGGCGTTTTGGTTCTTCTGGACAATCGCATCACCAAGCAGCGCTACGGCCAGGTCTTTTTTGACAGCCTTCCGGACTACGGGTTCACGACCCGGATGGAAGACGTGGAGAGATTTTTCGATGTTTGAAGTGACGATTGAGCAGACGTTTTCCGCCGGACATGCCCTGCGCCACTATCGTGGCAAGTGCGAAAACGTGCATGGCCACAATTACCGGTGCGAGGTCACCGTCGAAGGCGAGCAACTCGACGGGATCGGGCTGCTGGTGGATTTCGTGGAGTTGAAGAAGACCGTCCGCGCGGTGATCGACCGCATGGACCACCAGTGGCTGAACGATTTTCCGCCGTTTGACGTGCTGAATCCCTCGGCCGAAAACATCGCGAAATACATATACGACGAAGTCAGCCAGACGATCGACGGCAACGGCGTACGGATCGGCTCGGTGAAGCTGTGGGAGACCGATACGTCGTATGCGACGTATCGGGTGAAGGCGTAGCGTCCCCGCAACGGTGACCCTCGGCCTTCCGGCCAGGGCTGAATCGGCGCATGGATCTGCTGGTGGTTGAAATTAGGCTCGGGATTTCCCCGGAATCGGAAAGCGCGACTAGCGGCCGTAGTAAGAGGCGTTTTTCGCCGTGAATTCCGACCACTTTTCCGGCAGGTCGTCGAGCGCGAATATGGCGGACACCGGGCAGACGGGCACACACGCGCCGCAGTCGATGCACTCCACCGGGTCGATGTAGAGCATCTCCGCCTCCGCGAAATTCGCCTCATCCTTTTTAGGATGAATACAATCGACGGGGCAAGCGTCGACGCACGCGGTGTCCTTGGTGCCAATGCAAGGTTCTGCTATTACGTATGCCATCTATGATGTTTCCCCAGGTACCATATCAATAGCACAGAGGGAACGGAAAGACAATCAACGGCTTGCCAAACCAGCCTGAGGCGCACCAAACTGTAGAAGATGCCGGCCAAAGTGCGTAAAGCAGTTTTTCCCGCCGCGGGACTGGGTACCCGGTTTTTGCCCGCCACCAAGGCTCAGCCCAAGGAAATGCTGCCGATTGTCGACAAGCCCATCATTCAGTACGGGGTGGAAGAGGCGCTGCATTCTGGGATTCAGAACATCATCATCGTCACCGGACGCGGAAAGACCGCCATCGAAGATCACTTCGACGTGAGTTTCGAGCTTGAAAACCTGCTCGAGAGCCGTTCGAAGAAGGAACTTCTGGCCGTGGTTCGCGGCATCTCGGACATGATTAACGTCTCCTATATCCGGCAGAAGGAGGCGCTGGGACTCGGGCATGCCGTGCTGCGCGCCCTGGAACTGGTGGGCGACGAGCCGTTCTCGGTGGTGCTGGCCGATGACGTCATCGAAGCCGAGACGCCGTGCCTCCGTCAGTTGCTGGATGTGTACGATTTCTTCTGCTCGCCGGTGCTGGCCGTGATGGAAGTGCCGCGGGAGAGCATCTCGGCCTATGGGTGTATCGACGCCGAACCGATCGCGCACAACGGGCGCAACGACCGCGTTTTCCGGATTCGCGACTTGGTGGAGAAACCGAAGGCTTCCGACGCTCCTTCTAACCTGGCGATCATTGGGCGTTACGTGCTGACGCCGGAGATCTTCGATTCGCTGCAGAGCATCGATCCGGGATCGGGCGGTGAGATCCAGCTCACCGATGGGCTGAAGCACCTGCTCCGCTCGCGGCCGATCTACGCGTACCGGTTCGACGGGACGCGGTACGACGCGGGCGACAAACTCGGGTTCCTCACGGCTACCGTCGAGTACGCGCTGCGGCGGCCCGATCTAGGCGGTCCTTTTCGCGAATACCTCAAAGGCCTTAAGCTGTAAGCATGCTGCCCGCCGGCTGCAAGGAGCGTATCGCCGCAGTGATCGGTCCGCGCGGATACCTGGACCGTCCCGAAGATCTCGCGATTTACGAATACGACGGGAGCATCGACAAGCATCGCCCCGACCTGGTTGTATTTCCGCGGACCACGGAACAAGTGTCGGCGGTGGTGAAGGTCGCGCGGGAGTTTCACGTGCCTCTGGTGGGACGGGGCTCGGGAACCGGTCTTTCCGGCGGCGCGATTCCCCGCGAGGGCGGCATCACCGTGGCATTTGCCCGGATGAACCGCATTCTCGAGATCGACCTGGACAATGAGCGCGCCGTAGTGCAGCCCGGCGTGATCAATCTCGACATGACGGTTGCGGTGCAGAACTCGGGGTACTTCTATGCGCCCGATCCGTCCAGCCAGCGGGCCTGCAGTATCGGCGGAAACGTCGCGGAGAACGCCGGAGGTCCGCACACGCTGGCGTATGGCGTGACCACGAATCATGTGCTCGGCCTGGAACTCGTGCTGCCCGATGGCAGCGTGGTCGAGACCGGCGGCAAGGAACTCGACCTGCCGGGATTCGACCTCACGGGCCTGCTCACCGGCTCCGAGGGGACTATGGCGCTGGTCACCAAGATTACCGTTCGGCTGATGCGTAAGCCCGAGGCGGTGAAGACCATTCTGGCCATTTTCGAAACGAGCGAGGCCGCCGGCCGGACCGTTACCGAGATCACGGTTCGGGCGATTACTCCCGTTGCGGTGGAGATGCTGGATGGCGTAATGCTCCGCATGGTCGAGGAAGCTACGCATGCGGGCTACCCGATGGATGCCGCCGCAGTCCTGCTGATCGAGTTGGAAGGCCTGCGGGAGGCGGTAGAGGAGCAGACCGAGCAGATTCGCGAGGCCTGCAACATTTGCGGCGCACGCGAATGCCGCATCGCGCAGACCGCCGAAGAACGGGAACTGCTCTGGAAGGGCCGCAAGAACGCCTTCGGCGCGGTGGGGCGCGTGAGCCCGACCTACTATGTGCAGGACGGCGTGGTGCCGCGAACCAAGGTGGCGCCTACGCTGAACTTCATCGGCGAGGTCTCACGCAAATACGGCCTCGCCATCAGCAATATCTTCCATGCGGGCGATGGCAATCTGCATCCCATTATTCTGTTCGACCCGCGGAAGCCAGGCGAGACCGAAAGAGCGCGCATGGCCGGCGAGGAGATTCTTCTGTACTGCATCCAGGCCGGCGGCTCGATCACGGGCGAGCACGGAGTCGGCATGGAAAAAAATGAGCTGATGCCGAACCTGTTCAGCACTGAGACG
>CAYMHP010000034.1:0-28096 GCA_964390225.1 uncultured Solibacteraceae bacterium
GGGCGCAGACGCCCACCACTGGACTGCTCACCGGAACTGTCAAAGATCCGACCGGAGCCGTGATTGCCAACGCCAAGCTCGTACTGACGAGCGCTGCCGGCGAAGAACGGACAGCAACGACGGGCGACGACGGCAGCTACCGCTTTCCGTTGCTCGGGCCAGGGGTGTACGCCCTGACGGTCGAAGCGGCGGGATTCCAGTCTTACAAGGCCACGGGCATCGCCATCCGCATCACCGAGGCTACTGATGTTTCGCCTGCCCTGACGGTGGCCAGTGCCGCCGCTTCCGTTGAGGTGACGGCAGAGGTGCCGCTTGTACAGACCAGTTCCGCCACCACGGGCCGCGTCATCACCGACCAGGTAATTCGTGAATTGCCGCTGCCGACGCGGAACTTCCAGCAAATCTTGACGCTCTCTCCTGGCGCGGTCGCGAACCTGGCGAACAACACGGAACTGGGACGCGGCGACGTGAACATCAACGTCGGTGGCAACCGTTCCACGAGCAACAACGTGGTTGTGGACGGAACCCAGGTGAACAGCCCTGGCACGAACTCGACGCCGAATATCTCGGTCCCTTCGCCCGATGCCATTCAGGAATTCATTGTGCAGACTTCGCTGTATGATGCCACGCAAGGCCGCAATGCCGGGGGGAACGTCGCCGCAGTCACCAAATCCGGCGAAAACACCGTGCATGGCAGCGCGTTCGAATTCTTCCGAAACCGGAAGTTGAACGCCAACGACTTCTTCCTGAATACGGCGGGCCGCCAGCGGCCGGTGCTTAACCGTAACCAGTTCGGTGGAACCCTGGGCGGCCCGGTTGTCAAAGACAAAACGTTCTTCTTTGTTTCCTACCAGGGGACCCGCGAGCGCAACGGCGCTTCGCTGACCAACAGCTTGTCGTTCCCACTCATTCCCGCCGGCCTGACCAATGACCGCAGCGCGGCTGCCATCAATGCGCTCAACGCTGCCTTCTATGCGCAAGGAGCAACGGCGCTGCCGGTGAGCACGGTCGCCATGAACATGCTGCAGGCGAAACTGCCGGACGGCAGTTGGGCGATTCCGAGCGCGGCAGGCGCGGCGGCCTCCCCGGCGATTCCCGTCAACACCCCGATGAGCGGAATCTCGACCTTCCGCGAGGACCAGTTCAACACCAACATCGACCAGGCAATCGGACAGAACAACCGGCTTTCCGGAAAATTCTTCTATTCCGATACGCCTCAGTTTCAGGCCTTGTACACCTTCAACGGGGGGAATGTGCAACAGATTCCCGGCTACGGCGGCAACATCGAGTTCCACAATCGCCTGTTGAGCCTGACGGATTCTCACATCTTGTCCCCAAACCTGATCAACCAAGCGCACTTCGGCTACAGCCGGATCAACGGCCCATCGACGCCGCAAGAGCCGCTGAAGGATTCCGACGTCGGCATTAAGAATCCGCTCTGTGGCGGCGACGGCCGGTTCTGTGGGCTCTCAACCATTAATGTTCTGGGTATGTTCACCATTGGTTCGACGGGACTGGCCGACCAGAGGTCGACGACGCAGACGTTCGAATGGACCGATATGCTGACGTTGACGCACGGCAAACACCTGTTCCGTTTCGGCGTCGATGCGCGGCGTTACCGGGCGGATTTCTTTTTCAACTTCTACTCGCGCGGGCAGATCAACTTCAGCTCGTTCCAGAATTTTCTGGCCGGCAATATCACGCTTGGCCTGCTCGGCAACGGAGTACGTGACCGGGGGATGCGCGCCACGGATGCCTCCACTTACATCCAGGACGACTATAAGGTGAGCGACTCTCTCACGCTAAACCTTGGACTGCGGTTCCAGTACACCGGAGGCGTGAGCGAACATCGCGGGCGGCTGGCCACGTTCGATCCGGCGCAGTTCCCCGGTTTCACGACGCCGTGCACCGTGGCGGCTCCGTGCACGGGCAAGAATGGCTTCCAGATCCTGAAAGCGGGCGATCCGTTGAATCCGAACAATTACAACGTCGCGCCGCGCTTCGGATTCGCCTGGAAACCTCCGGTGGCGAAAGGCTTGGTCGTGCGTGGCGGCTATGGAATCTACTACGACCGGTTCTCCATGCGCTTCGCCAACCTGCAGATCCTGAGCTATCCGTTTGACATGATCGGCATTGAGCTCGGCCCCGCATTAGCGTTTGCCAATCCGTTCCCGGATATTTCAAAAGTGAGCTTCCCGATCCAGCCGCCGGTGATCCCTTCGCCTGTGCCGTTGTACTACAACGGTGTGCCCTTGGCTGGGTTATCGACGCCGATCAGCGGCGTGTATCCAAGCCGCGATTTCCACATCCCTTACGTACAGCAGTACAGTCTGGGGGTGCAATGGGAAGTGAAGAAGGACTGGATGGCCGAGATCGGCTACGTCGGCTCAAAGGGGACGCGGCTGATCTACGTGAAGTCGCTCAACCAGGGCACGTCCCCCGCCACGGCCCCGTACACGGCGTCTGGGTTCACCAATAACAAAGCGGGTACGGCATTCCAGATGGCGACCACCGACGCAAACTCGCACTACGATTCGCTGCAAGCGAGCCTGACCAAACGGTTCAGCAAAGGGCTGGTGTTCCTTGCATCGTATACGCTCTCAAAATCGATCGACGACGCTTCGGGCTCGCCTACGAATGAACTGCTGCAGTTGCCTGGCGATGAACAGAACCGGCGATATAGTCGGGCGCTTTCAGATTTCGACCGGTCTGTCCGTTTCGTGCTGAGCGGCACCTACGATCTGCCGCGTTTCTATGGAGGCAAATCGGGCGTGGCTTCGCGCTTGGTCAATAACTGGCAGCTCGGCGGTATCGTCACGATGCAATCGGGCCTGCCGTTCTCGGTGATTTGCTCCAATGGCGCCGATACCTACAACCGCGCCGATTTCCTCGCGGGGCAGAGCCCGGCGCTCAGCGGTGATGTAAAAAGCCGCCTGACCCAGTACTTCAACAAATCCGCATTCGCGCCGGGCTGCACGAACGCGTCCCCGTTCGGGAACTCGGGCCGCAACATTCTCCGCGGACCCGATCAGCGGAATGTAGACGTTTCGATTGTGAAGTTCATCCCCTTGAAGGAGCGCACAAAGCTCGAGTTCCGCTCCGAGTTCTTCAACGCCTTCAATCGGGTGAACTTTGCCCAGCCGAACAACAACGTGCTCGTCCCGGCGACCCTGGGAACGATTACATCTACCGCAACCGGGCCGAGGATTCTCCAGTTCGCGCTGAAGCTAGGCTTTTAGAGGAGGTAGTGGGGCGGGATGGCATCCCGCGTGCCGGTGGCAACCGACGCCCGCGCAAGCGGGTTATCCACCCGCTGCAGGTTGTCGACCTGCCCTACATTGAGGACGCATGATCGAAACAGGCTTACGCGATAAAGTCGTGATCGTTACGGGCGCGGCCGCTGGCATCGGCCAGGCGACCGCGCGCCGCTTCGCGCAGGAGGGCAGCCGGGTGGCGTCGTGGGACGTAAGGGACCGCCCCCCTGAGGACGGAGGTATCTTCCAAAAGGTAGACGTCGCAGACTCCCAATCCGTTGAGTCCGCCGTCGACGAGGTCATCAAACGCTGGGGCGCCGTTCACGTTCTTGTAAACAATGCCGGCATTCTGCGCGACGCTCAGCTCGTCAAATATAAAGATGGCAACATCACCGGCATGATGAGCGATGAGCAGTTCGACGCCGTAATCAACGTTAATCTGCGAGGCATCTTCGTTTGCGCGCGGGCGGTGGCCGCCCGCATGATTCCGGGCGGGGGAGGCGTAATCCTGAACGCTTCGAGCGTGGTCGGCCTGTACGGCAATTTCGGGCAGACGAATTATGTGGCGGCCAAGGCGGGATTGATCGGCATGACGCGTGTTTGGGCGCGGGAACTCGGGAAGTATAAAATTCGCGTGAACGCCGTGGCCCCCGGCTTCATCGAGACCGACATGGTCAAGGCCATGCCGGAGAAAATCCTGCAAAGCATGCGGGAGCACACGCCGCTGGGCCGCATGGGTCAGCCGGAAGACATCGCCAATGCGTATGTCTGGCTGGCGTCCGATGCGGCATCGTTCATCACTGGTACGGTGCTCAGCGTGGATGGCGGAGTTGTAACAGGGACGTAACAACTTGGGCGGGCGAATGCCTGCCGTACGAGGTCGCATGAATCGGTACGCGCATATTGCGTCGACGGGCCGGTATCTTCCGGAAATCGAGGTGCCCAACAGCGCGCTCGCGCAGCAGCTCGCGCACGTGCCCGAGTTCGTCGAAAAGATGGAGGCGGCCACCGGCATCCGCCGGCGCTGGTACGCGCCGGACGGATGGGCCACTTCGGACGTCGCGCTCCCGGCAGCGCAGTGCGCTCTGGCGCGCGCCGGACGCAATCCGGAGGAGGTGGACCTGATCATACTCGGGACCGATTCGCCGGATTACGTCACCCCGTCCACATCGGTGGTGCTGCAGCACAAGCTCGGGGCGAAGAACGCGGGTACCTTCGATGTGGGCTGCGCCTGCGCTTCATTTCCGACCGGGCTTGCGGCAGGCGCCGGGCTGATCGCCACAAACCCCGGCATTCGGACGGTGCTCGTCGTCGGCGTGTACCTCATGCACAAACTCGCCGACCCCAAGGATCCGATGATCTTCTTCTACGGGGACGGCGCCGCCGCGGCGGTTTTGGAGCCGGGAATTGAGCCCGGCTTCCTCGGATCCGCCTTCCAGGCGGACGGGTCGTATCACAGCTTCTGGGGAATTTACGCAGGTGGAACGTACGAGCCGGCCAGTTGCGAAGCGGTGTCGGCCGGCCGCACCAAAGTGCGCATGACGAACCGCTATCCACCTGAGATCAACGACGCGGGCTGGCC
Source organism: uncultured Solibacteraceae bacterium (assembly GCA_964390225.1). Lineage (GTDB taxonomy): Bacteria > Acidobacteriota > Terriglobia > Bryobacterales > Bryobacteraceae > PSRJ01. The sequence continues at coordinate 4,837 of CAYMHP010000034.1, forward strand.
CCGGCTGGTGCGCCGTCTCGCAGTGGAGAACGGCTTTGCGGTAGAAGAGATCGACCTCGCCATTTTCACGCAGGTCCGCAAACCGACAATCGAGCTGGTGATGCATGACCTTGGTCTGCCCCTCGAGCGCACCCATACCATCATGGAGGAGTGGGGCTACACCGGCTCGGCCTGCGTCGGCATGGCGCTGGATAGCGCGGTCGAGCAGGGAAAAGTGAAGCCCGGGAACCTCGTGGTACTGGTCGGCTCGGGAGTAGGGTACAACCAGGCTGCCGTCGCGTTTCGGATGCCCCCACGAAAATGATTGCCGGCGACCTGTTGGGAGAACGTGCGCGCCTGACTCCGGAGAAGACTGCGCTCATCGAAGTCCGCACCGGCCGCCGCTTCCGGTATGAGGATCTGCACCGCCGCGCCTCGGCGATGGCCCGCATATGGGCGGATTGCGGCCTCGCCAAAGGCGACCGCATCGGCATCCTCTCCGAGAACCGCGTCGAGTATGTCGATGCGTTCTTCGCCTGCGGAAAAAGCGGCGTCGTCCTCGTCCCCCTGAACAGCCGGCTGGCCGCGCCCGAGCTTGCGGCGCAGATCGCCGATGCCGGAATCCGCGCGGTCCTTTACAGCCGCGGATTCGCCGAATTGGCGGGCCGCATTCAAGGGCTCGTCGCCACCGAATTCTGGCTGGCGCTGGAAGCTCTCGAACTCGATCGCCCCCACCAGTTCGCGCCTGTGCGGTGCGAGCCGGAAGAGCTTTGGTGTCTCCTCTACACCAGCGGGACTACCGGCCGCCCCAAGGGCGTTATGTTGCCGCATCGCATGGTGATTTGGAACGGGTACAACACGGTTGCGAGCTGGCAGCTTCGCGAAGACGATATCGCGCCCGTGTTCACGCCCATGCATCATGCCGGCGGTCTGGCCGTTTTCCTGACGCCTCTGGTTGTGATTGGGGGGACCGTTGTGCTGCATGAACGCTTCGACCCCTCGGAGGTCTGGAGCGCCGTCGAGCGCGAACGCGCTACGCTGGTATTTGGAGTGCCGACTACCTTTAAGATGATGTCCGAGGCGCCGGAGTTTGCTTCGGCGGACCTGGCCAGCATCCGGTGGTGCATCAGCGGGGGAGCTCCTCTGCCTCGTCACTTGATCGATCGATATCGCGAACGCGGGCTTTCCTTCAAGCAAGGCTACGGGTTGACGGAGGCGGGTGTGAACTGTTTCGCGATGACTTCGGATGAGGCGGAACGCAAGCCAGGCTCGATAGGAAAGCCGATGATGTTCGCCGAAGCGCGAGTAGTCGATGCCGACGGACACATGGTTGCGGCCGGTGAAGCCGGCGAACTGTGGCTGCGCGGTCCGCACGTGGCAAAGGGATTCTGGAATCAGCCCGCGGCAACTGCTGCCGCGATTGGAGGGGATGGATGGCTGCATACCGGAGATGTGGCGCACCAGGATGTGGATGGCTTCTATTACATCGATGGCCGCGCCAAGGACATGTTTATCAGTGGCGGCGTGAATATCTACCCGGCGGAGATTGAGAATGTGCTGATGCAGCATCCGTTGGTGGAAGACGCCGCGGTGGTGGGTGTTCCGGATGAAACCTGGGGTGAAGTGGGCGTAGCGTTTCTGGTGGTGTGCCAGCCTGGCCTGACGAAAGAGGAAGTCATCTCGTTTCTCGAAGAAAGGCTCGCCCGCTATAAATTGCCAAAGCGCTTCCTATTCTTGAATGCGCTCCCCCGCACCGCTTACGGGAAGGTCATCAAGCCGGAACTCAGCAAACTGTATCAGGAGAGGCAAGCCGTATGAAGAAGATTTACATTGCCAGCTATCATCAATCCCCGTTCGGAAAACTCATGGGCATGACCGTGCCCCAGATCCTGGACAGCGCAGTTCGGGGTGCGTGCCGCGAGATTGCTGTGCCGGCATCTGCGTTGGACGTGGGCAGCGTCGGGGCGGCCTGCAATTTCACGTTGAATGAACAGGGACTTCTTTCCGGGCTCATGGCGATGACTCCCGGCCTGGAAGAGAAGCCGATCGAAGCTGTCGAGAACGCGTGCGCTTCGGGCGGGCAGGCGGTCCTCTCCGTGATTCAGAAGCTGCAGTGCGGGATGGGCGATACCGGAATTGCGGCCGGCTTCGAAAAGATGCGAGATGCCGAAGGCAAGATGGATGGCAAGCTCATCGGCAAGGTGCTGGGCTATTTTTCGCATCCCGACGAGCGCGAAGGAAAGGTGTTCGTTTTTCCGCATCTCTTCGCCGAGGTGATGCAGGCCTACATGCAGGAGTACGGCGTTACCGAGCGCGATCTGGCGGCCATTCCGGTGCAGGAGTATGCCAATGCGAAATTCAATTCCTGCGCACAGATGAAGAACGTGCAGATCACCCTCGATCAGGCGTTGAAGATCGAAGGCATCAATCGCTACGTCGTGGAAGGCTTGCCGCTGAAGACGTATGACTGCTCGCAAATCACCGATGGTTATGCCGCCCTGATCCTCGCCACCGAGGAAGGGCTCGCGAAGCTCGGCGTGCCGAAGGCCGAGTGCATCGAGATCGCCGGTTGGGGACAGGCGACCGATCCGCTGCGTAAGGCCGGCCGAGACGTGTTGTGTCCCGCCGGCGCTTACCGCGCCATGAATACCGCTTACCGGATGGCGGGCGCGCGCCCCGAGGATGTCAACGTTGCCGAGGTGCACGACTGCTTCAGCGTCATGGGCGCCATAGGGACAGAAGTTATCGGCAAGGCCCAGCCAGGCAAGGGAGCGCAGTACTGGGTCGAGGGCTGCGCGCGTCCGGACGGAGCCTGCGGCATCAACACCTCCGGCGGCCTGATTGCCAAGGGCCACCCCATCGGCGCCACCGGAATCGCCATGATCGGATGGTCCGCGCAGCAGCTGCTGGGCAAAGCGCCCGTCGAACTGCAGGTGAAGAATCCGAAGTTGGCCGCTACGTTCAATATCGGCGGCCCGATCTGCGCCAGCGTGTGCACCGTTTTACGCGCCGTGCGATAACATTCCGCAAGAGCCCCCGGCGTTACCGCCAGGGCTGAAAAACGATTTTCAGCCGCGTCCGTAAGGGCCGGGGTCGCCTAGAACGCGAGCCCGATGCGAAACACGTTCACCGCATAAAAGTACAGTTCTGCATCGAGCGCCCGCTTGATATTCTCAGCTTTGCGGAAGCCGTGCTGTTCACCTGAAAACAACAGGTACCCCACCGCCAGACCCTTCTTTCGAAGTGCCTCCACCATCATCTCCGTCTGGTTCGGCAGGACCACTTGATCCTCCTCGCCCTGGAAGAAAATCACGGGGACCGAGATCCGCTTGGCGTGGGCGAGCGGCGACCGGTCACGATATAGATCTTCTCTTTCGGGATAAGGGCCGACCAGCGAATCCAAATACCTCGATTCAAACTTGTGCGTGTCGCGCGCCAGCGCCGCCAGATCGCTCACGCCAAAATGGCTGCCGCCGCCCCGGAAAAAGTCGCGGAATGCCAGCGCCGCGAGCGTGGTGTAGCCCCCGGCACTGCCGCCTGTGATCACGCAACGGTCTCCATCGACGAGGCCTTTGGCTGCGAGGTGACGGGCGCCGTTCACGCAATCATCTACATCCACCACGCCCCAATTTCCGTCCAGCCGCTCCCGGTATTCCCGCCCGTACCCGGTGCTGCCGCCATAGTTGACGTCAAGGACGGAGATTCCGCGGCTGGTCCAATATTGAATGCCCAGATTCAAGGTGCTCGAAGCCGCCGAGGTCGGACCTCCGTGTACCTTTACCACGAGTGGAGGGCGGTCGCCCTGGGGCGCGGAATAGTCCGGGTTGAAGGCCGGATAGTACAAACCGAACGCGGTGCGCTTTGCTTCCGTCGGGTACTCCACCTGCTGCACACTAGTGAAATATCTGGACAGTTCGGGGTCGTCGGCCAGGGACGTCGACTTCTTCAGGACGTGCGTCTCACCCGACGCCAAGTCTAGATGAACGATGGAGGCCGGCTCGGTGGCGGAGCCGCCCCGGAACACGACTTGATCCTCTTCCGCCCTCACATAAGAGATGTCGGTGTACGGAACCTCGACCGATGCCAACGTCCCGGATACCAGGTCAAGCGTCGCGAGCTTTCCCAGACCCTTATCGATATAAGAGCAGATCAATCGCCGCCCGGCAAAGGCGTAGGTCGACATGCCGAAAACCCATTGCGGCTGCCCGAACTCCGCGGCCATAGGAGCGAGGTTGCGCGGTTGCGGCGCGCCAAGATCCTGGCGATAGAGATTCCACCAGCCGGTGCGATCGGAAATGAAGAAGAGCCCCGAACCATCCGGTGCCCATTCCGGCTGAAATACGGATTCGCCCGGACCGCCGGCGATCCGCACCGGTTCCGATGCCGGCAGCCCGGCGTCATTCAGTTGCAGACCGAACAACGTCGTCTGCTGCCACGGCATGAATGGGTGATCCCAGGCGAGAAAAGCCAGCCAGCGGCCGTCGTTGGAAAGGCGCGGCGAGGCATAGAAATTGTGCCCTGCTGTCAGTACCGTGCCGCTTTCCGGTTTGCCGCCGCTCGCGTCGAGGGCGACAATCGTGTTCACCGGCTCAGCGCCGGCTGTGGTGTGGTCCTCCCGAACGCCGATCCAGCGGCCGCGTTTTCCGTCGAGCACGCCGTCCGCGTAGCGCCAGCTCCCCTCGGGCGTAAGAGCTACCGGCCGGGAGGCCCCTCGGTCGAGGCGATACAGCCGCCGGTCGGCGTCATTGGAAAAATAGAGCGCACCGCCGAAGACATTCCACGCCCCGCCGCCATACTCATGGACGCGGGTGCGTACATTGAACGGTGGTGGATTCAGGTCCTGGACCGGACCGCCGGGCGCGAAGCGCACCACGACGCCGCGGCCGCCCTCCTGCGGCCGTAATTCCCACCAGTAGATCTCGCCGGAATCAATTCGTGGCTCGGAAAGCCCGATCGACTGTGCCACGATCAGGTCCGAGGTGATCGGCGACTTCCATGAACCGTAAGGGGCGATTCTCACGATTCATCTTCGCATCCCTTGCGGCACCCTTTACCCGGAGGCGGGCGCCGCCTGGTCAGCAAACGCGATGGGTCACCGACTGGAATGGCACAAGCAGCCAGTACTTCACTCGTTCGAGCCGGGCGCAATCGACGCAGTGCGCGGGGCATCCCTGCCTGCCATGAGTTAAGAGGTACTCGAGTTGGTCGAACATCACGTCCGGCAGCGGGACTGGATCCGTATACCACGGCCGGTGCTCGGGGGCCGCTGTGGCGGCAGCCCCGCCGCGATCCGTCGTAGGAACGAAAGCCATATATTAAGACTCCCTTCTCGGTTTGCCGCGAAACTTCCAAGCAATTTGTCGACCCAATGCGCTCTCTCATTGAAAGCACGTGTGAAAACGGGTTCGTCCTCGTCCCAGTGCTCCGATCTGGGTCAATTCACGCACCAAATCGGAACATGCCTGTCGAAATTGGTTACAAATCTTGCGAACGGGTACAAGAACCGGTAGTTCGTGATTTGAGAGTATAAAACCCGAAAATCGCGTATAATTGTAGTGAAAGACAGCGGCCTCCACTGTGTTGTGGTGTTCCGGGGTCCGCGGGGATAGAGGGATCGCCGCATGAATTGGATCGAGCTGTACCGCAGCAAGCTGATGAGCGCCGAGCGGGCTGTGGAGATGATTCACTCCGGAAACCGGGTCTACCTGCACCCGGGGTGCGCCGCGCCGGCCGTGCTCATCGAAGCCCTGCTCGAGCGGGCGCATGTGCTCGAGGACGTCGAACTCGTCCACCTGCTCACGGTCGGAGAGGCCAGGTACACGCTGCCGCAGTACGACGGGCACTTCCGGCACAACGGGCTGTTTATGGGAGCGAACGTCCGCGACGCCGTACAGGCTGGGCGCGCGGACTATACGCCGATCATGCTCAGCGAGATCGAAAAGCTCTTTTGCTCGGGAGAGTTCCCCCTGGACGTGATCTTGCTGCAACTTTCGCCGCCCGACGAATACGGCTATTTGAGTCTCGGGGTAGGAGTCGATTGCACGCTTAACGCCGCCCGCTGCGCTGGCCGCGTCATCGCCGAAGTGAACCAGCAGATGCCGCGAACCTTCGGCGATACGTTCCTGCATGTCAGCAAACTGGCGGCGATCGTGGAGAGCGACCGTCCGCTGCCAGAACTCAAGCCTGAGCCCTTCACGGAGCTGCAGCGCCGCATCGGAGAGAACGTCGCCTCGCTGATTCCGGACGGCGCGACGCTGCAGTTAGGCATCGGCGGCATTCCGGACGCGGTGCTTTCCTGCCTGGGTGATAAGCGCGACCTCGGAATCCACACAGAGATGTGCTCAGACGGCGTTGTCCCGCTGATCGAGGCAGGCATAATCAACGGCGAGCAGAAGACGCTGCATCGGGGCAAAGTGGTCGCCGGGTTCGTGCTGGGAACCCAGAAGCTCTTCCGGTTCATCAACGAGAACCCTATTTTCGAATTTCACCCTGTGGTTTACACGAACGATCCTTTTGTTATCGCGCAGAACGACGCGATGATCGCAATCAACTCCGCCATACAGGTTGATTTGACGGGCCAGGTGTGCGCCGATTCCATCGGCACGCGGCCGTACAGCGGGTTTGGCGGACAACTCGATTTCATTCGCGGCGCGGCGCGATCGAAAGGGGGCAAGCCGATTATCGCTCTGCCGTCCACGGCTAAGCACGACACCATCTCGCGAATTGCGCCCGTGCTCGACCCGGGGGCGGGCGTCGTTACGACGCGCGCCGACGTGCATTACGTGGTGACGGAATATGGGGTGGCGTATCTGCACGGCAAGACGCTCCGGCAGCGCGCCGAGGCGCTGATTTCGATCGCCCATCCCAAGTTCCGCGACGAGTTATACGATTTCGCGGCCAAGTTCCATTACTTTGACCGCAAGCCCACCTGCGTGGGCTAGGAGGCGCATATGCCGGTGGAGACAGCTTTACAGATTTCACTTCGCCGTCTCAATCCTGACGATTGGCCGCTGGTGGAAGCGATGTACGAGTCGTTCGTTCCGTTCGGTGCGGCGATGGGGCTGCCGCCCAGAGACGCGGCCGCGCGCAAGGCTTGGCTGGCAGTGATTCGGGCGGGAATCAACCTGGTCGCGTTCGCCGATGGGCGCCTGGCGGGCCATCTGGCGCTGCTGGCGATCGACGATGCCGTAGAGCTGATGTGCTTCGTTCACCAGGATTTTCGCCGCCGTGGAATCGCCACGATGCTGACGCGTATGGCGGTGGACGCGGCCAGGGAGGCCGGCTACGGCCGGATCTCCGTTTTCCTTGACACTCACAACGTCGGCGCGCGATACGGCCTTTTCAAGTTCGGGTTCCGGCCGGTCTGGGAAGACCTGGAAGAGGCCGAGTACGCGTATTTTCTCCGTGGGAGGGAAGCATGAAAACCGGGGACCGCGGGCAGTTGAGACTCGATTCGGAGGAGTGCAAGGGCTGCGGCTTGTGCGTGGAAGCCTGCCCGCCCAAGGTTCTGGTCCTGGCCCGCTATCTGAATCGTTACGGATATCACCCCGTCACGTATACAGGGGAGGGCTGCACGGCCTGCGGGATCTGCTTCTTTGCCTGTCCCGAGCCTGGCGGGATCGGAGTGCTGCGGCTCAAGACATCGCGTCCCGTCGAAGCCGCCGCGTAAACAGGGGAAGAACGGATGCGTAAACAACTCATCAAAGGCAACGAAGCAATTGTCAAAGCGGCGATTCTGAGCGGGTGCCGCGCATTCTACGGCTATCCAATTACGCCGGCGAGCGAGATCGCGGAAGCCGCCGCGCTCTATATGCCGCAGGCGGGCGGTGTATTTCTCCAAGCCGAGAGCGAGGTGGCGGCCATCAACATGATCTACGGTGCAGCGGCCGCCGGGGCGCGTGCGATGACGGCCTCCAGCGGACCCGGCCTGAGCCTCATGCAGGAGGGCTTCAGCTATCTGGCGGGGTCGGAACTGCCCTGCGTGGTTGCCGATATCATGCGTGGCGGCCCGGGGCTGGGAAATATCGCCCCCGAACAGGGTGACTACCACCAGATCGTCAAATGCGGAGGCCACGGGAGTTACCGGACGTTCGTGCTTGCGCCCGATTCGGTGCAGGAGATGGCCGACCTGACCGCCCTCGCCTTCGATATGGCGGATGCCTACCGCAATCCTGCCGTCGTGCTGGCGGACGGGTACATCGGGCAGATGATGGAGCCCGTCGCTTTTTCCGAGAAGGTGACCGTCTCTCCGGTACCGGAGTGGGCGGTTGCGGGCACGGCCGCCAGCCGCCGGAACCTGATTACGTCGATCTATCTGGAACCCGACGAACTGGAGAAGCATGTACGGAAGCTCGAAGCCAAGTACCGCAGGGCCGAACAAGCGGAGGTGCGCGTCGAATGCCGGCAGACAGCCGATGCCGACATCGTTCTGGTCGGTTACGGGATTGTGGCGCGCGTGCTGAAGGAGGTGGTTGAGGCCGCGCGAGCCGATGGCCTGCGCGTTGGCCTGCTAAGGCCGATCACGCTTTACCCATTTCCTGTGGCGGAGATTCAAAAGATCAGCCGCATGGCCCGTGCATTCGCAGTGGTAGAGATGAGTACCGGGCAGTTGGTGGAGGACGTGCGGCTTGCGCTGGACGGCCGGCGACCGGTCGAGTTCTATAGCCGGGTGGGCGGCAACGTCCCCTCGACGGAAGAGACGCTGGCGTTTGTGCGCGATGTGCTGGCGCGCCGCGCGGAGGTGGTGCATGCCTGAATACGTCACGGTTCACGAGAAGGCGACGAGCTTCTACGACCGGTACGAGCGCAAGTCGGAACTGCAGCACCAGACACACTACTGTCCCGGGTGCGGGCATGGCATCGTGCACAAGCTGCTGGCGAAAGCGATCGACGAGATAGGCATCCAGGACAGGACGATTCTGATCAGCCCCGTCGGCTGCTCCGTCTTCGCCTATTACTATTTCGACGTGGGCAACATCCAATCGGCGCATGGACGCGCGCCGGCGGTGGCGACGGGCGCGCGGCGGAGCCGGCCGGAGAGCATCGTGGTCAGCTATCAGGGCGATGGCGACCTGGGCGCGATCGGCACGGCCGAGATCGTACACGCGGCGAACCGCGGTGAAAATCTGACCGTGCTCTTTGTGAACAATGCCGTGTACGGCATGACGGGCGGACAGATGGCGCCCACTACGCTCGTCGGCCAGAAGACGACGACTACTCCGTTTGGCCGGAATCCCTGGAACGAGGGATATCCGATCAAGGCCTGCGAGCTGCTGGCGGCGCTCGAGGCACCCGTTTACCTCGAACGCGTGGCGCTCGGCAATAACAAGCAAATCATGAGTGCGGCGCGGGCCGTGCGGCGCGCGCTCGAGGTGCAGGTGCGGGGCCAGGGCTTCTCAATGGTAGAGATCCTGTCGCCCTGCCCGACCATCTGGAAAATGGATCCGATTGTGGCGCAACACTGGGTGCTCGAGGAGATGACCAAGGTCTTTCCGCTGGGCGTCTTCCGCGACCGTACTAAGGATGCGCCGCCGCGCCCCCCGGCCGCCGCGCCGCCCGCGCTCGAACGGATACCGGGGATTCTCGACCTGGTGGACGGGTATCCGGATACGCAGCCGTCCATGGTCTCCTGGAATGGCGGAAAGCCGGTGGAGATGGCCATCAAGGTCGCGGGCTTCGGCGGCCAAGGCGTGTTGTTGCTCGGCGAACTGGTGGCCGAAGCGGGGCTCGCCGCCGGGCTGCATGTTTCGTGGCTGCCGTCTTACGGTCCGGAGATGCGCTCGGGCACCTCGAACTGCCACGTTCGTATTGCCGGCCGCGCCATCGCCTCGCCCTTGGTTTCGAAGCCGAATGTACTGCTGGCCCTGAACGAGCCCTCGCTGCGCAAATTCCTTCCCACGGTGGAGCCGAACGGATTGGTGCTCTACAACGGTGCTGATCTTCCCGAAGATTGCCGCCGCGCCGACGTGGTTCTGAAAGCCCTGCCGTTTACCGCAGTGGCCGATGGATTGGGAGATGCCCGGGCCGGAAACATGGTGATGCTTGGCGCGCTGCTGGAACTCTCTGGAATGCCCTTCGAGAGGCAGGTGACCGAGGTTCTGCGACAGCGCGTACGCAGCCAGCGATGGCTGGAGATCGACCTGGCTGCGCTGGCGCGAGGACGCCAGATTGCGCACTAGAACCTGAATCGAGGAGAGGTGGTCCATGAAGATATTCGTTCTCGACAACACGCTGGGGCACACGCCCGGGAGAGCCGGTTCCGCGTTCAGCGTGGGAGAGAAGCTGGCAATCGTGCAGGGCCTCGACGGCCTGGGGATCGAGTATGTCGAGATCGGCTGCCCGGCGGCGAACCGGGGGGTGCGCCGGTTCCTCGAGCACGCCCGCGCGGAAGGCGGCCTGCGGCACGCGCGGCTGGTTGCCTCGGCGCGGCTCGATTCTATTCGGGATACGCTGGAATGCGACCACGAGATGGACGCGCTGTTGGCGGCGGATACCCCGGCAGTGGTGCTCTCCGCGAATTGCTGGCACGCGGGTCCAGGCGGCTTTCACGACTATTGCCAGAAGATCGCGGCGGCCGTTCGCTTCCTCAAAGTCCGTGACAAGGAAGTGATCTTCCGCGTGGAAGACTTTTTCGGCTGTTTCGGCGCTGACCCTGAATTCGCGCTACGGGCGTTGGAGGCGGCGAGCAGCTCGCGCGCCGATGTGCTTTGCCTGCGCGATTCGACGGCGGGCACGTTGCCGCAGCTCCTCCGGGAAATCTGCATCGAGGTCCGCAAAAGATTTGAAGGTACGTTAGGGATCGCGGCCCAGGATGAGCTCGAGCTCGGCGTAGCCAACACGCTCGAGGCGGTGGAGCAGGGCTTCACGCACGTGGAAGGATCGATCAACGCTTACGGCTCGCGCCGCGGCGCTACCAATCTGTGCGCAATCCTCTCGAATCTGGAACATAAGCTCGGGCACACCACGATTGGCCCGCAAGGTCTAACCGAAATGGCCGGCGTGGCCCGGCTGGTGGCGCAGGCCGAATCTGCGGCTCTGGGCCGGCGTGTTCCGTCGACGCACCCGTTGAAACAATACGACGGCGAGCCGGATCTTCCGCAAATCGATCCGGAGCTGCTGAACCGGCTAACGGAAAGCGCCCGGCGCGACGCGCTGGAGCGCGTCCAACTGATGGAGGCCGAGGGATACGATCTGCAGTCGGCTAACGGCACGCTGGAATTGATTGTGCGGCAGAGTCTCCACCCCGAGCTCGTTCCGTTTGAGCCGGAGCACTACGAAATGACCAGCCACTCGGCGCTCTACCATGGCGCGCTGAGCACGGCCACGGCTACGATCCGCGTGGGAGAGACCGTTCGCTCGGAGTCGGCGCAAGGCTCCGGTCCGCTGAACGCGCTGGAGCGCTGCCTGCACCAATGCCTGTTTGCGATCTATCCGGATCTCGCAAAGGTGCGCGTGATCGATTGCAGCATCCGCGTGATGGAACACCAGCAGGGCACCGGCGCGCGAGGCCGGGTCGCGCTGGAGTGGCAGGACGGGGATGCACGTTGGACGACCGCGGGAGTTTCCGACGACCTGATCGAGGCCGCCTGGCTGGCGTTGGTGGATGGTCTGCGGCTCTCGCTCATGCGGCTGGGCGATCGCGGTGCGGCCAAACTGCCTATGGCAGCCGATACCTCCTGGGCAGTGTAGGTGGGGCCGGCGGTCTTTGCCGCCGGCCAGCGCCCAGCCCTGAACTGGACCGGCGGCAAGACCGCCGGCGCTACCCCACATCCTTGATGTGCGTTGAAATATACCAGTAGTTGCCGACGGGGTCTATGACGCCGCCATTGCGGTCGCCGTAGGGCTGGTCGGCCGGCTCGAACAACGAAGTTCCACCAGCCTCTATGGCCCGGCGATACACGGCGTCAACATCGGGGACGTACATGAAGATCGTGGTCGGCAGCGGCTGATATGAGCCGTGTGCCTCCCCCATTTCGACCATCGAGTCGCCCACCCGCACCTTCGCGTGAAGCACCACGCCCTCCGGCGACTCATAACGAGCTACCTGTTCCGCGCCGAAGGCGCTCTCCAGGAACTCGATGAAGCGAGGCGTGCCGGTCGGGTGCAAGTACACGTTGATGTCGCGCAGGCCCTCCGGGACGTATTGTGCTCCAAGACTCCGCGCGATGTACCACTCGTTTCCGAACGGGTCCCGGATGCACGCGAAACGTTCGCCATAGTCCTCTTTGGGTTCGACCAGGGAGGTCGCTCCGAGTCGCAGCGCGCGCTCGTAGACTTCGTCCGGGTTTTCCACGTAGTAGTGCAGGGCCGTGGGCATCGGAGTGCCGCGCCAGGTCCCGCCGCTAACGCCGCCCCCGATCATCACCATGGAATCGCCGAAGCGAAGCTCGCAATGAAGCCCGCCAGCGCCCCCGATGGTCCGCATCATTTCCTGCGCGCCAAATGCCTGCTTGACGAAATCGATCAGTCCGGCGGCTTGTTCGACGATGAGATAGGGGGTAACGGTATGAAACCCCTCCCGAATCGGATTAACGGCAGTAACGTTCATGACAGCGCTCCTCTCTAAATCTCTTTTCAGACGTTCTACGAATTTCCGGTCGGGCAAGTGGCGCAGATCGCTGGCCAGATGGGCCAGCGGCAGAAGCTCCGGATCGGCAGCAGGCGGCGTCGCGCCGGGCCGTCCCAGCAGTTCGTCGATCCACTCGTTCAACCGGTCGGACAGGGAACGCTCAGGCATGGGCCCTCCCCATTCGCGCGCGCAGGTTTTCCAACGCCCGAAATTGAAGCTGCTTGACGGCGCCCTCGCTTCGTCCCAATTCCTGCGCGATCTCGCGGATGCTCCGCTGCTCGACGAAGCGCGCGTTCACCACTCGCCGCTGATCCTCCGGGAGGCCGTCTACCAGCTGAAACAGCATGGCGTGCCGTTCGATTTCGTCCGCGCCCGGCTCGGCGGAATCCTCCGGCGCGGGATCGGTGATTTCCCTGGCAGCGCGCTGCCAGCGGTCGGCCATCATGTTCGAGGCGATGCGGCGCAGCCAGGCGGCAAACGCGATCCCTCGCCATTCAAATTTCCGAATGTTGGCCAGGGCATGATGGAACACTTCCGAGGTCAGATCCTCGGCTTCGGCGCGGTTCTGCACACGCCGTGCGATGTACGCGTAAACGCGATCCACATTGGCCTCATAAAGGCCGGCGAAGCGGCTCGGGTCCTGCTGGGCCGCCTCGATCAGATGCCGCTCGTCCGCTGGCAACGGGCTCTCCACAAAACCGGATTCTCACCAGGGTAAACCGGCGAACATGTCAAAAGGTTACGGCAGATAATGACGAGGTGAGGCCACCCTCCCCAACTCTTGGGGGAACCGCCATTGAGCGAACGCGCACAGCCGGCCGCGAATGTCCGAAAGATGCGCGGAATTTGGGTAGCGATATTCCAGGCCGGTGCGTCAGGTTGGATTATGAAGAAGTCCGATGTGTTGACTGCGTGGGGACGAATCCTGCGCGGACGCCGCCCTTTGCTCTCTATTGAGATCACCAAGGAGTGCCCGCTGCGCTGCCCCGGATGCTACGCGTATGAACCTCAGCACCTGGTGGGTATCGGGCTTCGGGAACTCAGCGACTATCGCGGCGAAGAGTTGGTTGCGCGCTTCTTGGCCCTGATAGACAAGTATCGTCCGATTCATGTTTCGATCGTCGGGGGCGAACCCCTGGTGCGGCATCGCGAACTTGGACAGCTATTGCCCGAACTGGACCGGCGCAATGTCGAAGTGCAACTGGTAACCAGCGCCGTCAGACCGATACCGCTCGAGTGGAACCGGATCAAGGCCTTGCACCTTGTCGTTTCGATAGACGGCCTGCAGCCGGAGCATGACGCGCGCAGGAGTCCAGCCACTTATGAGCGCGTCCTCCGGCACATCGCTGGGCACCAGATTATCGCTCATTGCACGGTTACCCGTCAGATGCTGCAGAAGCCCGGTTACCTATTCGAATTCGCGCACTTCTGGTCGGCGCGTCCTGAGGTCCGGAAGATCTGGTTCAGTTTGTACACTCCGCAGCAAGGGGATAGCTCCGCAGAACGCCTGGCACCCAGCGACCGAGCCAAAGTTGTCGGGGAAATCGCTAACATGCGGGCGACGTTTCCGAAAATGCAAATGTCCGACGCCGTGTTGCGGGGTTACCTGGCGCCGCCGGAATCGCCGGAAGGCTGTGTGTTCGCGCAGGTCACCGACTGCGTCTCAGCGGATCTGCAGACGCGAATCGGTCCCTGCCAGTTCGGAGGCCAGCCCGTGTGCTCGGAGTGTGGCTGCATCGCATCGGCCGGCATGAAGTCCGTGGCCGAGTACCGCCTCGCGGGGCTCGTCCGCCTGGGCACCATTTTCCAGGCATCGCGCCGGCTCGGAAATCGCCGCGCTGCGAAAGTTTATTCGGCCGGCGCTGAGATGACCGCTTCTTCGTAAATGCCTGCGCCCATCTGGCCTTCGGGGAAGATGGCGCGCTGCGCGATCCATTCGAACGACTGCTCGTAGACTTCCTTCGTGTACGGCTCAAAGACGATGCGCTCGCCGGGACCCCAGCGGCGCGTGTCCATCTGCGCGTGAAAGCGCTCCGGAAACTCCTTCTGGTAATAATGCGTGTACAGGTCCGGACGGACGTCGATATCCCGCTGCGCGCGGCGCAACGCGCGGAAATACTTCTTGACGTCTTCGGGATCGGGATTGCCCGTGATCATGGTTGCGATCATGAACGTGGAGTCCAGGATCTTCCGGAAGCCCAACTGCTCCATGAAGTAATAAGGGCCGCTAAACAGCGAGGCGGCCGGGACCTTGCGGTCGTACAAAAGTTCCATGCGCCGGAACAGCAGGCCATCGGCGAAGGACAACTGGATCTGTTCCGGTTTCAAGAACTGTTCGAGGGACTGGATGGTGGCGTAGTGGCTGCCCGATTGATACCCCACGGAGATAGGTACTCCGATCAGGTCCGCCGGCTCGTGAATCGGGGATTCCGGGGCAACGAAGATGCCGGCCGGAGAAACCGAGTAGGCGTCCCGATAGAGCTTGCCGTGGCCATTCGAGGCGGCCACATTGATGGTCCAGTGGCACGCGCAGCTGATATCGCTCGAGCGTCCGCGTTCAAAGGTTTGATATGCGCCGACCCGGTCTCCCAAGTCATGCTTCTTCCCCTCTTTGGAGCTGAGTTCTTCGTGGAACTCGTAATCCAGGCCTTCCGCGGTAAAGTAGCCCTTTTCTTCGGCGACCCACTCCTGCAGCCGCATGTGTGGAGCAATGACGAACTTGGCCATGGTTCCCCTCTAGTGGATATTGTATGCCGTTCGGGGAGCGGGGGTGGGCCACGGCGCGTTGGCCGGCGGCAAGACCGCCGGCGGTACCGGATCGGCTACGCTGGTAAGGGATGAAACGCAGAACCTTCTTCCAGTCGGCCGCGGCGGCCACAGCTGCCGGCGCTCTCCGGTCGGCCGCCGGTCCCGCGCTCGACGCCAAAATCGTCCGGCTCAAGCTGCAGCACACCTGGACCACTACCATGTCGTCGAGCGAGTACCGCGACACGCTGCATGTGGCCTACTCACGGGATGACATCACCGGGCATGGCGAAGGCGCTCCCATCGTCCGCTATCATGAGGACGCGGTCTCGGCGCAGAAGGCCGTCGAATCGGTACGCGATCTGTTGCTGTCGTCCAATCCCATGCAGTTCGCCAAGATCATGAACCAGGTCTTCGCGCGCGTGCAGGGTGAGTGGGCCGGCAAGGCTGCAATGGATATTGCGCTAATGGATTGGGTGGGACAGAAGCTCGGTGTCCCCCTCTACACCTATTTTGGCTTGGACGCCAAAGATACGCCGCTCACGACGTTCTCCATCGGTATCGATACACCCGAGATTACCAAACAGAAGACGCGCGAGGCCGCCGAATACCCGATCCTCAAAGTGAAGGTCGGGCTGGCGACCGACGAGCCGACCATTGAGGCTGTGCGCAGCGTGACCAAGAAGCCGATCCGCGTCGACGCCAACGAGGGCTGGAAGGATAAAGAAGAAGCGGTCCGGAAGATCAACTGGCTCGAAAAGCAGGGCGTAGAATTCATCGAGCAGCCGCTTCCCGCAGCAATGGTCGCGGAGACACGCTGGATTCGCAGCCGCGTTCACATCCCGGTGATCGCCGACGAAGCGTGCCAGCACCCGAGCGACATACCGAAGCTCCGCGAAGCCTACGACGGCGTCAACATCAAGCTGGATAAATCGGGAGGCATCCTTGAGGCCTACCGCATGATCGCCATCGCAAAGTCGCTCGGGATGAAGACGATGCTGGGCTGCATGATCTCCAGTTCGGTTTCCGTCACGGCCGCCGCGCATCTCTCACCGCTGGTCGATTACGCCGATCTCGACGGAAATCTTTTGATTGCTAACGATCCATTCCACGGAGTCCGCGTGGAGAAGGGGAAACTGATTCTGCCGAACCGGCCGGGGCTGGGGCTTACGAAGGCTTAGCTCGGTTTTAATTCGATCGCTGGGCGGCTGCGGAGTTGGTACCCGGCGGCGGCGAGCAGGAACAGGATCAACACCTGCAATGTGCCGGCCGGCAGGAATCGATAAAACGGCGTCAGCGTAAACGTGGCCGAGGCGCGCACCCAGGGCAGCGGCGACCGGAGCGACCAGAAGAGCAAGGGCAGAAACAGCACGCCATCAGAGATGGTGTTGTGCGGCACGATCAACGTCCCGCCCGCGAGAACGGCGGCGAACGCCAACTCCAGCTTGCCTCTTGCGATCAGATACCAACACAGTAGTGCTACGAGAACGGCGCACGGAATCCACCATCCGCTGGTCTGGAAGAGCCCGGCGAGGTTCACCATGTTAAACGGGTACGGGTTGAGGCGCGGATCCTGCAGCGCGGTCCAATACAAACGCGGCCAGCCGGAACCGTACGCGGCAAACGAGATGGCGAGGAAGACGGCGGTTACCGAGAGGCCCCCCAGCGCGGTGCGCCACAGTCGGCGATGCAGAATGAGCAGCGGAAGTAGCAGGAAAAGATGGAACTTAATGGCGCAAAGGCCCAACAGCACGCCTGCCAGAAATTGCCGGCCGCTCCTCAGCAGAAGATAGGCGCCAGCCGCGGCCGCCAGCACGAAAGCGACGTCCTGGCCGACGTTATAGCAGGTGGCGACCGGCACAAACCAGACGCAGCCGGCGGCGTGGGCGAGCCTGTCTCCGGGCCACAGCCACACAAAGGCGCCCAACGCGGCCAGGACCAGGACGCGCCAGATTGCAATCGCGGTAGGGAATGGCAGCTGCGCAAGGGGCCACAGGAGCACGGCGTAGAACGGCGGCTTGATGAAAATCAAGAAATCCTGATGACACCCCATGGCGCGATCTTCGGCGGCAAAGACAGCCTCGGGCGAATATGTTTGCGGGGAACCGGCCAGCGTGGCGCCGGCATAGAACGCGGCGAAATCCGTGGTGCACTCGCTGAGCACTTTCGGTTGGCTTGCGAACCGCCAAGCCCAAAACAGGATGCCGGCCGCGATCGCGAGCAGCAACAGGGCGCGGCCGATCCGCGCGCGCTGGAAGTCCACGGCCACGTTTCATAGTATCGTGCGCTACGCTGGAGGAAATGCCGCACAGTGGCCGCGGGCCTGCAGAATAGTGCGCTATGGCTGCGCATCGCGTGATCATACTCGGAGGGGGCTTCGGGGGGTTGTACGCCGCGCGGGCGCTGCGCAACGCCCCGGTCGAAATCACACTGCTGGACCGCCGCAACTTCCACCTTTTTCAGCCGTTACTTTACCAGGTGGCTACCGGCTCGCTCTCACCAGGAGAAATTTGCGCGCCGCTGCGGAGCGTTCTCAGCCGCCAAAAAAACACGCGGGTGTTGTTGGGCGAGGCGGTGGACATCGACCCGCGCAGGCGTACCCTGCTGCTGCGCGACGGCGCGTCGTTTGAATACGACTCGTTGATCGTCGCCACCGGGTCGGAGACCTCTTATTACGGTAATGAGGCGTGGCGCCAGTGGGCGCCCAGTCTGAAAAGCGTGGAGGAGGCAACCGCCATCCGCCATAAGATTCTCTATGCCTTTGAAGCGGCGGAGCGCATCGAAGATCCGGAGCAGCGCCGCGCGTGGCTGACCTTCGTCATTGTGGGCGGCGGAGCGACGGGTGTCGAACTCGCGGGCGCGCTCGGGGAAATTGCGCGGCACACGCTGAAGTACGAATTCCGCTCGATCGATCCACAGGAAGCCCGTATCCTGGTGCTCGACGGCTCGCCGCGTGTGTTGACGGCCTATCCCGAGGACCTCTCGGCCCAAGCCGAGAAGTCGCTGGTGCACTTGGGAGTTCGAGTCCATACGGGGGTGAAAGTGACCAGGGTGGACGCGGACGGTGTCTCGTTTCAAAACGCCGCCGGTGAGATGGAGCGGCTCGCGACCAAGACGGTGCTTTGGGCCGGGGGTGTGCACGTTGCCGGGTTCGGCCGGACGCTGGCGTCGCGCACCGGCGCCCAGACCGACCGGGGCGGGCGCATGAGGGTGAACGCAGATCTCACCCTCCCGGGTTTTCCCGAAATCTACGTGGTCGGCGATTTGGCGGAGATCGCCGGGCCGGATGGCAAAGCGCTGCCAGGAGTGGCGCAGGTGGCTATGCAGGGCGGCGCTTACGCCGCCAGGGCGATTGTGGCGCGGGTTCGCGGGGAACGCGAATTACGGCCATTTCATTACTTCGATAAAGGCGATCTTGCGGTCATCGGACGAGCCTCCGCCGTCGCCCGCATCTTCGGACTGCAGCTGCACGGATTTATCGCCTGGCTGGTGTGGGTCTTCGTTCACCTGATGTACCTGGTGGAGTTTGAGAACCGCGTTCTGGTGTTCATCCAGTGGGGGTTTTTGTACGCCACCTTCAGCCGCGGTGCAAGGCTGATCACGGGGAGCGCGGTGACAGATTCGTTGGCCCCGGGGCCGACGATGAAGACGCTGCAGGAGTAGCGGTTACGTTATTCAATTGCGCGACCCGCGCCCTTTCGGGACGCGGCTGAAACGCGTCGGCCAAGAGAATTTCAGCCCTGCCCGTCAGGGCGGGGGTTGCGGACGCTGAACGGACCGCAACTTATGCGTTGCAACTCGCGTTTAATAAGGGCAGAGGGCAAAATGCGCAAAAGAGCCGTAACCGGCCTGATCGCCGTAATTTGCCTGGGCACCTTCCCCGGGATCTCGGCATACGCGAAAAAGAAGACTTCCGACGCCACCAGCGCTTTGTTCCGAAAGCAGATTCCCAAAGACGAACGACCCGTGCATGCCTTGAACCGGCTCACTTTTGGGCCGCGGCCGGGGGACGTTGCCAACGTGAAGCGCATAGGGGTCAAGAAGTGGATCGATCAGCAGCTCCACCCCAGCCGCATAGCGGAGAACCCGGTCTTGACGGAGAAGCTGAAGGTGCTCGATTCGCTCTCGATGACGACCGAGCAGCTTGTGCAGAACTATCCGGAGCCGCAGATGGTCCGGCTGATGGTAAACGGGACTCTGCCCTATCCCGCCGATCCGGAGCGGCGCATGATGATACAGAAGCTGGTGGAGCGTTTCGAACGCCGGCAGAAACAAGCGGGGCAGGCCACGCAGGCCGATGAGGTAAGCAATCTGCTGACCCCGGAACAGGCCCAGGCTCTACGGACGGGAACGGCGCAGCAGCGCCTGGCCGCGTTTGAAGCGTTGCCTGCTGCGAAGCAGAATGACATCCTGCTGGCGCTTCCACAAGGCGTGTTGCAGGGCATGTTCGCGGCCGCCGCGCCGGAACTGCGCCGCAAGATCGAGCTGACTGCCGGGCCGCAGCAGGTGGTGGCCCGCGACCTCGCCGAAGGAAAGCTTTTGCGCGCCATCTACAGCAACCGGCAGCTCGAAGAAGTATTGACCGATTTCTGGTTCAACCACTTTAACGTCTACCTCGACAAAGGTGCCGACCGTTTCCTGGTGACCGAATACGAGCGCGATGTGATCAGGCCGCATATTCTGGGGAAATTTCGAGATCTGCTGGAGGCTACTGCAAAGAGTCCGGCGATGCTGTTCTACCTGGATAACTGGCAGTCCGTCGCCCCGCCCGCGCAAACCGGGCGCAACACGGCTCGTGCGCGCCGCGGCTTAAACGAGAACTATGGCCGCGAGCTTCTGGAACTGCATACGTTGGGCGTCGATGGCGGATATACGCAAAAGGACGTGACCGAAGTAGCACGCTGTTTTACCGGATGGACAATCGACCGACCGCAGATGGGAGGCAAGTTCCTGTTTAATCCGAAGATGCACGATGAAGGGGAAAAGACGGTCTTGGGAGTGACGATTCCTCCCGGCGGCGGCATCGAAGATGGCGAAAGGGTGCTCGACATCGTCGCGCATAGTCCGGCGACGGCCCGCTTTATTTCCAGGAAACTCGCCATCCGGTTTGTGGCGGACAATCCGCCGGCATCGCTGGTGGACCGCATGGCCCAGCGGTTTCTCGAAACCAACGGCGATCTGCGTGAAGTCATGAGGACCATGCTCGACTCGAAAGAGTTTTGGTCCGTGGGCGCGTATCGCTCAAAAATGAAATCGCCGCTAGAAATGGTTGCGAGCGCGGTGCGGGCTGTGAACGGCGACGTCGATTATGCCGCCGCTTTGGTCAACCAGGTGGCGCAGCTTGGTGAGCCGCTTTATCGGAAGCAGGAGCCGACCGGGTACTCGAACTCCAGCCAGGAGTGGGTGAATTCGGCCGGCTTGCTGGCGCGCATGAATTTTGCCTTGAACCTGGCCAGTAACAAGGTGCCAGGCGTGAAAGTGGAGACCGCGGAAGCAACTCGTCCGGGAGAAGCCGCAGCGGGGATTTCGCTCGGCGCGCCGGAGTTTCAAAAACATTAGGGGCTGGTATGACGACACGCCGCATTTTCCTTCGTAACTCCGCGCTGGCGATGGTGGGGGCTGGCAGTGCACCGCTATGGCTGGAGCGGGCGCTGTATGCAGCAAACGCACCTTCGCCGCGCAAAAAAATCCTGGTCGCCATCTTTCAGCGCGGAGCGGCCGATGGTTTGAACATCGTTGTCCCGCACGGCGAGAAGGCGTATTACGACCTGCGGCCCACGATCGCAGTTCCGCGGCCTTCGGCCGCGGGCGAGCAGAACCCGGATGCGGCCGTCGATCTGGACGGCTTCTTCGGCCTGCACCCCTCGCTCGCGCCATTGAAGCCCCTGTTCGATCAGCAGCACCTGGCGATTGTAGACGCGGTGGGCTCGCCCGACCCCACCCGCTCCCATTTCGATGCCCAGGATTATATGGAATCGGGCACACCCGGGCTGAAGGCCACCACGGATGGCTGGATGAACCGTGCGATTCCGGAGAGCACCGGCGATCGGTCGCCGGTGCGGGCCGTGTCTCTCGGACCCGTGCTGCCGCGCTCCATGCGGGGAGTCCGTCCGGCTATGGCGATCGACAGCCTGGGCGGCTTTCAGATTCGCAACGCCCAAGCCGCGAAGGCCTTCGAGCAGCTCTACAGCGACAGCAATGATGCGGTGCTCCGGGCCACCGGCCGGGAAACCTTCGAAGCCGTCGCGCTTCTGCAGGCGCTACAAAAGCAGCCCTATACGCCTACTTCGGGAGCGCAGTATCCACGCGGCCGCTTCGGCGACAGCCTGCGGCAAATTGCCCAGCTGATCAAGGCCGATGTGGGGTTGGAGATGGCGTTTGCCGATATCGGCGGATGGGACCACCATGTCAACGAGCTGGGGCAAAGGGCGTCGGAAGGCCAGCTTGCCAATCTCTTGCGTGAGTATGGACAGGCGTTGAGCGCGTTCTGGATGGACCTGGGCGATCGCATGGGAGACATCGTCCTGGTAACGATGTCGGAGTTTGGCCGGACGGCGCATGAAAACGGCAACCGCGGAACCGATCACGGCCACGCCAACTGCATGTTCGTGATGGGCGGTGCGGTGAAGGGCGGGAAGGTTTACGGAAGCTGGCCTGGCCTCGAGAAGGAACAGCTCTACGAGAACCGCGATCTGGCGCTCACCACCGATTTCCGGGACGTGCTCGGAGAGCTCGTAGCCCGCCACCTCGGCAATCCCACGATCCGAGAAGTATTTCCCGGCTACGATCCTAAGTTTCTGGGGCTGGTGTAGGCGCCAGAAAAGCCGTCACTTTCGGCGCGATTTCATCGAGAACGTTGAGCAGGTCGTGCCCCGAATCGAGGAACTCCAGCCGGGCGTTTGGATGGGTCGCGGCAAAGACTTCCGAGTAGGCGGCAGGAACGACGTCGTCGTGCAGCCCGTGGAAGATCAGCGCCGGCTGGCGGAAATCGGGGTAAGCTTCGAACGCGGCCGCATCCTCCATCAGCTGGTAGCCGATGCTTCGCGGCCGCTGGTCGCCGTAGTGGAACACCTCTAGGGCGCCGGTTTCGCGCCACTTTGCCATCTCGACTGGTCCCAAGCGCTCCTGCCATCGCGGAAAGAACCGGAGGGCCGGCGCAAGTAGCACTAAACGCTCGACTTCCGGGTGGCGGGCGGCGTAGAGAGCGGCCAGGTAGCCACCCATGCTCGATCCGATGAGGCTGATGGCTTCTCCGGCGGCCAGCCGCTCCAGGATCGCGAGCTGACCGGAAACCGTGAGGTGCTCGAAATTGCCCTCTGCCAGGTCGGGAACATTCACTGGGAGGCCGGCAGCTTCCAGCAAATTCTTAAAATAGAGTGCCTTATGCGAAAGCGGCGAGGAGGCGAAACCATGGAGGTAGAGGATGCATCTCATAGACTAAGGCGTTTCGTTAGCTACAGCTTGCGAAATGTCGTTCTTTGACAATGCGGTTTCAAGTTTCTTTCACTTGGGGCTTGCAGCGTCCGGTGGACTCTGTTATTCTGATCGAGTCGCCGATTTGAGGATCGCACTTGAAGCTGCCGCATGGGCTTGCGTAACGCGCCACACGGTGGTATAAAGATAAAGATCCTCTGTAAGGAATGGTAACAAAACTTCGTGCGGGCCACCGTGCGAAGCGGAATACGGCCTTCCTGTTTTGTTCTTTTTAAAAGTTCTCATTTTCTTGCTGTGCTTCGCCGCATGAGGTGAGGTGCGGCAGCAAGTTTCGAGGCCTGCAGCAGGGCTTCGCCGTCGCTAGAGGCGGAGTTCGGCTGCGCAGATCTTTGACAATCTGGTTGGATGTAGTAAAGAAAGACTCGTCAGTATTTCTGAGTAAAGCTGGAGCTAATCATAACTCTACATGTTCAAATGAGAGTTTGATCCCGGCTCAGAATCAACGCTGGCGGCGCGCCTAACACATGCAAGTCG
>CAYMHP010000035.1:0-27667 GCA_964390225.1 uncultured Solibacteraceae bacterium
CATCATGGCCGGCGCCAATCGCCTGGAGTCTTTTGTCACTCCCGACACCATGGATCTGATTGACTCCACCATGACCCGCAAAACCCGGCTCATCTACCTGGACCCGCGCTTCACCGTCACGGCTTCCAAGGCCGACGAGTGGTACCCGATCAGGCCCGGATCGGATATGGCGTTCATTCTCGCCATGCTCCACGTCATCGTCGGCGAAGAACGCCACGATAAGGAGTTCGTCGGCTCGTATTGCGGCGGCTTCGAGCAATTGGCCGAGCACGTCAAGCGCTACAGCCCGGAATGGGCCGAGGGCGAGACCGAGATTCCCGCCAAAGATATCGCGCGGATCGCACGCGAGTTCTCCGATGCCGCGCCGCGCGCCGTGTTCTATGCCGGCCGGCGCTCGTCGTGGTATCAGAACGACTTTCAAATGCGGCGCGCCCAGGCCATCCTCAACGCCGTCGTCGGCAATTGGGATCGCCAGGGCGGAATGGTGCCGAACACGAAGATTGCGTTGGGCGAGTACCCCGTTTTTCCCTGGGACGATCCGCAGGCCTCCCGCGTCGACGAAATCGACAAGTACTTCCCGCTCGCTGCCAAGGGGGATGGCGCTTACCTGAAACTCCGCGAGAACGTGTTGGCAGGCGCGCCTTACCCGGTCAAGGGTTGGATGGTCTTCAAGCAGGACCCCATCAATGCCCTGCCCGACCAGGCAAAGACGCTCCGTATGCTCGAGCAGATGGATTTCGTGGCGGCGATCGACATCCAGATGAGCGACACCGCCTGGTATGCCGACGTCGTGTTTCCGGAATCGACGTACCTGGAGCGCACCGATCCCGTGGAATCGCTTGCCGGCATCCAGCCGGTTGTGGTCATGCGGCAGCCGGCGATCGCTCCGCTCCACGATACGAAGCCCACGCTCGACATCGTTCAGGGCCTCGCGAAGCGTCTCGGCCTCAGTCAGTATTTCAATTACACGATCGAGCAGTGGAACGATGCCGCGCTGAAAGAGTTGCCGCTCGAGCTGCCGATGGAATATCTGAGGAAGCACGGAGTGTATACGCGGCCGGGCCCGGTCTACGGAACGACACTGAGCCCGCAACATCGCTTCGTCACCAAGTCCGGCAAGATTGAGCTCTATTCGGAGCGTCTCAAAGAGTCCGGATACGATCCGCTGCCGGTTTATCAATCCCCCACCGGACCACCGCCAGGAAAGTTACGCCTGGTGGTCGGCCGCAAAGCTTTCTACACCCATGCGAATACGACCAGTAACCCGTGGCTGTTCGATTTCGCTCCCGAAAACCGCCTCTGGATCCACGCGGACGCGGCGCAGAACGCGGGTATCGCGGATGGGGATTTCGTCGAAGTCGCGAGCAGCGTGGGTTCGGTGCGCCTGCACGCCAAGGTGACTCAGGAGATCCGCCCTGACTGCGCTTTCATGCTGCACGGCTTCGGTAAGCGCTCGCCGTGGCTGAAAAGGGCTTACCACCGCGGCGGATCGGATGCCGCGCTGCTCGAAACCTCCTGGGACCAGGTCTCCGGAAACGCCGCCATGCATGAGACCTTCGTGCGAGTCCGAAAGGTCGAGGAAAACCGCCATGCCTGAGAAACGGTACGCGCTGGTGATCGACTCACGAAAGTGCATTAATTGCAAGGCCTGCATCGTAGCCTGCCGCGCGGAGAACCGCGTTCCGCTCGGGCACAGCCGGGATTGGATCGTGGAAGAGCATCGCGGGACCTGGCCGAAGCTGTTGGCGGCCTCTGAACCCGGACAGTGCCAGCATTGCGCCAACCCTTCCTGCGTGCGGGTATGCCCGACCGGCGCTTCCTTTCAGCGCAGCGACGGAATCGTCATGGTGAACCAGCAGGATTGCATCGGCTGCCGCTATTGCATCATCGCGTGCCCGTACGATGCCCGCTTCTTTCGCGAGGACACGGGCGTGGTGGAAAAATGTACCCTGTGCGCGCACCGCGTGGACCGGGGAGAGCTGCCGGCGTGCGTAGAAACCTGCCCGTCCAAGGTACGCGTCTTCGGCGACATTGCCGATCCCAAGGGAAGATTGCAGCAACTTCTGGCGACGCGCGAGTATCGCGTCAATAAGCCGCAGACCGGCAACGGTCCGCACCTTTATTACTTGCTGTAGGAGAGCGTATGCCGAAGATCGAATGGGGACTACTGATCATCAATTACCTGTTTCTGGGCGGCCTCTCCGCCGGAATGTTCTTTGTGTCGGCTCTGGCCGTCTACCTGCAGCAGAAAGACGACATCGGTTATGCCCGCATCGCGAGCTGCGGTGCACTGCTGGCGCCCTGGCCCGTGACTCTCGGATCAGTTTTGCTGATCTTCGATCTGGGAAACTGGCATCGCTTTTATAAGTTGTTCCTCCATTTCCGCTGGCAGAGCCCTATGTCGATCGGCTCGTGGCTGCTCGTTTCGTTCACCATCGTTGCGCTGGCGTACTTCTGGGCCTGGCTGCCGGAGGCGCGCCGCAGCGCGGTCGTGAGCGGTCTCAGGCTGCCCCCCCGGCTCGATCGGGATTTTTCCCGCTTCCGCCCGGTGCTTGCCGCGGCCGGATTTCCGCTGAGCGTCGGAGTCGCCATTTACACCGGCGTGTTGCTTGGCGCGGTACAGGCGCGGCCTTTCTGGAACACCAACCTGGTGGCCCAGATGTTTCTGTTCTCGGCGCTCTCCACCGGCTGCGCGGTTCTAGTGCTTGCCCTGTCGTTCGGCCGTACGCTCCTCGATGCGGCGCAGATCCGATTTCTGTACACGCTCGATATCTGTTTCATGGTGCTCGAATTCTTTATCGTGTTGCCTTACATTCTGCACGGCGAACTGTCGGTGGAAGCGGTCAGGAATTCGCTCGAGCTGGTCCTCGGCGGGCCCTATACGTTGGCGTTCTGGCTGCTGTTCCTTGGAATCGGTTTGCTCGCGCCGCTCTTGCTGGAGGTCTGGGAACTTGCGCCGCCAATGGTATCGGGCCGCCCCTTGCACCATAACCGGCGGCTTGCCGGCCTCACCGCGGCGTTCGTGATCTTTGGCGGATACCTGCTGCGCTATATCTTCGTTTATGCCGGCCAGGTCAGCAGGTTTGAGTAATCAAGCAATTGAGGAGGTCGGCGTATTAAAATGCAACTAAGAGCAGCAATGGCAACCACCCGCAGCAGCGACGTGGACGACCAGGTTTATGAGATGCAAGTGCGTATCTGCAAGGCTTTCGCAAATCCGGTTCGGCTGCGCATACTCGACCTGCTGGCCAAACGCGAGCACACCGTATCCGAATTGCAAGCCGAGCTCGGCGTGACCGCCCCGAACGTCTCCCAGCACTTGACTATCCTGAAGGCGGCAGGAGTCGTCGCCACGCGCCGCAACGGCAAACAAATCTCGTGTTTTCTGGCGATCCCCGAGGTGAAGCAGGCGTGCCAGCTCATCCGCGATGTCTTACGCGCGCAGCTGCGGAACGGACGGAGTTTGTCGTCTAAGCTCTAGTGCAGTCCTGCCTGGCTGAGCATCTCCAGGAACTGCCGTGAGGTTCGCATATCGGGGGACTCGGCCACAAGCTTGCCGTCGCGGTCATAAACCAGGGATTTCGGAATGCCCTGAATCCGGAACCGCTCATGCACTTTACGGCCGGAATCCAGCAGGATGGGGTAAGTGTATTGGTTCTGCTCGATAAAGGGCGCGACCTTCGCTGAAGGTTCGTCGGAAATCGCCAGGATGATAAGACCTTGCGGTTTGAAGCGCTGATACAACTTTTCCAAATCCGGCATCTCCTTGCGGCACGGCGGACACCACGTCGCCCAAAAATTTACGAGCACCACGTTCCCACGCAGCCGTCTCAGAGTCCAGCTCTTTCCTCGCAGATCGGGCAGGGTAAAATCGCCATCCTGGCGGGCCCGGTAATCGGCGTCCAATTTCGCCAGCTCAGCGGAGAGTTGGGCATCCTGGGATGCGTTGACGTGCTCGTAATGAACGAGTCGCGCCAGTTCCGCATACGCTTCTGTACTTGGAGGCAATTCCTGAACCACCACAGCGAGCGTGTTTGCCACCTCCTGCAGCGTGTCGTGCCCGAAATCGCCCTCGGTCGAGAGATTGGAAAGCGCCACAGCCAGCGACACCTTGTCGGTCGAAGCCGGCAGGTCTCGGATTTCGAGTGCGAGTCTGCGCGTTGCGACGGCCCGGACGTCGTCCGCCAGGGACCGCAGGCTTTTGATCTGCAGCTCGATGGCTTTGGACCCCGGAACGTCGGTCTGCGGCCCTCCGGACGCAATCACAATTGCCCAGAGCACCCCGATAAAGCGGACGCATCACGTTTTCAGGGTACACCCGCCGCAGCGATCAGCGGGGTCGCTTGCCGGAGCGCCGCGGCGCCCTCCGCCGGGAGCCGGGCTCGGGACGCTTCACGCGCGATCGTTCGCGCTCCTCTTCCAATAACGAGAACTGCAGCTTGCGCTCGTTGGCGTCCACGCGATCGAGAATCACTCGCACACGGTCGCCTATGGAGAAGGCGCGGCCGGTTCGCTTGCCGACGATCTTGCGGACGTTCTCCTGATACGTGTACTGGTCGCCCGGGAGGGTGTCGATGGGCACCAGACCCTCGATGAACAGATCCGCCAGCTCGACAAAGAGCCCGTACTTAGCCGCGCTGATCACCAGCGCGTCGAAATCCTGCCCGATCCGCTCCGCCATGAACTTTACTTTTTTCCATTCCACCAGTTCGCGTTCTGCGTCCGCGGCCCGGCGTTCGCTCTGGGAACATTCTTCCGCGATAGCGGTCAGTTCGCTCTCGGGCGGAGTCGTTTTGCCCGTGAGCGCAGCACGCAGCAGCCGGTGGATCTCCAGATCGGGATAGCGCCGTATGGGCGATGTGAAGTGCGTATAGGTGTCGGCCGCCAGCGCGAAGTGCCCTGCGTTTTCCACGCTGTATCGCGCCTGTTTGAGCGAGCGGAGCATCAGGTAGCTGAGGATGCGCTCTTCCGGCTTGCCCTCGATCTTTCCTACCAGCCGCTGATAGTGCCGCGAAGAAATCTCGACGCTGGAATCCGCCATAACGATTTCGCGGTGCCGTTTCGTGCCGTCGCGGTGCCGGTCCGTCATGCGGAATTTCTTCACCGGGACCGCCCCGATCCCGAGGGAGTAGCCGAAATGCGCGGCCACCTCCTCGAACTCCATCACGCGTTTGGCATCGGGCTTCTCGTGAATCCGATAGATGGACGCGATCCCGGCGCTCTCCAGGTGCGAAGCGACGGCCTCGTTGGCCGCCAGCATGAACTCCTCGATCAGGCGATGCGCGATATTCCGCGGAGCGCGCGTCACTCCCGTCATCGCACCCCATTGATCGAACTCGACCAGCGGCTCGGGAAGGTCGAAATCGATGGAACCGCGGCGCACCCGTTTGCGGTTCAGAATCAGCGCGAGCTCGCGCATCAGCTCGAAACGCTCCACCAAGCGCCGGTAGCGGTCGCGCAGTCCGGCATCGCCCTCGAGCAGCAGATGCACGTTGGTGTACGTCATCCGCTCCACGCTGCGAATCACTCCCGTGGTAAGCTCCTGCCCGACGACTTCCCCGCGATGATCGATTTCCAACAGCGCCGAGAGCACCAGCCGATCCGCCTGCGGGTTGAGCGAGCAGATGTTTGTCGAGAGCTCGAACGGCAGCATAGGCACGGCGCGATCCGGGAAGTACACGCTAGTGCCGCGCAGCCGCGCCTCGGCATCGATGGCAGTGCCCACCCTCACGTAATGGCTGACATCGGCGATATGGACGTGGAGCGCGTAATTTCCATTCGAAAGGCGATCCACCCAAACAGCATCGTCGAAGTCGCGCGCCGTCTCTCCGTCGATCGTAACGATGTCAAGCGAGCGGAAGTCTTCCCTGCCCTCCAGTTCGCGAGCGGATATTACGTTGGGGATGGATTCCGCCTGCTCCACCACTTCGGGAGGAAAATGGTGCGGCAGGTGGTGCTTGCGGATGACGATCTCGACATCGACGCCGAAATCGTCCGGATTTCCCAGGATTTCGACGACACGCCCCACCGGGCTCGAGCCGCGCTCCGGATACTCCAGCAACTCCACGTTGACGATCATTCCCTCCAACTCTTCGATGGAGGAAACGCGCGGCGCCGTCACTCCGATGCGATCCCCGGAACTCTCCGACGGCGGAAACTCCAGGCCATCGGGGATTTCGATCCATTGCTGGATGCGCTCGTCGTGCGGAACCACATACTGGCCGCGGCGCCCGATGCGAAACTCGCCGACCACGGTCGCCTGCGCGCGCTTCAAAACTTTTACGATTTCGCCCTCGGCGCGGCCGTCCGCTTCGATGCGCCCGATCCGCACGACAATGCGGTCGCCGTGCATGGCCGTCTCCGCTGACGCGGGAGGGATAAATACGTCGCCCGTAACTCCGTCGAGGGGCAGCTCGGAGATCAGGAAACCGTAGCCCTCCCGGTGCATGTGCAGCCGCCCCACCGCGTAGTCGCGGCTGCGTGCGGTTACGGCGAAGTGCCCTGAACGGATCTCGATCAGATCGCCGCGGGCGGTCAGACGCGCAAGCGCGTTCTCCAGGTCTTCGCGGCTGGCCCCTTTCGCCCCCAGCTCCCGTACCAGCTGTTTGAAATTGCCGCGAGCATGCGGCAGCCGCGAGATGTGATCGAGCAGCGCCGCATCCCTCATACCCAGATTGTACCGGCTCGGTCAAAGCAAACCGCGCGCGATGATTTTCAAAATGCAAACCCGCGCCCCTGACGGGACGCGGCTGAAATCTCGGAGGCGTTTCAGCCCCGGCGGTAACGCCGGCGGTCATTGTGGCATAACTGCCCGGCTGAAAACCAGCCTTTCAGCCGGGCCATTAATGGCCCGTTTTAGCGACCTCGACAGCGCCAGGCTGACGCTGTTCTTGCGGTGCCCCAACCAGAACAGGCACACTAGGATAGGTGTTCGTTTCCGGGAGGCGCCTCCTTCTTCTCTTTCTAACCTGTGCTTCGGCCCAGGCCCAGCAGGCTTTCCAAGTAAGCGGCTACATCCAGGGCCGCTTTACGAATCAGGGAAGCACCGTCGATCGGCTGGAGATCCGCCGCGCGCGCATCGCCATCTCGGGGGATCCCCTCGCTAACTTCGCCTACACCGTTCAGGTAGATATCGCCAAAACACCCTACTTAATGGATGCCAGTATCACCTGGAAGCCGCGCCGGGAATTCACGCTCACCGGTGGCCAATTCAAGATTCCGTTCAGCGCTGAGAGTATCGGGGCCGACCGGCTCAATCCGCCCATCTCCCGCGCGCGAGCCGTGCTGGCCTTGGCGCCGGGCCGCGACACCGGCGTGCAGGGACGGGACGTGGGCGTGCAGGTGTCGGGCAGCTTGCACCAAGGCAATGGACCCATCGTGGAATACGTCGCCGGTGTGTTCCGCGGCCAAACCCTGATTTACTCACCGGCGCTTCACTACCGGGCGACCGCCGCACGGCTGCTCTACCATCCGGTGCATGGGTTGACCGTAGGGGGCGACTGGTACGGCAGCTTCTCCGCGCCCGCGCGTCTCGAAAAACGGCGTCAGGAGCTGGAAGGAAGCTATACGCGCGGGCCGCTGCTCCTCCGAGCCGAACAAATCTGGGCGCGGGACGGGAAATTGATCCGGCGCGGCGGCTACGGAATGGGAGCGTGGCGCTTTTCCCCGCATTGGGAGGGCATTCTCCGCGCCGACTGGTACACCAGTAACGCGCGAAGGGCCAACACCACCTCGATCTCCTACGAAGCCGGAGCCAATTACTACTGGTCGAAGTACCTGAAAGTAGGCATCAACACGGGGGTACAGCACGATCAGGGGCCAGTTGGATTCACCAGTATCTTTCTGGCTCAGACGCAGATCAGTTTCTAAAACTACCGAGCCTACCCTATTGCCATTGCTACACTGGCAGGAGAATGGCAGCCAACACCGCACCGGCGGGGATGAACGTCAGCGACATAGCCGAAACCCGGGAAGTGCGCGACTGCCTTCAGGTCTTCACCAGGGAAAAACACTGGATCAACGAAATCCACGTGCAGCTCTGTCGCATTCCGGCGCCGACGTTTCTGGAAGGCGAGCGCGCTGCATGGTTCATCGAGCAGTTTCGTGCCTTGGGATGGGAGGCCTCGGCCGATCGCGCGGGCAACGTGATCGCCTCCAGCGGCAGCGGTCCCTACGTCGCGCTCACGGCGCACCTCGATACGGTCATCGCCCCGCGCAACAAGGACGATATCAGCGTCGAAGCCGATGGACGGTTCCGCGGTCCCGGAGTATCCGACAACGGCGCCGGATTGGCCGCGCTGCTGGCCGTGGCGCGCGCCTGGAAGCACTGCCAGAAGATACCGGAGCTTCGCGCGGACCTTCTGCTGGTCGCCAACGTTGGCGAAGAAGGCGAAGGCAATCTCGTCGGCATGCGCCACCTTTGCAGCAAGCAGTCTCCGTTCGCCCGGAAGATCCAAGCGTTTGTGGTCGCCGATGGCGCAAACACCGATCACATTACGACGCGGGCGCTGGGGAGCCGGCGCTTCGAAGTGATATGCACAGGACCCGGTGGACATAGCTGGAGCGATTACGGGCTGGGCAACCCGGTGCACGCGCTCTGCCGGGCAGTGACCTTGTTCTCCGAAACCCGTCTCGAAGGCACACCCAAGTCGGCCATCAACGTCGGGCTGATCGAAGGCGGCTCGAGCGTCAATGCGATTGCGCAGACCGCGCGCGCGAAGGTGGACATCCGGTCCGAAAGCAACGAGAAGATGGACGAGCTGGTGGAGATTCTCTCGAACGCCGTCGACCGCGCCCGCGATGCGGAAAACCAGCGCGCCACCGCCGGCAAGATCTCGGTCAAATTGCGGGAAATCGGCTCGCGTCCCGCCGCCGCTTTACCCGAGGATGCCGCCATTCTGCAGTACGTGCGTTCCGTCGACGCGCACCTGGGCATCCGCTCTCATCTCGACTGTTCCTCCACGGACGCGAATATTCCCATGTCGATCGGCATCCCGGCGCTGGCGATAGGGGCCGGCGGTCTCGGAGGCGGCGCCCACACAAGCCAGGAGTGGTACCGGCCTGAAGGGCGCGATCTGGGCCTCAAACGCATCCTGCTTCTTCTGCTGCTGCTCATGCGCGAACCCGGAGCGAGCCGGCAGTGAATCGGCGCAGGGCGGACGCGGCCCTGGTCGGCAACACCATAGTCTGGGGCACGACATTTACTTTGGTGAAGTCCGCCCTGGCGAGCATCTCGCCAACGCTCTTCCTGGCTCTGCGCTTTTCCCTGGCGGCGCTGGCCTTGGTTCTGGTCTTCCACAGCCGCCTCAAGCAGAAGCCTTCCGGGACAGGCATCGCGGGTGGCGTCCTGGTCGGCATATTTCTGTTTGCCGGCTACGTGCTACAAACCGTGGGGCTCCAGTTCACAACGGCCCCCAAATCGGCCTTTCTCACAGGCTTGACCTCGGTGATGGTACCTTTGCTGGCTGCCATCGTCTATCGGAACAGACCGCAGGCCTCGGAGATCGTGGGCATTTTGACAGCGACCGTTGGCCTCGGCCTGATGACCCTAGAGGGCCCGATCGAATCGATGAACCGCGGCGACATTCTCACCGTGTTTTGTGCAGTTGCATTCGCAGCCCATATCGTTACCCTGGGGCACTATTCCGAAAAGGCGGGCTTTGAGCTGCTGTCCGTGACGCAGATAACTACCGCCGCGGTGTTGGGCGCGGCACTGTTCCGGTGGGTGGAACCTATCCGTTTAGAGTGGCGGCCTTCAGTCATCTACGCCATACTGGTCACTGGAATCCTGGCGACGGCGGTGGCCTTTACGGTGCAGGCCTGGGCCCAGCATTACACGACGTCCACCAGAACCGCCCTGATCTACACATTGGAACCGGTTTTTGCCTGGCTCACATCGTACTTCTTGATTGGAGAAGGGCTGGCCGGGCGCGCTGCCGCAGGTGCGGTTCTCATTTTGGCTGGAGTTTTGCTGGTTGAGTTGAAACCGCTCAATGCGCGTCAACATCCATCAAGCTAGTGCGGCCGGGGATTATAATATCTCCAGGGCAATTCCGCAGAGGAGTTACGTAAGTCCATGAGTTTCTTCGACAAGTTGCGCACACAGAAGTTCCTTTCGTTTACGCTGATCCTCTTCACGCTGTCGATCGGAATCGTGATCGGCACCCTTATCAACTCCAGCGTGAAGGCAGCCAAAGACACAACCACGGTGGCGCCTGGAGCGACACCGCTCACCATCCCCAACCCCGTTGAACTATCCAACACGTTTACGCAGATCGCCAAGATGGTGGAGCCTTCGGTAGTTAACATCTCGACCGAATATCGTCCCAAGGGGCCTGCTCAGGCCCGAAACAATGGCGGCCGGCGCCGTCAAGTGACCCCGCCTGACGATGACGACCAAGGCGACGATAACGGGATGAATGAATTTCTCTACCGCTTCTTCGGCGGCAACCCCTTTGGGGGCGGAGGCGACGGCAACCCGGAACTGCCGCAGCGACGCGGGTTCGCGCTGGGATCGGGCGTTGTCGTGGATAAGGCCGGGTACATCCTGACCAACAACCATGTCGTGGACAAAGCGGACCGCATCCAGGTGAAGTTCGCCGGCGATCCGATGGAATACGATGCCAAGGTCGTCGGGGTCGATGCTCCTACCGATTTGGCGGTCATTCGCGTGGAAGGCAAGCACAACCTGGTCCCGGCTAAGATCGGTAACTCCGATGCGGTTCAGGTGGGCGACTGGGCGGTGGCGATCGGCTCGCCATTCGGCTTCCAGGCGACGGTCACGGCCGGCATCATCAGCGCCAAGGAGCGCGATGTCGACCCGAACCAGCAGTTCCAGCATTTCCTGCAGACCGACGCGGCCATCAATCCAGGTAATAGCGGCGGCCCGCTGCTCAACATTCGTGGCGAAGTGATTGGCATCAACACAGCGATCGCTTCGCGTTCCGGCGGATATCAGGGTATTGGTTTCGCCATGCCGATCAACACAGCGGCGCAAGTTTACAACGACATCATCAAGACCGGGAAGGTCACCCGCGGCTCCATCGGTGTTTCGTTCATCCCGTCCGATAGCGACCGCGCGCGCGCCCTTCTCAAGTCGTACGGCGTGAACGAAGGGGTGTTCGTGCAGTCGGTCGCGCCCGGCGGTCCCTCCGAGAAGGCTGGCATGAAGGAAGGCGACATCATCACCTCGATCAACGGCAAGCCGATCCACGACGGCAGCGAATTGGTCAACACCGTCACCGCTACGCCGGTCGGCACGCCGTTGAACCTGACGGTAATCCGGGAAGGCAAGCGCGAAAACTTAAAGGTGGTCGTGGGCGACCTCGCCCAGATCTTCCCGGATCGGTTCGGCAACGGAAGCAAGGACGAACCGGGCAAGGCGGAAGAAACTACGGCCAAGTTCGGGATGTCGATCCAAAACCTGACCGACCAGCAGCGGCAGAACCTGGGAATCAAGGAGCGAGGCGGCGTCCAGATCGCCTCGGTCGAGCCGGATTCCTTTGCCGAGGATATCGGACTGGCGCCGAAGGACATCATCCTTTCGATCAACCGCCAACCGGTGAATACGTACGACGACGTGCGGCGCATCCAGAACACCCTCAAGCCGGGCGATGCGGTGGCCTTCCGTATTCTGCGCCAGGGCCGCAACCGCGAATGGGAGCCGCAGTACGTGGCCGGCACGCTGCCGAGCAGCGTACAGTAGCCGCTTTTCTAGCGATTTGCCTATCGGGCGGCCGGGTAATTCCGGCCGCCCTTTTTCTTTTCAGAGATTTGCCCGATTGACCCCTCACTACGTCTGCGGAACGCCTTGTTACACTAGGATTAATCATGCGCAAGATCACCTGGCTCGCCGCCGGATTGAGCATCGTCCTGCTGGCGTTCACCGCCACCGGCGCAACCAAAAAAAAGTCCGTCCGGAAGGCCGGGACGAAGCCCGCGGTCACTGCGAAATCTGCGACAGCCAAGAAATCTACGGCCACGGCGAAGTCGCGCGGGGCAACGAAATCCGCCACCGTGCGCCGTACCGGTTCCTCCAAGGCTGCGGCTTCGAAACGCGGGAAGAAGGCGCCAGTGCGCGCCAGCACCCGGCCGCGGCAGATGGCGCCCACGCCAGAGCGGTACAAGCAGATCCAGGAGGCGTTGGCGGCTAAGGGCTACCTCCCCGCCGAGCAGGCCACCGGTCAATGGAACGATGCCTCGGTAGAGGCGCTAAAGAAGTTCCAGACGGATCAGAACTTGGACGCCACGGGCAAGGTCAACGCCATGTCGTTGATCGCGCTGGGACTGGGGCCGAAGCGCGAAGCCTCGGCCGCCGCGAAGCCGGCGACTCCGCCGACTTCCGCCAATCCGTAGGCAGCCCGCGAGGTCACGGCCTTGGCTGAACAAGCTGTTTCAGCGTGCGGGCGTTCTCTACGGCATAAGCGGCCTGGTCGTTATCGAAGTAGATGTAGACCGCCCGCAATTCGTTCTGCCAGTTGCGGATGCGAGCAGCCCACTGCTCCAGCGTTTCGCCTGCGTAACTGCCCTGGTACGCCCCACCCGGCCCGTGGAGGCGCACATAGGTGAAGTTGGCGGTGATCTCGATTCCCGAATAGAACCCGGCGATCTCGTAAATGCAGAACGCGGCGTTGTGCCGACGCAATACCCGATAGACATCTTGGGTGTGCCAAGTCTGGTTACGGAGTTCGAAGGCG
This sequence comes from uncultured Solibacteraceae bacterium, assembly GCA_964390225.1. Taxonomy (GTDB): domain Bacteria; phylum Acidobacteriota; class Terriglobia; order Bryobacterales; family Bryobacteraceae; genus PSRJ01. Next base: position 12,696 of record CAYMHP010000035.1, read on the forward strand.
TAGCGGTGGCCGCGCGGAAGAACCGCTAAGAATTCGTCCAGGCGTTCGATGTCCACTTCCCACCAGGGTGGGAGTTGGAAGAGGATGGGACCCAGCTTCGTTCCGAGCAGATCCACGCGCTCGAAGAATTTTTCCACACCCGCAACGGGATCCTTCAGCTTCTTCATGTGAGTCAAAAACCGGCTGCCTTTGACGGCGAAGCAGAACCCTTTCGGCGTGGCCTCGCGCCAGCTATTCAGGCCGGTCTCGAGCGGGAGACGGTAAAACGTGTTGTTGAGTTCGACAGTGTCAAAGTGCTGCGCGTAGAAGTCAAGCCACTTCGAGGCCGGAAGCTTTTCCGGGTAAAAGGGACCGCGCCAGTGTTTGTAGTGGAATCCGGAGGTGCCGATGTGAATGGCGCCGGGCTTCATGCCGAAGCGATTTCGTCCAGAACCCGCTGCACCTCGGTTACGGGATCGGGTGCGCGGGTGATCTGGCGACCCATGACGACGAAGTCGGCACCGTCACGGATTGCCTCGGCAGGGGTGGCCACTCGCTTCTGATCGCCTTTATCGCTCCCGGCGGAGCGTACCCCGGGTGTGACCAGGATCGCGCCCGATCCGGCGATCTGGCGCAGGCGAGCGGCATCGAGAGGCGAAGCGACAAAGCCATCCACCCCGGCCGCCAGTCCCTTGCGAACCCGCAAATCGACCAAGTCCGCCGGCGCACAAGGGTACCCAAGATCTTCGAGATCCTGGCGATCGAAGCTCGTTAGCACGGTAACGGCCAGCAGCTTGAGATTGGACCCGGCGCGACCTTCGACTGCCGCGCGCATCACGGCGTCGCTGCCGTGCACGGTCAGAAACTGAACGCCGGAGCGCGCCACCTGGCAGACGGCGCGGCGTACCGTCTCCGGGATGTCGTAAAACTTCATGTCCAGAAAGACGCGTTTACCCTGAGCGCGCAGATCCTTGACGAAGGGCATTCCGGCCGCGGCATAGAGTTCCATGCCAACCTTGTAGAAGTCGATCCGGGTACCGAGGCGCTCCACCAAGGCCGAGGCCTCTTCGGCAGATTCGAAATCGAGCGCGACGATGATCGGATTTGCATCCATGCCGTTCATACCAATCGTATAGCTTTCGGGCCGCGCGGAAGCACACGCCCGATGCGGTAAGCCGCATCGAAGGAGCGCTCGAGCGCGCCGGCGTCGTCTTCGGGGAGGGTGATCAGGAGTCCTCCCGAGGTTTGCGGATCGTAAAGGAGATCTTCGGCTTCGCGGGGGACTTGGCGGACGCTCTCGACCACACAGGAGGCGAATTCGCGGTTGTTGTGCAGCCCGCCGGCCAGCGCGCCTTGCCGCGCATAATCCAGCGCGCCGGGAAGGAACCGCACCCGGTCGACTTCGATTTCGAGAGTGACCTCGCTGGCCAGCGCCATCTCGCGGGCATGACCGATCAGGCCGAATCCGGTGACATCGGTGCAGCCGTGTACTTCGAACTGCAGCATCTCCTCGCAAGCACGGCGGTTGAGCGTGAGCATGGAGCGGATCGCCTCCTCGACATCTCCGGTAACCGCGATGCCGCGCTTGAGCGCGGTGGCGATAACCCCCGTGCCGAGACGCTTGGTGAACACGAGCATATCGCCGGGACGCGCGCCAGCATTGGCCTTCACACGCGCGGGATGGACCGTGCCTGTTACTGCGTAGCCGAACTTGATTTCGTCGTCGGCGATACTGTGGCCGCCAAGCACCGTGCAAGAGGCTTCGTGCATCTTTTCAGCCCCCCCTTTCAGAATTTGCTCGAGATCGGCCAAGTCGCTCTTCCCAGGATACGCGACGATGGACAATGCGGAGATGGGGCGGCCCCCCATAGCGTAGACATCGCTGAGGGCATTGGCGGCGGCGATGGCCCCGAAGGTGTAGGGGTCGTCCACTATCGGCGTGAAAAAATCGACCGTCTGCACAAGGGCGAGCTCCGCCGTTAGCTTGTACACGCCGGCATCGTCGGCAGTATCAAACCCAACCAGCACGTTTTCATCGGCCCAGCGGGGGACCGTGGCCAAGACCTTGTCCAAAACCTTTGGACTCAGCTTGGAAGCTCAACCCGCGGCTTTTACGTGTGCGGTCAATTTCTTACGCGAACCAGTTTCGCTCATTCGGGGCTTTCCTCCCCATGATAGCGGGGCATGCAGGCGCAAAGGCTATGAACTTGCTACGCTTCCGGTTATGAGATCACTCGGTGTCTTCCTGGTGATATGCTCCGTCGCTCTGGCGCAGCAGCGCCCAGCAACCGCGCCTGGCAACGCGACGGCTGAAAAGCGCCTGGACTCGCTCCACGAGTTCAGCACCTCGGTCGAAAGCCTATCGAGGGACGTTGGACGCTCGGTGGTGCAGATTTTCGCCACCGGATACACGTTGAGCGACGAGGGGCAAAGCGGCACCAAGGAAGGCGTGGTTACGCGGCAGCGGGACACGGGTTCCGGCGTCGTCCTGACCGAAGATGGTTACATCGTCACCAATGGTCACGTCGTGTCGAATGCTCGACACGTGCGGGTGCGCTTTCCTTCGAAGGGTACCGGCCACTCCATCCTGCAACCTGCCGGAAAGACTGTGGATGCCAAAATCGTAGGCGTCGACCGCGACAGCGACATTGCACTGCTGAAAGTAGAGGAAACGGGGCTCCCGCACCTCGACTTGGGCGACTCCGATTCTCTCCGGCAGGGGCAGTTGGTGCTGGCATTCGGCAACCCGATGGGCCTGGACAGTTCCGTCAGCATGGGCGTGGTGAGTTCCGTGGCGAGACAAATCCGGCCGGACGATCCCATGATCTACGTCCAGACCGATGCCCCGATCAACCCGGGCAACAGCGGCGGGCCGCTGGTGAACGCCGACGGTCGCGTCATGGGGATCAACACATTTATCCTTTCGCAATCGGGGGGCAGCGAGGGTCTGGGATTTGCGATTCCGAGCAACATCATCAGCAACGTGTTCCGGCAGTTGAAGGAGGAAGGGCACGTGCACCGCAGCGAGATCGGGATCTCCACACAGACGATCACGACGGGACTCGCCGCCGGACTGCGCCTGCCGCAGGACTGGGGCGTTCTCGTCTCCGACGTGGCGCCGGATGGGCCGGCTGAGGATGCCGGCTTGCAAGTGGGAGACATCGTCGTCAGCCTCAACGGCAAGCCCATGGAGAACGCCCGGCAACTGGAGGTGAATCTTTATCGCTATCGGGTCGGCCAGAAGGTCAACATCGAGGTTCAGCGAAACGGCTCGAAGCTGACGTATATGGTGCCCGTAGTGGAACAGGAAGGCGACCCCGAACGCTTCGCCGACCTGGTGGACCCGGTGAAGAACATGCTTCCGAAGCTCGGGATACTCGGAGTCGCGATCGACCGGCAGATCGCGGAGATGCTGCCCGAGATTCGCAAGAAGTACGGCGTAGTGGTGGCCGCGCGCACCGGTGAGCCGGCGTATACCGGCGACCGGCTGCAGATCGGCGACGTCATTTATACCGTGAACACGACCCCGGTGACCAGTATCGATGCCTTGCGCTCGGCTGTAGACGGGCTGAAAGAGACCGATCCGCTAGTGCTGCAGGTCGAGCGCGAGGGGAAGCTGCGCTATTTAACCATGGGAATGGAATAGCAGAAGATCCGGACTCTACCGATCCCAATCCAGGCGCCCCAACCCGTGAATGGGACCCGCGCCCTGACGGGACGCGGCTGAAGAGCTAGAGGCGGCGAAGAGATCGCCGGCGCTCCTGTGTGTTTCCGCACGTATGTGATTTAGCCGATTGAAGCTCCCGTAATCCAACCCTCATACTGTAAGGATTCTCATTTAAAATCGTTCTCGATCGATTACGTTTCGGAGGCGCACTTGGTTCGGCTCAAGGCCCACTCTGCGTCACTTTTCTGTATTCTGCTGGCCGTTGGGGTCCCGCTGCTGAAAGGCAATGCGCAAGCGCAGGACGCCGGCGGAGCGACAAGGCTGAAGACCTTGAACCTGGCGTGGAGGCCGTGACCGGCAGAGCCCAGTTCGAGCGGTGTTCGGGAGCACTGCGGTATGCCACCGTCTCCCTTTGTATGTTGGCGAGTGTCGCGCTCCAGCTCCGTGCGCAGATAGGCGACCAACCCGGCGAATATCAGGTGAAGGCGGCCTTTCTGCTGAATTTCACGAAGTTCGTGCAGTGGCCGCCCGGCGCATTTCCGGACGCGACGGCGCCCATTACCATTTGCGTTTTGGGCGAAGATCCGTTTGGCCCCATCCTCGATCAACTCGTGGAAGGAGAAGAAGCGAACGGGAGGAAACTGGCGGTCCGGCGAATCCGGCGAATCCCTGCGCCAAAATCGTGCCAGGTTCTATTCATCGGCAATAACCAGAAAGATGTGCCCGCTCTGATCTCAGACCTCGGTCCCGGGGTTTTGACCGTCGCCGACAGGGAGAGCTTTCTTCGGGAGGGCGGTATGATCGGTTTTGTGACGCGGGACCGGCGTGTCCGCTTCGACATTAATCTGCGGGCGGCATCCAAGGCGTCCCTGAATGTCAGCTCGCGTCTGTTGGGCGTTGCCCGATCGGTTGAGAACTGAGCCAAGCGATGCGAGCACGTAATTTATGAGCGCCTACCGCAACGCGCCGATCAGGCAGAAGCTGCTGCTGATCATCATCGCAACCACGGCGATTGCGCTGGCGGTCGCGGGCGCGGGGATTGTGATTCTCGACTCACTCCTCTTCCGGACGGCAATGGAGCGCGACCTGACGACGCTGGCACGTATCGTCGGGGACAACAGTACGGCGGCGCTCGCCTTCAGCGATCCCCAGGTAGCTACCGACACACTATCGGCGCTGCGCGCGCGCCCTCACCTGGTGCTTGCCTGTCTTTATCAGCAGGATGGCACGCTATTCGCGCATTACTCGCGCGACGGATCAGCCACACATTGCCCGCCGCCCCGTTCGCAAGAGCAGGTCGAATCTACGCGAAAGGGACTGAACGTTTTCCATCCCATCCTGCTTCAGGGGCGGCGGATTGGAAGCCTTGTCATCCTCTACGATCGTGCGGAACTTCGGGAGCGGCTGCAATTCTACGGCGCGATGGTCGTGCTCGTTCTCCTGCTCTCGAGCGTGGTTGCGATTGCGCTCTCGTCACGGCTCCGCGCCGCGATTGCCGGTCCGATATCGCGCCTTGCGCGGGCGGCGGGATCCGTTTCCGAGAGCGGCGATTACGGCATTCGTGTGCAAAAGGACTCGGAGGACGAGCTGGGCATCCTGATGGATGCGTTTAACCAAATGCTCGCCCGCATAGAAACGCGCGACCTTGAGGTGCAGAACGCACGGACCTCGCTGGAGACGACGCTCACCAGCATTGGCGACGCGGTGATCTCGACGGATGTCGAGGGCCGGGTCGTGTTCGCGAATCCTGTCGCCCTGTCACTGCTCCGCCGGACAAAAGTGGAGGTGGTCGGCAAACCGATCGGCGAGGTGTTCCAGATCGTCAACGAGTTTACGCGTCGACCCGTGCCTAGCCCAGTGGAAAGAGTGCTGCGCGAGGGCGGCATCATCGGCCTGGCGAACCACAGCATTCTCATCGCCCACGATGGAACAGAAGTGCCGATCGACGATAGCGCGGCGCCCATCCTTCAAAACGGCAAAATTGCCGGAGTCGTGCTGGTATTCCGCGACGTTACGGAGCGCCGGCGCGCTCAGCAGGATGCCGCTTATCTGGCTTCGATCGTGGAGTCCTCCGACGATGCGATTATCGGTAAATCTCCGGACGGCATTATCCAGACCTGGAACGCGGGCGCGGAACGGCTTTACGGCTATCGTGCGGAAGAGGTTGTTGGGCATCCCATGGTCGAGTTGCTACCGCCGGAACGGCAGCACGAGGAGTCCGACATCCTGGAACGCCTGCGGCAGGGTAAGCGGGTTGTCCATTTCGAAACCGTTCGACTGCGGAAGGATGGCTCGCTGGTGGACGTCTCGCTCACGATTTCGCCCATACGAGACAAAGCCGGCCAGATCGTCGGCGCGTCCCACATGGCCCGCGACATTACCGAGCAAAAGCGGACGGCTGAGCAAATCCGGCAGACGCAGAAGCTAGAAAGCCTGGGGGTTCTGGCGGGCGGAATTGCGCACGACTTCAATAACCTGCTGACGGGTATTCTAGGCAACGCCAGCATCGCTCTGGACGACCTCCCGCCAGACGCTCCCGCAAAAGAATCGATCGACGCGGTGATCGCGGCCAGCGAGCGGGCGGCCCAACTGGCGCGGCAGATGCTGGCCTATTCGGGTAAGGGCCGTTTCGTTCTCGAGCACATCGATATTTCCGAGAGAGTCCGCGACATCCTGCCGCTGATCAAAGCGGCGATTCCGTCCACGGTCGAATTACGGCTCAACCTGGACGAACGGCTCCCGTTGATCGAGGCTGATGCCGCTCAAATGCAGCAACTCATCATGAACGTCATCATCAACGGCGCAGAAGCAATCCCGGAGGGAAAGGCCGGCAGTCTCACCGTCACGACGCGGCGCAAAGAGGTGGACGCCGAATATGTTCGAAGCCACAAAGGGGTCGGCACGGACGATTTGACGCCGGGGCCGTATGTCCAGTTCGAAGTCAGCGACACCGGCTCGGGCATGGACGAGGCCACCCTGAACCGGATTTTCGATCCATTCTTCACAACCAAGTTCACGGGCCGGGGATTGGGACTGGCGGCCGTGCTTGGGATCGTCCGCGGCCACCGCGGCTCCGTCGAGGTTTCGAGCACGCTCGGACGGGGAACCGTGTTCTGCTTTCTCTTCCCCGTTGCCGAGGCCGCAAAGGAGAGCAAGCCCCGGCCTACCGAGGCACGGGTTCCGGTTCATCGAGGCGAAGGTTTGATCCTGGTTGTGGACGACGAACAAGTGGTTCGCGGTATGGCGAAACAAGCGTTGGAGCGGTACGGCTACACGGTTGAGGTTGCCGAAGATGGAGCGCGGGGCTTGGATGCCTTCGAGCGCGATCGCGACCGGATCCGGTGTGTCGTTCTGGATTTGACCATGCCGGTGATGAGCGGCGAAGAAACCCTGGGACGCATGAAAGCGCTCTCGCCCGAGGTGCCGATCATCCTATCCAGCGGGTTTAACGAGATGCAGGCGGTGAAGCGTTTCGAAGGTAAAGGCCTGGCAGGCTTTCTGCAGAAGCCATATCGGGCCGCGGCGCTGGTGGAAAAAATCAGCGCAGTTCTTCAAAACGGCGGGGGGAGGTAGCGCTGGCGATTCGCGTCAGGTGCATCCAGCTTTGTGATCTGGTCAGACGCGCCACTCCGCCTTGCTCCGGCTACCACTTGACTAACTCGACTCGCCGGTTTTTCGCGCGGCCTTCTTCGGCATCATTGGATGCCACCGGAGCGTACAGCCCACAGCCGAACGAATCCAAGCGATCCATGCCGACACCGAATTTGGACACCAACTCGCGAACTACGCTGGCTGCCCGGCGACGGCTCAGGTCCAAGTTGTACTCCGGACGACCTTGGTTGTCGGTATGCCCGACCACGTGCAACTTCAGCGCTGGGTCGCTTCTCAGCAGTTTCGCAATCTCCTCGAGAGTGGGTTGCGAATCCGGTCTGACGGCGTCTTTGTCCGTATCGAAATAGAGCCCGTACAGCACAGCCTTTCCGGCTTCGCGAATTTGCCTGTTCATCTCGTCGGCATTCACCAATGTCATTCGTTCTTGCAGGCTGTCGGGAGTGATCGCAACCACTTCCGCGAGTGCACGACCCTTCGTCACCTGGCCCTCTAACCGCGGCGGAATGACGCCGTCTTTGTAAGCCGTGACAAATACAAAGTAGTACGCAGGTTTAGCGGAACGCGTCTTGCCGACGAGCACGCGCTCTTCTGCCTCGTTATATTCCAGAATCTGACCTATTCCATCGGCTTCGCGGATGGTGTCGAAGGTGGGACCGAACCAACCCCGTTCGTCTTGCCGCTTCTGGTAAACCGTCTCGAGGCCAAGGCGCTGGAATTCCAGCGTGTAATTTCGAAACAGCTCTGTCGCGGTGCGGCCCGGTTGAGCCAAATAGGTGTATCGGCTCACCTGGCCTTCTACGCGCTGGCTTTTCTGGTACGCGGGAGGAGTCATCGACGTGGGCGGCCCCAGCGGAAGCAGGTATTCCTCGAATTGCGGCGCGCGGTACCCGATAATCTCGCTGCCCTCGTACCGTTTCATTCCCGGCGGGTCCTTGGCGCCCGGCAAATCCGCGCCCATAGCGATCAACACAGGAGTAAGAAGAAAGCCTAAGGAACGAAGCATTGCGGCAGTTTATCACTGGAGAGGAACACATGCTATCGGCGCAGATACGAGAGTACACGGGCCGGTAGCGCCGGCGATTGTGTCGCCAGTGATTCCCCCATCACCGCACGGCGAGAAAAAGATGGCCCGCGGTACGCTTCAAAAATCTTCCAGTAGGTGGCCCATCTTCTCGCGCTTGGTGCGGAGGTAGGCCTCGCGGCTATCGAGAACGGCGGCGAGACACGGCACGCGCTCGGTAACCTTCACGCCGGCGCCTTCTACGGCGGCGACCTTCTGCGGATTATTGGAAAGCAGGCGGACCGCTGTGATCCCGAAATATTGCAGAATGGCGCCGGGCAGCATATAGCTGCGCAGATCGTTTTCGAACCCCAGCCGCTCGTTGGCTTCGACTGTGTCGGCGCCCTGGTCCTGTAACTCGTAGGCCCGGAGCTTGTTCATGAGACCGATGCCGCGGCCCTCCTGATTCTCGTAAATCAGCAGCCCGCGGCCCTCCTGAGCGATGCTTTTGAGCGCGATTTCGAGTTGCGCGCGGCAATCGCAGCGCAGGCTGTGAAACACGTCGCCGGTGAGGCATTGCGAATGGATGCGGATCAGCGGCGGAGCGCCACTTATGTCCCCCATTTTGAGCACGACCGCCTCTTCCGTGCGGGAGTCCCAACGGCCTTCGAATCCGTAGATACGGAATGACCCGAATTGTGTCGGAAAATCTGCCTCGGCCACCTTTTTCAGGCGTAGCGCGGTTGAATTGTTCATGCTCAAACTATTGGAAGTGCTAGTCTTTTTATTATAATGGCTTGCGGCACCCCATGCCGGACTTGGAACGGTTCCTGATCTCGCTGCTGATCAAGCTGGGCGTGGTGGCATCGATTGCCAGCATCCTGGCCCGCTGGAATTCCTTCAAGTCGATTCTGATGCAGGACAGCCGAACGCTGAACCAGCGGCTGGCGCTCTCAGTGTGGCTCTCGGCGGTGTTCGGCGCCAGCGTGGCGACGCGCGTGATGAGCCACAGCTATCACGCTGCTGACCTGGGCCTGGAAGGCAGCCTGATTGCCGGCCTCCTGGGCGGCTACGTCACGGGCTTGCTTTCGGGCGTGCTGATTTCCCTGCCTGCTTTCTTCATGCACGAACAGATCATGATGCCGCTGCTTGCGGGCATTGGAGTTCTGGGCGGGCTGCTGCGCGACCTGGCCCCAAATGCCGAAGAGATCTGGCGGTTTTCGCCGTTCTTCGATTTGAATATCTATCGATTTTTCAAGGCCAGCAGCAATCACCGCCGCGCGGCGTTCCACTTCGAGTTGTTCGCCACGATCCTGGCTGCGGAATTTCTGCGGCAGATCCTGGGCGTCTTCACGCTGGCGCCGGCCTGGCCGCACCCGCACCCGCTGACCTACGTAGCGCTGTACGCAACGACTCTGTTCGCCGTCGCCATCCCGCTGAAGATCTGGAACAGCACGCGGACGGAACGAAAACTGGAGGAACAGGAACGGCTGCTAGTGGAAGCGCGCCTGGCGGCGCTCACCAGCCAGATCAACCCGCATTTCCTGTTCAATACATTGAATTCGGTCTCCTCGCTGATTCGCACGGACCCGAACCAGGCGCGCGTCATGGTGGTGAAACTCTCGAAGGTGCTGCGCCGGCTTCTGCGGAAGCATGAAGCGTTCAGCCCTCTGCGCGAGGAACTGAGCTTTATTGAGGACTACCTCTCGATTGAGGTGGTGCGATTCGGCGAAAAACTCTGTTTCGAAAGAGACGTCGCGGAAGATACGCTGGATATGCTCGTGCCGAGTATGCTGCTGCAGCCGCTGGTCGAGAATTCAATCAAGCACGGGCTGAGCAGCAAGGTGGAAGGCGGCACGATTCGAATCCGGACCGAGCGCAGCGAGTCGAAGCTGCATCTGTTGGTGGAAGATGACGGGATCGGCATCGCGGAGGCCAAACTGGCGACGCTGCTCGAGCACGGCATCGGGGTCAGCAATGTCAACGAGCGCCTGAAGGTTTTGTTCGGAAACCAATACCGGATGTGGATAGACAGCCAGCCGGGCCGGGGCACTCGCATACAAATCGAAGTGCCCGAATTGCAGACAGACATGGCCGCGGTCTCGTAAAAATTTCCTGAGGAGATACAGTTGAGCAGACTTGAAGAATCCATCAGCACGTGGCCTGTGACCGGACTTCCGGCCACTCTCGCCGACCGCACCCGGCGCGTTTACGACCGGATGGCCGCGGTTTACCCGCTGTCGACGATGTTCTTCCATTCGCGTGCGCACCGGTACGCTTTGGGTGTATCGGGGCTACAGGACGGAATGCACGTGCTGGAAGTGGCAACCGGCAGTGGAGAGATGTTCCGGCGGCTGGTGCGCGCCAATGGGAAGGGCGCGACGGTTGGTGTGGACCTGTCACCGAATATGGCGGCGCGGACGCAGCGCGCCGCGCGCAAGAAGTACCCCGCCGCCCGGGCGCACTGCCAGGCCGTGGACGCGCGGCATATGCCATTCCGCAACGAATCGTTCGATGCCGTATTCGCCTGCTATCTGCTGGAACTGCTGTCGGTCGAAGATATCGCAAGCACGCTACGCGAGTTCCGCCGGGTGCTCCGGAGCCAAGGCCGCCTGACGCTCGTGCTGATCGGCGAGAATACCGCGCTGTTCAACGCGATGTACCGATTCGTAGGCAAGGTAGCGCCGGCGTTTTGGGGACGCCAGGTGGAACAGCGCGTTCCCGAAATCGCGGGGCGCGCGGACTTCGAGATCGTTCACGACCACACCTTGCGGCAGGGTTTTTACCCGTCGCGCGTGCTGGTGATGCGCAAGTAGGCGCGCTGCTCAGCGGGGCGGCGCGGCATTGGCCGCGGTTGCAGCCCCGCCCTGCTTGACGAACGTATACCGTTCAGCCGCGCCCGGCGGAGTGATGTGCACCACCTCCAGGCTTAATGTCTTGCCATCCTCGGAGGCGGTGAACCGCTTCTTGAGGGCGTCGCCATTGCTCCCATGCGTTTCCATCACCACCAAGGCCGGTCCGTTGTACCAGGCCGAGACTTGAACCGGGCGGCCGTCCTCTTTGAGCTTGCATTCCCTGCCCAGCGTATTGCACTGGATATCGAACTTCTCTTCGCTCCCATTCGCCGCTACGATTGCCTGAGTGAGGTCAAACGAGCCGTCCTTCTGATCGATGGTGAGCGTTTCGGATTTCGGTCTCTCCCCACTGACCTGGCTCTGAGATGAATCCAACTGCCAGGTGCCGTTCAGCCTGGTTCGATCGGCGGCGATTGCGGCGCAACAGGCCAGCGCCGCGACCCAGACAGACTTCTGCATAAAATCACCCTGTCGCCAGTTTAAGTCGGGTAAGTGGGCAAGGCTCTACTGCGGTTTCTGTAGTTTAGGAGCAGACCCTGCGGCGCGGCGGGCGGGAGTCCCGCGATAAAATCGAAACACGCGCGTGCGGATTACCATCTCCAAGGAAAATTACCTGAAGGCTATCGCCGAGGCCGAATCCGAGGGAGAGGTCGTCAAGGCGGTGACCCTGACGCGCTGGCTGGGCGTTTCCGCGCCGGCCGTGACCATGGCCATCAAGCGTCTGAAGCGCGATGAATTGATCCGCGTGGCGAAAGAGGGGCAACTCACTCTGACCCCGGCGGGACGCGAGATTGCAAACCGCCTGCTCAACCGGCACAATCTGATCGAGCGGATGCTTACCGAGATATTCGGCCTCGAATGGTATAAGGTGCATGACGAGGCGGAACAACTGGAGCACGCCGTATCGGCCGATTTCGAGCGCAAACTGGTGGAAAGGCTGGGGAGCCGCAGAGCCTGCCCGCACGGCAACAGGGTTGGGCTGGATTCGCCGCACGACCGCCGGCGCCGTGGGCTGAAGCCGCTCGAGGAAGCCAGCAGCAACGAGCGGCTGGCCGTAGTCAGCGTCTTCGAGCGGGATCGCTCGCTGCTGGAGTATTTGGACGGCGAGGGCATCCGCCCGGGCGTGCGGCTCGAAGTTTTGGGCGCCAACTCGGAAATTGAGGTCCGCGCCGGTGGCCGCCGCGTGCAACTGGAGCGCAACGTGGCGGCAAAGATCTGGGTTAAGACGGCCTGAGCCGGGCACGACCCCCAAAAAAAGATACCCGGTTTACCCGGCCGCTGCGGTGGTCGGACGGATTCAACCGCGGCAGTGATGCTGCCGCACCTTGCGCATAAGGACTCGGTCCAGCTACACCCGCGCCCTGACTGGCGCGGCGCTGGAAAAAAATCGTTTCAGCCAGACTGCGCGATTAGTGCGCTGCCACAGGCCTGGGGACGTGCAGAGACATCAGAATTATGGTTCCATTGATGGCGCTGAACCAGTGGGGAGTATTTTCGGGAACGATGATGAAATCTCCCTTCGAGACCGTGCGCGACATTCCGCCCTCGATCGCCGTGCCGGTAAGGTTCTCGGCGTTGGTGCGGCTTTCCTTCACCAGCTTGCCGCCCGTCATCATGGTCGCGGAGCCGTCAATCACGTAAAACAATTCCGCTTCTTTCTCATGCACGGAGGCCGGGCCGACCGAGGCGCGATATTCGAGGTTGGCATTATACGGCGCCAAGCGGAGGATGGGTTGGATGACGATCGGCTGATTCTCTTTGCGTTCGCTCTTCGCCTTGGCGATGAGCGCCGCGACATCGGTGGACGACGCAAAGGTCTTCATCATCTGCCCGGCCCCCTCCTGGGCCACGGCAGCTGTTGACATCAGAGAGAAGCCGAGAACGATTCCGATTGTGCGCATGCTATCCTCCAGCCTGCCGAGGAGCAGGCTGGAGGGAATGGTAGCACAGCATTCTTCAGCCGGGGCTGCCGCGGCTGATACTCGCTCCCGTTCTACTGCTTCTGTCCGGCGGGGCGCGGCGGGTTGATGCGGGCTTCGTCCCAGTGTTCTTTGATCAAGCCGTTCTCTACGCGAACCACGTCGAAGTGATCCCACTTGTATTCGCGGCTGGCATCGTCCGGATCTTTCGCAGTGCGGTCCCACATGAAAACAACATAGGGTCCATTGACCAGCGTCAAAACCGGCGGGTTGATCCACTCGGGCTTGATCGGCTTGGCGTCGCCCGGTCCGCGTCCGGGGATACGGCTCATGAACTGCTTGAAGCCGTCGCGGCCCTGCGGGACATTCGGATTGTGCTGGATGTAACCGGGGTCCATGGTTTTGTCGGCCAGTTCCAGGTGGCCGTACTGCAGCATGTCCTTCAACTCTTCCGTGCCCAACGCCAGGTTTTTCTCCTCCTCTTTCGAGAGCTTGCCGGTGTTCCACTGCATGGGCGGCTTGGGCGATACCCCTGTAGGTACGTTTCCGGAGCCCGGCATCTTCTGTGCACTATCCCAGTGCTCCTGGACCTTGCCGTTTTGGATTCGCAGCACATCAAAGCTGTTGGAGTGGTAGGTCTTTGACGCGTCGCGCGGATCCTTCTGTTCCGTCTCCCAGATCAGCCAGACGTAGTCGCCCTTTGCGCCTTGGACGACCGGCGGATTTTTCAGAGTCGTCGGGATCGGGTTCTGGGGTTTGGCGAACTTGCTGAAGAATTGAACGAATCCCTCGCGCCCAGTGGGGACGTTCGGGTTGTGCTGGATGTAGTCTTCCGCCTGGTACTTGGAAGTGAGCTCCAGGTGGCCGCCCTGAATCACCTCGCGCCACCACGTCAGAACCATGTCGAGGTTTTTCTTTTCCCGTGCGTTCATCGGTGCGGTTTGCGGCATTGTCGCCGGGTTGATCGACTCCGCCGATAACAGCCCCGTTCCGCCGGCCAGCAGAAGCGTGCCGGCAAGGCAGCGTACTCTCGAAAGTTTCATCGGATCCTCTCCTCGCTACGAAGGCACAAGCTACGAACGAGCCAATACCGGAATGCGTAAGCAGCCCGGCGCTTTATGCCGACTGTTTTGATTCTCCCTATTCTAGTCGGGATCGGTCAGCGCGAGATGACCCGGTCGAGCTATTCCGGGCTTCCCGGTTATCCGCCGGCAATCGCCCCGACGATGAGGAATGGCTCCGTGCCGGCCGCGACCGCTGCAGGCAGCGGGGCATCGGGCGATTCAAACGAGAGATCCTCCTCGCAAGCGAAGAAGCGCACGTAGGGCCGCCGTTGCCGGGTGACGTGATCGCGGAGAGTTCCCTGCAGCATCGGATAGCGCGCCTCGAGAGCGTCGAGAACGGAGCACGTGGTTACCGGCCCCGCGATCTCGAGTTTCACCTCGCCATCGACGCGCGCCAGCGTTCGCAAATGCGCCGGGAGCACGACCCGGATCATGACAGCGTCTGCACCTCTACCGAGAGCACGGCCGGAAGGTCGCGGACGATCGGCGCCCAGTTCTCCCCGGCGTCGGGGGACGCATACACCTGGCCGCCCGTGGTCCCGAAGTAAATGCCACATTTGTCGAGCGCATCTACCGACATAGCGTCGCGCAGCACGTTGACGTAGCAATTAGTTTGCGGCAGACCTTTGGTCAGCGGCTCCCATTCCTTCCCACCGGTCCGGCTCCGGAAGACGCGCAGGGCTCCGTTATGCGGAAAGTGTTCCGAGTCGCTCTTGATGGGAACGACATAGATCGTTTCCGGCTGGTTGGCATCGACATCGATGACAAACCCGAAGGCTCTGCGTCCATCGTCAGCCCCGGTATCGGTGGGGAGGTTTCCGTTGACCTCCTGCCAGGAGTCGCCGGCATTATCGCTGCGCAGCACGTCCCAGTGCT
>CAYMHP010000036.1:0-25394 GCA_964390225.1 uncultured Solibacteraceae bacterium
TCGCAATGCGGCCGGCATCTTCAGCCGACGTGTGATCGACTTTCATGTGCGCCATGTAGTCGTCGAAACGAATCGGCGATCCTTTGGCAATGCGATCGTGGATGTAGGCTTCGAGTGCAGGTACGTACATCGCCTCATGAACAAGGATGTCCGCCCCCTTGGCCAACCGCGCCACAGCCTCGACTGGTGCGGTGTCACCGGAAAACGCGATCGAACGGTCATGGAAATCGAACCGGTACGCCAACGCCGGCCGTACGGGAGGGTGCTGAACGATGGCCGCACTCACTTTGACGTTCTCGTCCTGCATGACTGTGCCTGGCGACGAGACTTCGATGACGCCAGGCGAGGTGAGCGGCTTCACCTTCAAATCCTCCACCCAGAAATCGATCGTTGCTTTGTAAGCACGCAGAAGATCCTCCGTCATCTGCTTGAGCGGAGGTGGACCGAATGCGCGCACCGAGCTATGCATGCCTTGTACCCAGCCCAGGAGAAGGAAAGGTCCGTATTCGATGTTATGGTCGGGGTGATGATGCGTGATGAAGATCGAGCGGACGGCGGTGAACGGGACGCCTGTAATGCCGAACTGGTTCGTGACGCCGAGCCCGCAATCGAGCACGTAAGCCGCGGAGTTGTTCACCATCAGGTGAGAAGTCATTTTCCGTGTGCGTCCCGGCATCATGGGATTCGGCCCGGCGCCAGTGCCAAGCATCACGAGCCTGGTTCCGCTCACATTTCGGAGATTGGCTTGAACTTCTTTCTCCGCGGTGCTGCCGGCCGCTGTCTGAGCAGCACTCGACGGGCTAGCCCCGGCGAATAGCGCAGGCATCGTTGCCACGCCGGTGAGTAGACTCCGCCGTGATACGATCGGGCGATCGAATCTCCGAATCACAGTCTCATCCCTTGCGGCACAAGGTTTCAACTGACCGTCTCCCGGCGCGAGTACAACCCGTGCATCCCTAGTGAGTCACAGTTGCCGGCGATCCTATCACAAAATAGATTTCACTTCCAGGAGCGACCGCCGTTGGTGGGTCGAATACCACCAGGTTGACGCGCCATCCGGAAGATGGCTGTTGGCTCTCAACTTGACGGAAAACGCCCGACTCGCCTATCTGCTCCGCTGCCGCGAAGCGGCGGCCGGGTTTCCGGAAATTGCCCCTGCCACCACCCACACGCGCGGCGCTCTTCCGGCAGTTAGTCCGTTCGCGCCTAGCGCAGCTCACTCTCGACTTCGCGCAACCAATCGGGGCGCTTGAGTACTTCTCTGGGTTTGCTGCCATCGGGGGCGCCGATAATCCCGTCGCGCTGCATCATGTCGAGAATCCGCGCGGCGCGCCCGTAGCCCAGCCGTAAATGGCGCTGCAAGGTGGAGGTGGAGGCCTTTCCCATTTGCAGCACCAGCCGCACTGCCTCTTCGTACATGGGGTCCTGTTCCTCGTCGCCGGGTTCGTTTTCGCCAAGCGAACCGTCCTCGTTCGGCGGTGCGATGAGGAACGACTGATCGTACTCCGGCGCGGCCTGCTGTTTCCAGAACTCGGTGACGCGATTGATCTCGGTCTCGGTCACGAAGGCCCCGTGCAGCCGGGTGAGCCGCGAGGAGCCCGGCGGCAGGAACAGCATATCGCCCTTGCCGAGCAGGTGCTCGGCTCCCATCACGTCTAGAATGGTCCGGGAATCGACACGCGTGGCCACCCGGAAACTGATGCGCGCCGGGAAATTCGCCTTGATGAGCCCGGTGATCACGTCAACGCTGGGACGCTGCGTCGCGAGTACCAGGTGCATGCCCACCGCGCGCGCCATCTGCGCGAGCCGCGTGACGCTTTCTTCCACGTTGCGGCCTTCCAGCATCATCAAGTCGGCGAGTTCGTCGATGAGGATGAGGATGTAGGGGAGCGGTTTGAGTTCCTCCTGCGTGGTCTCTTCGTCATCGGGAAAGAGGTCGCGCGGCTCCTGCTGCAGCTTGCGGATCTTCTTGTTGTATTGATCGATGTTGCGCACACCGCACTCGGCGAGCAGGCGTAGGCGGCGCTCCATTTCGAGCACGGCATTGCGCAGCGCATTGGTGGCTTTTTTGGGATCGATGATAACGGGCGTGAGCAAATGCGGAATATTCTCGTACATCCCCAACTCGACGCGCTTGGGGTCGACCATGATCAGGCGCACTTCCTCGGGCGTGGCCTTGTAGAGGATCGACATGATCATCGAGTTGATCATGACGCTCTTGCCCGACCCCGTGGATCCGGCAATCAGCAGGTGCGGCATGGTCTCGAGCGCCGCCACGCGGATTCTCCCGTTGATGTCTTTTCCGAGAGGAATCGTCAGGCGCGAGTGCGATTGCCCGAATTCGTCGGATTCGAGCATCTGTCGCAACGCGATCACCTCGCGCCGCGTGTTGGGCACTTCGATGCCGACGGTGGGTTTGCCGGGGATCCGCTCGATGAGGATCGATTCCGCCTGCAGCCCCAGGCACAGGTCTTCGGTGAGCGTTGTTATCCGGCTGTACTTGATACCCGCTTCCGGCTTGAATTCGAAGGTTGTCACCACAGGGCCGGGATTGATCTGCACCACCGAGCCGAGTACGTTGAACTCCTGAAATTTCGCTTTAATCCGTACCGCGGTGTCCTTCAGTTCCTGTTCGTCGTACGGGCTGCGTCCGGGCGCCTCATTCAGCAGTTCCGTGGAAGGCAACCGATAGACCGGCGCGGCCGCGCGAGTGCTGACGGTAGCCGGCGGAGGAGGCGGGGGAGGAGTTATCTCCCGTACCGGTTGTGGGTCGGGCTGTAAGTCCTCGATGGGGCAGATGGGAATCTCTTCAATCGAGCTGTATTCAGATTCGGGTTGTGGCTCGGGGTCGTTTGCGACCTCCCATGGGGGAGCGGCCGCGGCATCCGCCGCCTGCTCCAGTTCGGCCGGTTGAACCAGCGCCGTGCTTTCCTTTTTCCGGCCGCGGCGCGGTTCGGGCCGCTCCGCCCGCTGGCGGGCGCGTTCCTGCGCCTTCGCCATCGAGCGGGCGTGGAACTGTTCCCGCCACTGACGCCAGCGCAGCGCGCGGCGCTCCAGCCACGCCGCCGGTCCTGCAAACCAGTCAGCCAGCTTGGATAGCGAGAAGGTGGAGACGAGATATAGCGCGATGACAAAAATCGTGGCAGTGGCCAGGATCGCTCCCGCGATGTTCAGCGAAGCGACCAGATACTGCACCAGCGTGTATCCCAGGGTGCCGCCGACCCTCAGCGCGCCGCCGAACAGGCGCAGTGGGACGAACGAAAGCCCCGCGCACAGACTGATGGCCAACAGCCCTGCACCGACGATCTTTGCGATGCCCGATTCGAGTTCCTCGGAGCGGATCCACTTCCAGGCGAGAGCAAAACTCAGCAGCGGGAACAGGAACGCCCCGACGCCAAAAGTTTGGAACAGCAGGTCCGAAAGGTAAGAGCCGGGATAGCCGATCAGGTTGAGAGGGCGCGTACCGGTCGCCGTATCCCAGGAAGGGTCATGGGTATCGTACGATACCAGACTCAACAGGATTACCAGGCCGAGCGAAAGAAGCAGAAAGCCCACGACTTCGTTCAGCCTTTTGTGAGGCGTCGGCGACAAGAGCTTCATCACGCTGGCCGGCGGATGAAAGCCAGAGCAAGCACTATTATGCCAAAAATGATTCGATAGTACACAAACGGACGAAGCCCGCTGCGACGCAAGTAATACAGGAACCAAGCAATAACTGCACAGCCCGTTAGCGCGCTGACCACCACGCCCAGAATAAATGTGGTGTTGAGAATTCCGTGCAGACCACTCTCCTTGTGGGTGTCGTACAGAGCCTTGGCGGCTGCAGCCGCAATCGCCGGCGTCGAGAGCAGAAAGGAAAAGCGCGCGGCGCTCTCGCGCGTCAGGTCGCGGAACAGCCCCGTGCTGATGGTGATGCCGCTGCGCGAGGTCCCCGGCACGATCGCGAGCGCCTGTGAGAGTCCGATGACCAGCGAATCGGGCAAGTTGATGGAACCCAGGCCTCGCACGTGGCGTCCGCTGCGCTCTGCGAACCACATCAGCACGCCAATTACGATGAGCATGGTTCCCATCACAAACGGGCTGCGCCAAGGGCCTTCGGCTTGCTTGTTGAACAGCAGCCCGGCGATCCCCACCGGAATGCTGCCGATGGCCAGGAGCCACAGCAGCGTGTAATTGTGTTTCAATTCTTCGTCACGGCCGCTGTGGATGCCGAAGGCTTGCGAAAAGATCTGAATCCACTCCGGCAGGAAGTAGATCAGGACGGCGAGAAGGGTGCCGATATGCAGCGAAATGTCGAAATCGAGCGACTCGGCGTTCCACCCCAGCAGCCACGAAGTGAGGTAGAGGTGAGCCGTGCTGCTGATCGGCAAAAATTCCGTAAGGCCTTGGATAATAGCCAGGATGACTACGTGCAGAAGCGGCATAAACGTTCAGCGTGAGGGATGCCGCGAAGTATGTCAAGTAATTCGATTGTCAAAAAACGGTTAGAGAAATTCCGTGCCGCCGTGTCACTCCAGTATATTGGAACTCGCGTCTCATAAATACAGGCCGGGCAGTCAGGTGCCTGAGGAGGACGCCTTCGCGTGGTTATCTTAGGCATCGATATTGGCGCTGCGCAGATCAAGGCAGGCATCGTCGACGACAAGGGTGCGATCCTTGCGGCGCGGACCATTGCAACCCCGCCCGATCTGGAAGCCTTCGTGCCCTCCCTGCACGATGCCATTCGCTGGCTGCTGGAGGCAACTGCCGCGCCGGCTGGCGTAGGGGTCGGCTGCAAAGGAATCATCAATCCGGACAGCACGCAAGTGGAAACCCTGCCCGGAGCGCTGCATTATCTGCAGGGGCTCCGCCTGAGCGACCTGGTGGGCCTGCCTCTGGATGTCCCGGTGTTTGCCGATAACGACGCGCGCGTCGCCATGGCCGGCGAGATGGTCTGGGGCGCGGCGCGCGGCCGCGAGCACGCTCTCATGCTCACGCTCGGAACCGGCGTGGGCGGCGCCGTCCTGGTGAATGGTCAATTGTTGCGCGGCGTGAGCGGCGCGGCCGGGCACCTCGGTCACCTCACGGTCGAAGCCGATGGCGCTTTGTGCTCGTGCGGGAACCGCGGATGCCTGGAAACCGTGTTCTCCGCGCGCGCGATCGAGGCCGAGGCATGGTCGGCCGTACATCGCGGCTGTGCTTCCACGCTGACGCGCCTCTTCCGCGAACAGCCGCAATTGGCGACCTGCCGTACAATTTTCCAGGCCGCCCGCGAGGAGGATGAACTTGCCCGCGAGATCGTCTCCAGGGCGATTCGCAAACTGGGCGCGGCGGTGGCCGGGCTGTTGCACCTGTTCGATCCGGAGGTGGTTATCCTCGGAGGCCAGGTTGCGGATGCCGGAGCGGATCTGCTGGTTCCTCTGCAGGAAGAGGTGTGGACGCGCTCGCGCCGCCTGCTCGGCCGGGAGGTCCCGATTGTCGAACAGCAGGTTGCGGACAAATCGGGAATCGTGGGCGCCGCCGGCCTGGTAATGGCGCCGCGGCCCTGATCGGTGGAACCGATCGGCTCCTTTGACTAGCCCACGCGCGCCAGCGGCAACACTTTGCCCGGCCGCGCCCCTCCCTCTTCGGCGACGGCCTGCAAGCGCGCCATCTCGGCGTACCAACCGCCCAGCGCGATCAGTTCGGCATGCGTGCCCTGTTCGACAATGCCGGAGCGATCGAGAACCACGACGCGATCGGCCAGCTTCCGCACCGTCGAGAGCCTGTGGGCGATGATAATCACCGTCCGGCCTTCCAGCCACGGCTCCACGTTTTGCAGAATTCGGCTCTCGGTTTCGCTATCGAGCGCACTGGTGAATTCGTCCAGCACGATAATCTTCCGGCCGCTCTCGAGGGCTAGCAGCGCCTGGGCCAGCCCGATGCGCTGTTGCTGCCCCTTCGAGAGGCTGACGCCGCTTGCTCCCACGCGCGTCTTGTACTTCTCCGGCATGCGGCAGATCTCGTCGTGGATGCACGCCGCCTTGGCCACCTCCACCACTTCGCGCAAACTGGCGCCCGGCCGCGTAAACCGGATCACGTCCGCTATCCGCATCCCGGAAAAGAAGACGCCGCCGTTCTGGGAGACATGCGAGAACACACCGCGGAGTTGCTGGAGAGGCCATCGCCGGACGTCTTTGCCGCAGATCTCGATCGAACCTTGTTGCACGTCAAACAGACGCGTCAGCAGGTTGTGTATCGTGGTCTTTCCGACGCCGGACCGCCCGACAATCGCCAGAACGGTGCCCGGCGCGACGGTCAGGTTCAAATTCCGGAACACCGAAGTCTTGCGTCCCGGGTAGCGGAAGCACACGTTGCGAACCCTCAGGCCCACTTTCTCGCCGACCGGCACCGGCGCGGCCCCGACGTCGCTTGCGATCGCCGGCTGCTCGCTCATCAGTTTGACCAGCACGCGGGTCGGCTCCATCCCCTCATAAATCCGCTCCAGCAGAGAAGCGTAGCCGGCGAAGGAGGCCATCAGCTGCTCGGTGAGCATGTTGAGGTACATGATCATGGCGGCGTCCAGAGCGTTGTGACGGTATTGCCAGAGCCACACCCCCTGGCAGACGCGTTTGCCGATCGAAATGGCCAGGTTTCGCCGGAACCCGAAGCGCTCGCCGATGCACGCTTCGGCCAGCCCCTGCTCGGCGATCTCATGTTGAAGCCGGCCGTAGCGCCGCAGCACATGCGCCGATTGCCCGTACTCGACCACGGGCTGCACCGCCTGCAAGGTCTCTGAAAATAGTCCGAAGTCGCGGTTGTAGTTGCGGAAGCGCCGCTTCGCGTACGGCCGCCGCCGCCGTTGCTCGATCAGCGTGAGCCATAGGAAGGCGCCTAAGGAGGCGAGCAGAACCGGTGTCGTCCGCGGCGTAAACAACAGTAGCGGCACCAGGCTGAATCCGCTTTGAATGAGCGCGGGAACCAATTCGCGGCTCACGCCTTCGGCCGTTTGCACCACCTTGCCGACGCCGTTGTTCACTTTGCCGGTAAGTTCGCCCGAGGTCTGGCGCTGATGCCACTCCAGCGGCATCGTCAGCACTTTCTGAAGCGCCCCGGTCCGCAGCCTGCCGAAGAGCGGATAGCTGATGCGAGCGGAAAACAGGTAGTTTAAAGCCAGATCGAACCGCAGGTATCCGGCGTCGAAGAGGATGAACGCGACAACGAAAATCCACTCGGGAACGCTCGCGTGAGCGAGAGATAATCGCAGAGCCCAGACTAAGGAATAGCCGCCCAGGACCAGGATAGCCTGGCGAAGGACGATGCCTGCCATATAACGCCCGTAATCCCGACGGAAGGGGCGCAAAATCTCAAAGAATTCCTGAAGCATCAAAGACCAACTGGCGCGAGGGGCGGTGAGAATGCCTGAGGGCCCCGGGTCGTAAGTAGGTTTCCCTACTACTCTATCGGCGATTGTAAGTGGCAGTACACATCACGGTCAATTAATTGCAGATTAAAGGTTTGTACGTTGGAGAGGGGCGCCGGATTAACTGCTGGAAATTAAGAGCGTGCCGGGCAAGGGTCGCCCGCGCCGTTACTGCTCGTTTTTGATCTGGTTCAGCAGGGGAATATCTTTGACTGGCTTGGGACCGGGCAGTGATTTCACGTATGCGTAAATATCCGCAAGGTCCTGGTCGGGAAGGATCTTCTCCGTGAAGGCGGGCATGGCGCCGGTCGGCCTGCGCACGTAGCGTGTGAAGCCCTGCTGGTTCAGAGCGGTGGCAGCGATCCGCGCCCCGTCACGGCTGCCCTGCCCGGCATAGCCGTGGCATTCCCAACAGCCGTCGCGAATGAAGATCTTTTTACCGTTTTCGATGTTTCCAGCCTGGTCGGCGGCGGCGAGGCCCGCCACCAGGAGTGCAATCAACGTGAAGAGCTTTTTCATGACCAGGATCCCCTAGCGCGGCTGCGTGACCAGATCGATCAGCGCCGGCTCGCCTTTCTTCACCACGTCGAGCGCCGCCCGGAGCGCCGGCCCCAAGTCGTTGGGGTTTTCGATCGGTCCCGAGCTGTACATCCCAAACGCTTTCGCCATCATGGCGTAATTGATGTTCGGATTGTCCAGGGCTACGCCGATATGCGTATTCTCGGGGCCGCGCTGCGCTCGGGACGCCATGTCCTGCAGGAACATGCGCTCCTGGTGATAGCCGCGGTTATTGTGCATGATGCTCAGCAGCGGGATGCGGTGATGGGCCGCCGTCCACAACACACCGGGAGCGTAGTTCAGATCGCCGTCGCACTGGATGTTGACGCTGATGCGCCCATGCTTCTTGTTCGCCAGCGCCGCGCCTACAGCCGCCGGGGCGCCGTAACCGATTCCATACGCGCCATGGCCGCCGATGAAGTGGTAATACTTCTCCATATCCCACAGCCGCTGCGGCCACCAGCTCACAAAGGTCAGATCGGAGACCATCGACCAGTCTTCATTCTTGATCACGTTCCAGATTTCCGCGGCCATGCGAGCCGTAGAAACCGGGCTGGCGTCCCAGCCCACCGTGGCCTGCTCGAGATCGCGCTCGCGATTGCGCTTCCACTGATCCGCGAGCCGCTTGCCGCGCGCTTCGATGGCGGCCTTGCGGTCAGGAGTGATCAGCTTCTTGCAAGCCTCGATGAGCGATGGCAGAGTCGCCTGGGCATCGGCGGCGATGGCCATGTCTACATCGGCGTAGCGCCCGAAATCCTGGTAGTTGCTGTGGCTCGAGAGATCGCTGCACGTAATCGTCGCAAGGAAGGTGCCTGGCTTGACGATGGACTGCGTCTGCATGCCCATCCGGTTAATGGGCGTCTGCGTATGACTGACGTACCAGAAGTCCGGCACCTCGAGCCCGAGGACCACGTCCGCTTCGCGGATATTCCCCGTGTTGTAGAGCGGATGCTTGTACGGAATCGTCATGCGCATGCGCCGGTCCTGCACGGGCGCCTGAATGGTTTCCGCGAGCTCCTGAAGCAGCTTCATACCCTCAGGGTTACGCGCGGCGCGACCGGCCACGATCACCGGGTTTTGCGCATTCACTAATTTCTTCGCGAGTTCGGCGACCGCGTTGGCGTCGCCGGCCGGAGGCGTCGGCACGACTACCTTCGGAATGGACAACGTACGGCGGTCCTCTTCGGACATGGGCTCTTCCTGCAGCTGCCCATTCGCGCACAACACCACCGGCTCGTACGGCGGCGTCATCATGATCTTGTAGGCCCGCACGGCGGATTCGGCGAAGTGGCCGAGGGAGGCCGGCGAATCATCCCACTTGGTGTAGTCGCGCACCATGGAGGCGGCGTCCTGCACGCTGTGGGTCCACTCCACGTCGCTGCGCCGGAACCCAATCTCCTGTTCGTTGCCGAGGATCAGGTAAACCGGCACGCGATCGGCGTACGCGTTATAGATGGCCATGGAGGCGTGCTGCAGTCCGACGGTGCCGTGCGCCATGGTGAGGATCGGCTTGCCTTCGATCTTGAAATAGCCATGCGCCATGGCAATGGAGGACTCTTCGTGGCAGCAGGTGATCCACTCGGGAGCCTTGTTGCCGCCATAGTTGATGAAGGATTCCTGCAGACCGCGGAAACTCGACCCGGGATTGGCGAAGATGTAGTCGAAATTCAGTTTTTTGAGGACATCGACCATGAAGTCGGCGCCCGGCCGGTCGGTCGTGTAGACGTCCACATGGGCCGGAGGCGCGCCGGTTTCAAGGGCTACCTGCCGCGGTGACGGCAGGGGAGCGGCGGGACGCTGCGCCTGTTGCGCCTTCGCGACGGGCGGTTTTGCCACCAGCGCCGCGGCGCCGGCGGCCGCGCCTTTCAAAAATCCACGACGGCCGAACGAAGGCTTCTTGGATTTCGCCATAATGCAGTCCTCCTACTCGGTGTGAGTACACGAACGGGGTCGCTTCACAACTTGTCGAGTGCGGTAACCATGTTATTGAACCGCGGCTTGCAGTGTCAACCACGTGGGCACTCCAGAGCCGCGCCCGCCTTAGTCTCAACGGCTCCGGCGCGTAATGTTACGCGCGCGGCTCAGTTACCGAGCCGCGACCCGTCACGAGACGGCAGCCTAGCGGCCCTGCGTGACTACGTCGATCAACGCCGGCTCGCCGGCTTTCACCCGCTCAATTCCACGTTTGAAGGCGGCCTGCAGGTCCTTGGGATCGGTAATCGGGCCCTCGCCGTACAGGCCGTAAGCCTGGGCCATCTTGGCGTAGTTGATCTCGGGGTTCCAGAGCTTGGTTCCCACGTGCGAAGCCTCGGCGCTGCGGTTGTGCAGGCTGCATTGCCGCTCGACGAGCATGACCTCCGCGTGGTAGCCGCGATTGTTGTGCATGATGGTGAGCAGCGGGATCTTGTGATGCGCGGCCGTCCATAGAACTCCCGGTGCGTAGTTCAGATCGCCATCGCACTGGATGTTAATAGAGAGCCGGCCGTGCTTCTTGTTGGCCAGCGCCGCGCCGACCGAGGCCGGCAGGTTGTAGCCGATTCCACCGGCTCCCTGCCCGCCAATGTACTGGTAGTGCTTATCGAATTTCCATAGACGGCCCGGCCAGCCGCTGATAAACCCTTGCCAGGAGACCAGCGACCAATCCTCGTCTTTGATCAGCGGCCAGAGTTCCGCGCACAACCGGTTCAGGCTGACGGGGCTGGCGTCCCAACCGGCCGCCGCCGAGTCTACGCCCTGGTTCCAGGCCTGCCGGTGCGCATCCGCAAGTTTCTTGCCGCGATCGGCGAGAGCCCGCTTACGGTCGGCGGTGATGAGTTTCTTGCACGCTTCGATGAGCACGGGCAACGTCGCTTCGGAATCGGCGCCGATATCGAGATCGACGTCGGCGTAGTGCATCGCGTCCTGAATGTTGCTCTTCAGGAAGAGATTCATCGAAGAGATCTGGATGACTTTGCCGCCGCGCAGGTGGACCTGGCGGGTCTGGGCCGCCACATCCGAAACCTCGAGGAACAGGATCACATCCGGCTGGTATCCGGCGGGACCGGTGCCGGAGAGCGGATGGCGATTCGGAAAACTCATGCGCTCCTGGCTGTTGACGGGCGCCTGCAGGGTTTCAGCAAGTTCCACGAGAAGTGTCCGGCCGTTCGGCGTGCGGACAGCACGCTGCTCGATGATCAGGGGCCGCTCGGCGTTCACCAGCATCTTCGCGGCTTCGGCGACCGCTTCGGCATCGCCTTGCGGCGGCGCGGTCATTACCAGATTGGGAATCCGCGGCCTGGATTGCGGAATCGGGTACGACTGCAACTCGTGATTGGCCACCAGCAGCACCGGCGCCATGGGGGGCGTCATGGCGAGTTTGTAGGCGCGCAGCGCGGAATCGGCAAATCCGCCCAGCGAGACCGGCTCGTCGTCCCACTTCGTGAAGTCGCGCACCAGCGCGCCCATATCCTGCGCGCTGTGGTACGATTCGACTCCGCCCGTGCGGACAGCGGAATCCGCGTGGTTGCCGACGATCATGTAGATCGGGACGCGGTCCGCATAAGCGTTATAGATCGCCATGGAGGCGTGCTGCAGCCCCACCGTGCCGTGAAGCAGCGCCATCATGGGCTTGCCCTCGATTTTGGCGTAGCCGTGACACATGGCGACGGCCGATTCCTCATGACAACAGGTGAGGAACTCCGGCATGTTGTTCTTGCCGTAGTTGACGAGCGATTCGTGCAGTGAATCGAACGTGGAGCCGGGATTCGAAGCGAGGTAGTCGATCTGGAGCTTCTTGATGACGTCGACCATGAAGTCGGCCCCGGGGTTCTCCACGATCCGTTCCTCGACTTGCGGTGGCCGCGGGCTGGTATCGGCGGCCAGGGTGGTGGAGTTCGGAATGGCGGTTCCGTTTCGCGGAGAGCTGGCTTCCTGTGCCTTGGCGACGGGCGGTTTGGCAACCAGGGCCGCCGCGCCGGCGGCTGCTCCTTTTAAAAATCCGCGGCGGCCGAACGAACTCTTCTTCGATTTCGCCATGGTCCCTTTCCCTCCTGGTAAGACGTTGAAGATAGACGAGTGCGGGACCAGTTTATGAGCGCGGAGGATTGGATGTCAAACGGGTGGGGCTCCGCGGCGCGCGGCCGTCCCAATGGCAGAGCGCTCCGCGCCGAAGCGGGTTCACTGGCGGCAAAACCGCCGGCGGTACTATCTCTCGAGCCGCCCCACGGCCATTAAGATTCCGTAGAGCAACGCTTCCGGGCGCGGGGGGCAGCCCGGAATGTACACATCCACCGGGACCACCTGGTCGACGCCGCCGCGCGTCGCGTAGTTTACGCCGAACATCCCGCCGCTGATGCCGCACGCGCCTACCGCCACCACCAGTTTCGGCTCGGGCATGGCGTCGTACGTCTTGCGCAAGGCCAACTCCATATTGCGCGTTACGGGGCCCGTCACCAGCAGCATATCGGCGTGCCGCGGAGAGGCCACGAAGTGGATTCCGAATCGCTCGATGTCGTACACGGGGTTGTTCAGCGCCACGATCTCCAACTCGCACGCGTTGCAAGATCCAGCGTCCACCTCTCGAATGGCCAGAGAACGCCCCAGCAGGCGCTGGATCTCTTCGCTCAGCTTGCGGCCAACGTTCTGCGGCGTCTCCGCGGAGACGAACTGATTATGACTGCCGTCGGCGCGCAGGGTGTACTCGGCGTGGATCACCAGGTTATTCCGCTCGGTCACGGCCGCTTCGAAATTGGGCGTCATGCGCACCGCGCCGTCCGGCGAGGCGGCCGCACATTCGCCGCACAGGATACACCGCCCGTAGTCGACAGTGACCACGCGGTTCAACAGCCTGTCTGACACAGTGATCGCGCCGGTGGGGCACGCTTCGGCTGCCGGCCGGGCGTCGCACCACTTATCGAAATCGAATTCGGGCAGTCCCCGCGAGTGCGCCGGCAGCTTCGCGGAAGCGTTCGGATATGCCGTTGTGATGGTGCCGGTGCGGAGTGTCTTTTCCAGGATCTTGAACATCTCAGCGATCCGTCCCCGAGTACGAAAGATTGAAGCTCTTGTTGATCGCCGGGAAGTCGGCAATGATATTGCCTTGCACGGCTTCCACCAGCGCCGGCCAGTTGTTCACGGAGGGATCCTTGATCTTGCACCTCTCGATCCGGTCTTTGGGGCCGGTGCGGACCCAGTACAAAATCTCGCCGCGCCAGCCTTCCACGGCACTTAACGCGCAACGGTCCGGCTCGATGGTTCGCATCTGCGCGCGGTATGGCCCCGCGGGTAGATTCTCGCTGGCAGCGCGAATCATACCGATGGATTCGAACACTTCATCGATCCGCACCTGCATACGGTGCAGCACGTCGCCGTCGCGATAGACTGGCACCTTCCACGAGAGGTGCCGGTACGCCGCGTAAGGATGATCGCGCCGGACATCCAGGTCAATGCCCGATGCCCTGCCCCCGACACCAACGATTCCCAGTGCTGCGGCTTTCTCCGGCGGCAGAACGCCCGTGCGCTCGAGCCGGTCGCGGGTGGAATCCGACGATTTGATGAGCGACACCAGATCGCGGAACTCGCGCTCGACGCGGCTCACGGTATTCCGGAGCAGTTCCACCTGCGTCGGAGCCCAATCCCGGCGCACGCCTCCGACGCACACCATGGCGCGCAATAGGCGGCTGCCCGTCAGTTCCTCGTTGAGCCCCAGCACGCTCTCGCGGATGCGGCCGGCATGCGCGTTCGCGACCACGAACCCCACGTCCATGGCAATCGCGCCGATATCGGCGATGTGGTTGTAGATGCGCTCCAGTTCGAGCAGAATCGTCCGCATTACCTCGGCGCGAAACGGGATCTCGAGGTTGCCTGCTTTCTCGATGGCCTGGCAGAACGCCGTCCCATGCGAAAACGCCGAGTCGCCGGATACGCTTTCGGCCAGGAACACGCCTTTGGCCGCGGGAAGTTGCTCGAACAGTTTCTCGGTTCCCTTGTGCTTGTAGAACATCCGCAGTTGCAGATAGAGGATCGGCTCGCCCGCAACCGCAAAGTTGAAGTGCCCGGGCTCGATGATACCGGCATGCACCGGCCCCACTGGAACCTGAAAAACTCCCGCGCCCAGCGTCGGCCGGTACACGTGCCGCTCGCCTTGAAAGGCGGGGAGCACGGCATCGATGGGGAAATCCTTTCGCAGCGGATGCACGTCGGGCCAGTCGTCGTGCAGGGCCACGCGCCGCGGGTTGGGATGGCCCTCGGCCTCGATGCCGAACCAGTCCTGAATCTCGCGCTCCTGCCAGTTCACGGCCGGCAACTCCGTGGCGAGCGAAGGAAATCGCGGATACGCCGCGGGAATGCGCGCCTGCACAACCAGGTAACGGGGATCGCCGGGCCGTTCGAAAACGTAGTAGTTGTAAAACGAGCTTTCCGGTTCGACGCGGTCTTCGGCGAACACGGCGGCGAGCCGTCCATTGTACTGATGAACAACCGTATGGACGATACCCGGAATTTCGCTTACGGGCACGCTGGCACAGAGTTGGTCCGCGTGAGTCGCCTCGGTTTCGAGCCGCGCTCCGTGTTCGCGCTGCAGTTCTTCCAGAATCTCGTGCATACGTCAGTCCCCCGTCACCACACGGGCCGCGCCGCGAATCAGCGCGAGCAGGGGCGATGGCAACCAGAACCCGACGATTACCAGCACCGCCGCCAGCGCGAAGACCGAAAGGTCGCGCCACGGGTGCAGTTCGATAGCGGCCTCGTGATTCCCGCTCCCGAGCACTAGCCCGCCCACATGCACCAGTGCGCCCGCAAAAATGGCTGCGCCGAACAGAACGAACAGCACGGCCGGAACGTAATGCCCGGCATCGAACCCGGCGCGGAGAATCAGGAACTCGCTTTGAAAAAGCCCGAACGGCGGCATCCCGACCACGGCGAGCATCGCCATCAGAAAAATCGGCCCGGTGGCCGGCATAACGCGCATCACGCCGCCCTTGATGCTGGCGAACAGGTCGGTCTTGAACTGCTGGTAGACGTTGCCGGCGCACAGGAACAGCAGCGATTTGGCAATGGTGTGATACGTCATGTGCAGCATGAGGGCGAGCGCGCCGAGTTTGCTGCCGAAGCCCAGCGCGATCGCCATAATTCCCGCCTGGTCGATGCTGGAGTACGCCAGCAGCCGCCGAAAATTCTTTTGCAGCAGAATGAACGGAGCCGCGATTCCCATCGACGCGACGCCGGCCAACAGCAGCAGCCCGCCGGGAAAATCCGTTCCCAGGCAGCGGCTCGTCAGGATGTAGAAGCGGATCAGGCCGTACAGCGCGCAGTTCAACGTCGCCGAAGAGAGGATGGCGGCCGAGGGCAGCGGAGCCTCGCTATAAGCGTCCGGCTTCCAGGTGTGCATCGGCGCGAGCCCCGCCTTGGTGCCGTAGCCCAGCAGCGCGAGGATGAACGCCAGCCGCATGGCGGTCTTATCGAGCTCCGCGGCATGCCCCGCCAGCACCGACCAGTTCAATCCCGCGAGCGTGTCGCTACCCAAAATGTGTTGGCCGGAATAATACGCCAGCAGCGTTCCGAACAGCGCCATGGATAGGCCCACGCCGCCGATCATGGCGTACTTCCACGCCGCCTCCAGCGACGTGACGCGCTTGTAGAAGGTCACCAGAAAGACGGATGCCAGCGTGGTCCCCTCGATTGCCACCCACATGACGCCCAGGTTATTGGCAAGCGCCACCAGCAGCATCGACGCGACGAACAGCGGCGTCAGGCTGTAGTATTTGCGAAACTGCGAGAGGCTCGCCGTGCCATCCTCTGCAAGCACCCCACTGCGCTCGTCCTGCCGCAAGTATCCTATCGCATACACGGAGCACACCAGCGCGACGGATGCCGTCAGCAGGCACACCAGGGCGCTGAGCTGGTCGGCGTAAAGAAAGCCGCCGAACAGCGAGACCGATCCGGCGCTCAGCGTCTGCCCAGCCGCCACCATCGCCAGCACAAAAGTGAGGCCGAAGGCGCCCAGGTTCGCGATCTCCATTTCCCGGCGCGTGCGCGCGAGTGCGGAAAATATGCCGGCTGCAAGTGGGACGAGAAGCAAAAGCAGCAGTACCATCCTTAGCCCCGCAGCCTCCGCAGCTTGCTCACATCCATCGATTCGATGGTTTCGCGGATACGGTACACCAGGATCGCCAGCACCATCACGGCCACCAGCACGTCAAAGAAGACTCCCAGTTCGACGATCATCGGCATGCCGTAGGTGAGACAGATCGCGGCAAGGAATACGCCGTTTTCGAGCGACAGCAGCGCGAGCACCTGCGTGAGCGCTTTGCGGCGGTTGATCATCATGAAGAAGCCGATCAGGAAGACGGAAATCGCGACCGCCAGCGTGTTGTGTCCCAGGCTCGACGCGCCCGCCTCAGGATGGTAGAACGACGCGCCCACCAGGTACGCCACTAACGTCAAACCGCCCGCGATGACAATCGATACCGGAACATTGATAAAGGGTTCGATCTCATGGCGGATATCGATGCGCTCCACCAGCTCCGTCAGCAGCAGCGGCACCACGAAGGCCTTGATGATGGCCATCATTCCGCCGGCGAAATACATATGCGGCGCGTGGTTGTACCAGCCGATCGCGCCGGCGATGGCGGCCAGCAGGAATGATTGCGCGCCAAATAACCGGATGTTCGTCAGCAGGGAGCGCTGCCCCACCATGGCGATCTGCAGCACCAGAACGAACGCCGCCATCAACGTCACCACCCGGTTGCCGAACTCCGCGTTGTACAGAAAATCCATAAGCGTCTAAAAGAGGAAGGTGGAAATCAGCGCCAGCGCGCCCAAAGTGAATGCCACGGCCATCAACTCGGGCACGCGAAATAACCGCAGCTTGGCGTTCGCCGTTTCCACCAGCACGATGGCGGAACTCAGCAGGGCCAGCTTGAAAATCAACCACGCCAAACCGGCGAGCAAACCCGATGCCGACCACGTCTGCGGCAGCCCGAACGGCCAAAACACATTGATCAACAGCGTCATGAGCAGCAATTGCTTGATCGAGGCGCCCCACTCGATCAGCGCCAGGTAAGGCCCGGAGTATTCCAGGATCATGGCCTCGTGGATCATCGTGAGTTCCAGGTGCGTGGCAGGGTTGTCGACGGGAATGCGGCCGGTCTCGGCGATCAGCACGAGGAACAGCGCGGCGAATGCCAGCACCTGCGAGGGCGCCAGGAAACGCCATTGCTGAGTGACGCCGGCGCTCACCATCTGCGCAAGGCTGGTCGAGCCGACGCCGATCGCAACCGTGAAGACGGCCAGCATTAGCGTGGGCTCCGCCAGCGCGGAGATCGTCATTTCGCGGCTGCTTCCCAGTCCACCGAACGAACTGCCCGTATCCAGGCCGCCGAGCGCCAGGAAGAAGCGGCTCAGGCCAAGAAGATAAACCACCGCCAGCACACCGCCGAAGAGTCCGACCGGTGTATCGGCCGCGACCATCGGCACCATCAATCCCGCCAAAACCGTGGCCACGAACACGATGTAAGGAGTCGCCGAAAACAGCCACGAGGCGGTATCCGGCATGACCATGCCTTTGCGCAGGAGCTTATATAGATCGCGATACGGCTGCAGCAGGCCCGGGCCGCGGCGCATCTGCAGCCGGGCCTTTGACAGCTTGATGAAGCCGCTGACCAGCGGCGCGATGAGCAAGAGCAACAGAAGCTGCGCGATCACTTCAAGCAAAACGCCCATCAGCCGCGCACTCCGAACAGCAGCAGCACGATCAGTGCGACAAAAATGTAAGCCAGGTACGCATGCACGCTCCCGGCCTGAAGCCAGCGCATGCGGCGCGAAACGCGCAGCAGCCATTCCTGCAACGGATCATAGAAGTGCTTTTCAAATGTCGGCTCGATCTCGCTTTCGAAATGGATCGCTGTCGGGTAGTACGGCGAGACCTCGTAGTCGGCCTGGATCTCGCGCCGCGGCCGGTAAAGCGCCGAGAAGATCATGCGGATGGGTTTGGAAAACCCTGTCGCGGTGTATTCGTTGGCAGCGGTGAGCCCCGGCAGGCCACAATCCCAGGTCGGCCCCGTCGCCCTCCGGCTGGCGCGCCCCCAGGCAAACCAGAGGAGCGCGGGCACGCCCGAAAGCAGCACCAACATGGCCGCGATCCCCAGAGGTGATACGGTGCCTGCCCGCGCCGTTCCGGCCGCCAGCACGAAACCGCTGCCAGTGCTCAGGGCCGCGCTCACGCGCACGCCCATCGCCTGCGCGGTCATCGAGTCGAAGACCGGCAGAAACCACGTGGCGCCGAGTCCCAGTACGATGCACCCGGCGGCGAGAATGGCCATCCCGAGTTGCATCGATCGCGAGACTTCGCTCGCCTCGCCGGCCTCATCGCTGCGTGGCAGCGCCAGAAACGAAATGCCGAAGGCCTTGACGAAACAGGCTGCCGCCAGAGCCGCCGTGAGCGCCAGCAACGCGCCCGCGATCGGGAAGACTACACGGCCTAGACTCTCCGTGCTCCCAAAGCCGGCCAGCAGCGCCTGGTAGGTGAGCCACTCGCTCACAAAGCCGTTGAGCGGGGGCAACCCGGAAATCGCCGCGGCGCCTACCAGGAAACACAGTGCTGTCACCGGCATGCGGCGGATGAGCCCACCCATCTTCTCCATATCGCGCGTGCCGGTCGAATGCGCCACCGCGCCCGCCCCGAGAAACAGCAGGCATTTGAAAATCGCGTGATTGAGCGTATGGTAGAGGCCGGCGACGACGGCGATCGCCGCCAGAGTCGTATGTCCCGCCGCGCGGAAGACCAGCGCGGCGCCGAAGCCGATGAGGATGATGCCGATGTTCTCGATGCTGTGATACGCCAGCAACCGCTTGAGGTCGTGCTCCATCAGTGCATACAGCACGCCTAAAAGCGCCGAGACCACGCCGGCCACGAGCACCAGCATCCCCGCCCAGAATGGAGGCGCCTCGAAGAAATCGAAGAAGACCAGCGCCATGCCATAGATGCCGGTCTTGATCACGATGCCCGACATCAGGGCAGAGATATTGCCCGGCGCCACCGGATGCGCTTCCGGCCGTCACACCGAAGCCGGCAAAAAACAAAAGGAACACGACGCCCTGTTGCCACGCCGGCAGCTGCGAAGCCAGAAAGTGGAAGCGCGCGAAGTCCAGGCTGCCTCCCGCCTGCGCCAATACCAAAAACGCGATCAGCAGCAGGCCCGTGCCCGCGTGCGACATGATGAGGAAGACCATGCCCGCGCGCCGCGTTCTTTGTTTCTCGTGCTCGAAGCTCACCAGGAAATAGGCGGAGAGCGCCATCACTTCCCAGGCAACCAGGAAGAAGAACGCATTCGCCGCGCTGAAGACGAGCGTCAGGCTCAGTAGCAGGAGATTGTAGAAGAACCCGAGGACGCCAACGCTGCGGCGCCCCTCCATCGGTTCCACATAGCCGAACGAAAATATGGAAACCGAGGCCCCCAGGATACTCAGCGCGAGATTGAAATAAGCCCCCAGCGCATTCACGCGAACGGTCCAGGAGAACAGTGGAATTCCAAACGGCAGGCTCCAGGTAACCTCGGGGCCCTGCGCGATCGCGATCGCGGCGGCAAAAAATTCCAGCACCGCCCCCGCCAGCGAGAGCGCGTAGCCGAGAGTGCGCGCGCGGCGCGGGTCACGGGAACCGAAGAGACTCGCGCCCGCCCCCGCCAGGTAGGCGATCAATCCACCGATGAAGAGTACATGAAGTAGCGGCATGATCTGCCCGGCTAAACCCGTCCGCCCGTCCGTCTGCGGGTGGGCCGCTCCGCTTCCACTTCGCCCAGCATTTGAATGGCCTCGTTGAGGTGCGCCTGAAAATACTGGCGCATCAGGTCGAGCACTTTGATGAGCACCTTGTTTTTCACCGAATAGAAGACCTGGTTGCCTTCCTTGCGCGCGGTCACGATCTGCTTGCTGCGCAAAATCGCCAGGTGTTGCGAAAGATTGGCCTGCTCGATGCGCAAGCGCTCCTGGATGGCGCTGGCCGAAACCTCCCCCTCGCGCAGCACTTCGAGAATTGAGATGCGGGTAGGATGCGCCAGCGCCTGGAAGATGCTCGCCTTGTATTCCCGCAGGGTGCTCTGCAAACAATTAGCATATTCGATTTATCGAATATACGCAAGAGTCGCTTTGAATATTTACGTTTTCAGCCCCGGCGGTAACGCCGGGGGTCTGTCTCGGATGAGCCCCGGGGTTTCATCGTGGCCGCGAGAGCGCTGGGCCGGGAAAGGCGGCGCTACTTTTTCGCGGAAATCAAGCTTCGGTAAACCGCCTCGACGAAGCTGTCGGCGCTGCCGAAGCCGCTTTTCGTATCGTAGCGCGCATCCCAGTCTTTCGTCGGATGCGTGGCCTTGATCTGCTCGAGCGTCATCCCCTTCTTGATATACGCCTGCACGCGGTCGCGTACGATTACCACCATGTCCCGGTACTCGAGCACATCGTACTCATCGCAGATCCTGCCGTGGCCCGGAACGATATACGTCCCGCCTTCCTCCTCGTGCTTGGGAACCGCGATATCGAGAATCCGGTTGAGCGCGGCGATCTCTCCCTGCACGCTCCCCCCTCGCTCCACGTCGATGAATGGATAGCTCGTGGTCACCAGCACATCGCCGGCGCTCAACACGTCAGAGTGCCGGAAGAAGACGAAGCTGTCTCCATCGGTGTGGGCCTTCGGCTGGTACAGGATTTCCACCGGCTCGTCGTTGAAGTAGAGGTCCTTCTTCCCTGCGAGATATGTTTCGGTGGGCCACGCCGCCGGCGGCGTCGGAGACTGCTGGCCCGTCGGCGCGCTCATCCGCTGCAGGACGTTATCGTGCCCGTAGATCTGTGCGCCCTCGCGCGCGTCGGTCAGGTTTCCGGTCACATTGGCTCCGGTAATCGTCACGCCAGCTTTCCGGATCGCCTCATTGCCCCCCGTGTGATCAGGATGCACATGCGTGTTGATGATGTACTGCAGCGGCTTGTCGGATAATTTCCGGATCTCCTCCAGCACCTTTCCACTCATCGGAGCCAGTCCCGTATCGACCACCAGCACGCCGAGCGAGCCGATCTGTACCGTGATGTTGCCTCCGGCGCCCGCTATCATGTACACGTTCCCCTGCACGGGCAACACCTGTAGCTCGCCCGCCGCCGGGCTTTGCGTCGACTGGGCCAAGGCAAGTGCCGCGCCGGATGCCGCGGCTAAAGCCGCAATCGGTAAGACTCTCCTCATTCGCAAACGAACCACAGGTCCGCACTCCGCATCCAATTCCGCTTGTCCAAAGCGCCTCGAAAGTCCCTATCGTACTACAGCAGTAGCGCCGGCAAGCCTCTTGCCGGGAAACAGCGCTCCATCACCCCTTTTGCCGCGCGTTCGCTTTCCAGAA
Source organism: uncultured Solibacteraceae bacterium (assembly GCA_964390225.1). GTDB lineage: Bacteria > Acidobacteriota > Terriglobia > Bryobacterales > Bryobacteraceae > PSRJ01. The sequence continues at coordinate 21,298 of CAYMHP010000036.1, forward strand.
CACATCGACCACGCGCTCCGGCATGTCGGGCGGCATAGCCGTGTGCATAATACGGTGATACAGGATCGGCCCCATCAGCACATGCAGCGCCAGGTTCAGATCCACATCTTTGCGCAGCTCGCCGGCAGCGATGGCGCGTTCAATCAGTTCGGTCAGGCGGTTTCGGCGCGGCTCCTCAATGCGCACGGCCCAGACCTTCGCGAACGCGGGGTTTACGGACGCATAGCCGAAAATCTTGGGCATGATGCGCATCAGTTCGCTGGAACGAGGCGCCTCGGCGAGGTGGCGCAGCAAGCGCACCAGGTCCCGCTTCGGGTCGTCCGAGTGAAACTCCGGCAGTCCCGATTGCACGCTGCTCACGGCCTCTAGGCAGAGCGCCTCTTTGTTGTCCCAGTGCTTGTAAATGGTCGCTTTGCTGACGCCGGAGGCGTCGGCGATCGCGTCCACGCTAACGCCATCGATCCCGCGTTCGGAAATCAGCTTGAGAGCGGCGGCCAGAACGTCTTCATGTGCGCGAGTGCTGGGTTGCCGGGGCATGGCGCATGGACGCTCAGAGCTGGATGCGCCCGAGGAGATAGCTGCCCAGGCCGAGCAACAACGCCGTAATCGCGCATAGCACCGACAGATCCAGCGCGGCTCCGAACTGTGAGGCGCCGCCGATCAGCGCCACTCGCATCCCATCCACCCCATAAGCGAAGGGGTTGATGCTGGCGATCACCTTGAGGAAAGTCGGCACGTTGTTCAGCGGGAACAATGCCCCCGAAAGGAAAAACATGGGCATGATCAGGAAATTCATGACGAGCTGGAATGCCTGGAAATCGGAGAGCACCGACGCGATGGCCGTTCCGAATGCCGTGAACATCATCGAAATCAGCGCCATATAGAGGAATGCGTAAGGCCACGAGGCAAGGGTGGGCGTTCGGAATCCGGCGATGTAGCAGATCAGAACCACGATCGCGCCCTGCAGCAGTGCCACGCTGGCGCCGCCAAACGTGCGGCCGAGCATGATGCCGAAACGCGGCACGGGCGCCACCAGGGTCTCCTTGAGGAAGCCGAACTGGCGATCCCAGATGAGCTCGATGCCGTTGAAAACAGCGCCGAACAGAATGGTCATCCCGATGACCCCGGGCGCCAGAAACTGAATGTAATTTCCCTGCCCGGCCCTCTGAAAAATCGGCCCGAAGCCGAATCCCAGAGCAACCAGGAAGAGCAGCGGCTGGCCGAGCGAGCCGATGATGCGAGCCCGGGCCCGGACATAACGCTTCAATTGGCGAATCCACAGAACATACACTGCGTTCATCGGCGGGGCCTCCTGAACATCCTTGCCATCTGGCGCATCTGGTCGATGCTGCTCCCGGCTTCGTCGCGAATCGTGGTGCCGGTAAGCGCCAGAAACGCCTGCTCCAGTGTCTCCGCGCTGGTTTGCGCCTTAAGCTCCTGCGACGTGCCCTGCGCGACGATCTTGCCGTGGTCGATAATTGCGATCCGCTGCGCGACTCGGTCCGCCTCCTCCATGTAGTGCGTGGTCAGGAACACGGTCACGCGGTCTTCGGAGTTGAGCTTCTGCACGTGGGCCCAGAGATGATTCCGGGTCTGCGGGTCGAGGCCCAGCGTCGGCTCGTCGAGGAAAATGATTTTCGGTGTGTGCAGCAGGCCGCGCGCGATCTCCAGGCGGCGCTTCATGCCTCCGGAGAACTGCTTCACCGGATCGTCGCGGCGATCCCACAACTCGAATAGCTGCAGCAGGCGTTCGATGCGCTCGGCGCGCGTCTTCCGCGGCACTTTGTAAAGAATGCCGTGGAATTCCATGTTTTCGTAGGCCGTCAGTTCGTCGTCCAGGCTCGGATCCTGAAACACGATGCCAAACCGCTTGCGGGCCTCGTTCTGGCTGCGCGACGGATCCAGGCCGTCCAACTCCACCGCGCCGCTGGTCGGCTTCAGCAGAGTGGTGAGCATCTTGATGGTGGTAGTCTTCCCGGCGCCGTTCGGCCCGAGAAACGCGAAGATCTCCCCCTGTTGTACTTCAAAGGAGATTCCCGCGACCGCGGTAAAGTCGCCATACTTCTTGACGAGGTTCTGGACGCGAATCATCGACGCTCCTCACCTCGGTATACTAAACGGTTCAGTTTAGGTTAGCAAGCGGAAAGTGCGCTGCCGGATGAGCGTCCGCCACGGCGACGGCAACCCTTCTAATCGCGGTCGAGCTCGTAGCTCAGCGCGCGTGCGATGCAGTCCACGCAAAACGTCGCAATCAGTCCGGCGCCCTGCCGGATTTCGTGAGGGGTTTCCCGCGCACACACTTTGCAAAACCGGATGGTTTTCGGCCAATCCGCCATACCCATCATCTGTCCCGACATGCTCGCCATGGGACCTCCGCACCTGCCATTGTGCGCGCAGACCGCCGGGCTCGCCAGTCTTTGACGTACTAATCCAGGTCCCAGTACTTTGCGCCCGCAGGAGCGCCAGCGCTCGGCTACCGATGGAGTTCGCAAGTTTTGGAATGTTACCCGGGGGAAAAGAATCCGCCGGGGCTATGGCAGAAACCCCGGCGGTTGAGGAGTCAGGTTCTGGCAATCCAGAAAAGGGCGGCTCCGGAGCAGCTGATTTGAGGATCACCGACGACGCGTACCCGGGAGCCGCAACAGCATCATGACTCTCCCGCTTCGGAATTGAAACCCCCCGGCGTACTGCCCGGGTACCAGAACTTTTGGCCAAAAAGTAGGGCCTTTTCGCCGCGGTAGCGGTCCCGGGGCGCACGGTCCGTGCTCGGCGGCTCCCTTCGCTGCCAACGTTCTATAATTTGGGATCACGCCTGATGCTCAAGGAAATTGCTTTCGAAATGGCGACTTCGGCGATACGCTTCGGCGCCGGTGTCACAAGAGAAGTAGGACTGGACCTGAAAGAACTCGGCACCCGCCGCGTTTTGGTCCTCACTGACCCGCTCCTGCGAACCCTCGGCCCCGTCCAAACCGTTCTGGAGAGTCTCGAAGAGAACGCCATCTCGTTTGTGCTCTACGATAGAGTGCGCATCGAGCCTACCGATGAGTCCTTTCTCGATGCGATCCGCTTCGCCGGGCAGAATCCGCACGATGCCATTGTGGCCGTGGGTGGCGGGTCTACCCTCGATACCGCCAAAGCCGTTAACCTGTACACCACGTATCCGCCGGCCGACTTCCTGGATTACGTCAATCCTCCGATCGGCAAGGGACTCCCCGTCCCGGGCCCGCTTAAGCCGCTCATTGCGATTCCAACCACGGCTGGAACCGGCAGCGAAACCACCGGCGTATCGATTTTCGATCTGAGCAAAATGCACGCCAAGACGGGCATCGCCAGCCGCCGGCTCAAACCCACCCTGGGCCTGCTCGACCCCGAAAACACCCGCACCATGCCGCCTCAGGTGGCTGCCTCCACCGGCCTGGATGTGCTCAGCCATGCCATCGAATCCTATACCGCCATCCCGTTCAGCGAGCGCCTGCGCCCCGAGCGCCCCGGCCTGCGGCCGGCCTACCAAGGCTCCAATCCGATCAGTGATATCTGGTCGTTACAGGCATTACGCATGGTCGCAAAATACCTGGTGCGCGAGGCCGAGGATCCCTCCGATGACGAAGCCCGCGCCCATATGATCCTGGCCTCATCCTATGCCGGCGTCGGATTCGGAAATGCCGGCGTGCATCTGCCGCACGGAATGTCTTACCCGGTCTCCGGCATGCTGAAGAACTACCGCGCGCCCGGATACCACGTGGACCATCCGCTGATTCCTCACGGATTCTCCGTGATCCTGAATGCGCCCTCGGTCTTCCGCTACACGGCGGCAGCGAATCCCGACCGGCACCTGGAAGCCGCCGAGGCCCTGGGCGTGGATGTCTCCCGCTGCCAGCGCCAGGATGCCGGCCGAATCCTTGCCGAGCGCATCACCTGGTTCATGGAGCGGCTACACACGCCTAACGGATTGCACGAGATCGGCTACTCGACTTCCGATATTCCGGCGCTGGTCGAAGGCACGCTTCCGCAGCACCGCGTCACCAAGCTGGCGCCACGTCCCGCAGGACCCGAAGAACTCGGCCGGATGTTCGAAGCCGCCATGACTGCCTGGTAAT
>CAYMHP010000036.1:25404-27622 GCA_964390225.1 uncultured Solibacteraceae bacterium
CCCGGATTTCACAATGAGCTTGCAATGGCTGGAAATGCGTATTGAGGAGGAGCAGGAGCGCCGGAGGAAGGAGCAGCAGATCCTGGAACGCCTCCCCGCCGCCATGGAAGAGGTCCAGCGGGAACTCACCAGCTGCGTCGAGGCCTACACGAAGGCCTTTGGGGCACAATCGGCGGCTATCGAGCGGCACGGGTCCCAACTGCGTGTCACCGCCGGCGATCAACACGTAGAGGTGACTCCCGTCCCGGTCGTGCCCGGCCTGCGCATCGAGCGCCCCGGCCACGAGCCCGTTTCCATCGATGTCGGCGTGCTGCCGGGAGAGAAGTTGTTTTACCGGCTCGAAGACCGCTATCTCTCCCTGGAAGAAGTTTCGCGCCAAATCCTGGACCGCGTTCTGTTCCCGAAACTTCCGGAGTAGCCGCAGCCTGATGGCCGGTAGCGGCCTGTCTAATTAGCGCCGCCGATCTTTGTCGCCGGTGAGGCATCTCCTTACTCTTCGTGAGCGCGCTTCGCGGGCGATTTGATCAGGTGGGGCGTGCGATCGGGCTCGGCCGGTTTCGTACGCTTCTCTAAGTCGAACAGCCGCTCCCGCATGTCGTGGTATTCCGAAGTCGTCACCACGTACTCCGCGCGCGCTGGGAGATTCTGCTGGATTTCCTTTTGCGCATTGCGGATGCGATCGGCATCCATCGGGTGCGTAGAAAAGAGTTTCGAGACCACACCCGGGCGCCGGCGCGAAAGTGATTCCAGCTTCTCGAAAATGCTGAGAGCTCCGTTCGGATCGTAGCCGGCGGCGTACATATATTGCAGCCCGAGATAATCGGCTTCGGCCTCGTCCTTGCGGCTGAAGCTCAGGAACGTCATCGGAATGACCACGCTCGCGCCCTGCCGGACGGCAACTCCGGTCCAGCCTCCCAGCAGCACGCTCAGCGGAACCGACAGCAGATTGGCGATCTCGGATTTGGTCGCCTGTTTGGTGAGGTGGCGCGCGGCCACATGCGCAATCTCATGCGCCACCGCGCCGGCGAATTCGTCTTCCTCCTCCGCCGCCTTGATCAACCCGGTGTTCACAAAAATGTAGCCGCCGGGCAGAGCGAACGCGTTGAGTTCGTCGGCCTCGATCACTTTGAAGGTGAACGGTACTTTCGCATCCGAGTTCCGCACCAGGTTTTGGCCGACGCGGTTCACGTACTCGGCAATGATGGCGTCGTCGTTGATCTTGGCCTGCCGCTCGACTTCCTGGGCGAGCTGCTTGCCCAGCGCAATCTCTTTCTCGAGCGAGTAGAAGTTGATCCCCTTGCCCACGTCGCGATTGCCAATCTGGTTTGGGTCGGACTTCTTCTTATCGGCAGCGGGGAGGGAGACCCCGATTAACCCGAGCAAAAGTACGACGGCGCAAGCTCGCATACGGGCGTCCTTAGGGAGATTCTAGCGTATCGTAAAAAGCATGGGGCAACCATTAGTAGCCAATCGACCACTATGGGAGCAGTACCGCGCCGAGTTTCCCGTATGCGAGCGGCTGGTCTACCTGAACCACGCCGCGGTCGCGCCGCTTTCGAAGCGCACCGCCGAGGCCATGAAAGAGCTGGCCGACGACTGCCTGCGCTTCGGCAGCTTGCACTACGACCAGTGGCTGGCCGCCTACGAGGGAGTGCGCGTCGCAGCTGCCAGACTGATCGGCGCCGAAAGATCGGAGATCGCGCTGGTGAAGAACACGTCCGAGGGGATCGCCACCGTAGCGGCGGGCCTCGACTGGAAGCCAGGCGACCGGATGGTGGGCTTCCATGAGGAGTTCCCCGCGAACTACTTTCCCTGGAAGCGGCTGGAAGAGCGCGGAGTGAGCGTCACGTGGCTCTCCGTCCACGACTCGCTCGACCGCATCGACGAGGCCTGCCGTGGCGCCCGCCTGCTGGCCATCAGTTTCGTGCAATACCTGGGCGGATACCGCGCCCCGATTCAAGCAATTGGTGAGATTTGTAATCGCAATCGATGCATTTTCCTGGTAGATGCTATCCAAGGCCTGGGCGCCTTTCCGGTCGATGTACGGACTTGCCACGTCGATGCGCTCGCCGCCGACGGACACAAGTGGCTGCTGGGCCCCGAGGGGTGCGGCATCTTATACATAAGTCAGAAGCTTCAGGACCGCGTCCAGCCCGTCGAATTCGGCTGGACCAACGTGGCTGATTACTCCGATCACAGCACGCGCGATAAGTCTCTA
>CAYMHP010000037.1:0-10153 GCA_964390225.1 uncultured Solibacteraceae bacterium
GCTGGAGGCGCGGAAGATCCCGGTATCGATCCACCATTGCGCCCAATGGGGCTCGAACCGCTGCGGCTCGTACACTTTCTCAATTTGCATGGGAACTTTTATGATAACAGGGCCAGACAGCGACACTGCGGCTGCGAGGAAGGGTGAAAACTACGTCGCGGGCGGCCGCGGCTCGCGGGTAGAACCCGCCGGACTTATCGCCGTGCGTGTGCGGCCGCCGATGATTTGAGCCGCATCTTCGAGGGCCATCGGGACGCTGGATGGCGCCATAGCCTGCTCGATTCGATGCCCGGCTCTCTGATATCCCGCGGCGCGGCAATCGGAGCTATCCGCACTCCGCGGGGTGTTATGGAAGATCTTCCAACTTCTCCCCGCCGGCCCCGTCCGCGTAGGCAGCCGGCCGTGCGGGTTTTTAGGCCCTACGGGGAGTTCAGTATCACTGGAATGCGACGCTTCGTGGCCACGAAAAAGCGCGTCGGGATGCGCAAGGCGAGTGGTCCCGCGCTTCGCTCCCTTCCGCATTTAGAATAATCACACGCATTGCGCATAGAATCGCGATGTCGTTGAGCGGCTTGGCGAAATCTGCGGTGACCGGCTTGCGTCAGAAGCCCACGCCGAGGAAAAAGCCGGCCTGGTTCGGGCGAAGCATGTTATACGAGTTTCCCCACCTGGTATAGCGGACCTCCGGCACGATCGCAAGCCTGCCCGCGCGGTAGCGGACGCCCGCGGCCACAACTGCGCCAACGCCGACATCCGAACGGTAGTCGTTGTGAAACGAGAACTGGCGCGCCACGCCGTTCCCATCGACCCTCGTCTCATTCGTATCGGAGTGGAAGGAGACCGTCCGCAGTTCCCATCCGGTCCCGACAAAGGGTTGGAATTGCGAGCCGCGCCGGAAATAGTATTTGCCGATCACCGGGAATTCCCAGGAATTGCCCCGCACGCGGTTATTGAAGTAGGTGAAGCCGGGTCCGATCAGTGCCCCGCCTGCGGGGATCTGGAAATTGAAATTAGTGGTATTACCAATGCGGTGATACAGCGCATCGGCCTCGATTGCAAACCCCGCGGGGAGCCGGACCTCCGCATAAGGTCCGATCAGAAAGGGCCGCGACTCATCGTGCGATTGAATCGTCGCATCCATGAACGGGACGCCCGCCTTCACGCCAACGGAGATAGGTTGCGCCGCAGCGGCGCCGATTCCACACAGAAGGAGAACTTCGAACAGCACGATGCGGTTTTTCATCGAGATATTCGATGGCACGCCTCGTGCCACGATCGATGTGGATTGTTTTATTGCAGATTCGCGCGCGATCGGCGTGATTCGCGGGCACGGGTGTGAATGAGGCGGTTAGAGACTGTTCGCAGCAGTGCTGACTTAACGAGTAACTTCAACGTAGTCTACTAACGACGTTGGCCGCGGCACCGGCTGGCCACGTAACTTGAGACCCTCGATGTGGAAGTCGATCGCCTCTGCGATCAGGCGGCGGACTTCCTCTTCACTTGCGCCGACGACAGCACAGCCAGGCAAGTCCGGCGAATATGCCCCGTAGCTTGTCGGACCACGTTCGATTACGATGGCATAACGCAGATGGCTCACTTTCCCGATATTTTACTGGCACGTTTATTTCGCCGCAGTTGGGGTCGCGGCCCTCGCGCGCTCGGGTAAAGGCGCAGGCTCCCCGCTGCGCCGGGCCCACCAGCGCGAGAAGCGCGTGCCGGCATCGTCGAGGTACGTGTAAACGACCGGCACGGCGACCAGCGTCAACAGCGTCGAAGTGATCAGGCCGCCAATGACGGCGCGGGCCATGGGGGCGCGGAACTCGGCGCCGGCGCCGAGTTCGAACGCCAGCGGCAGCATGCCGAAAATCATCGCCAGCGTGGTCATCAGGATCGGCCGCAGCCGCACGCGCGCGGCTCGAATCAGCGCGTCTCTTCGCGACAGCCCGGCGCGCCGCTGTACATTCGCGAAATCCACCACCAGGATCGCGTTTTTCGTGACCAGTCCCATCAGCAAAATGATGCCAATCATCGACATCATGTTCAGCGTGTCGCGCACAAGGTAAAGCATGCCCGCCACGCCAACCAGCGATAGCGGTAGCGAGAGCATCAGTGCGAACGGCTGCAGAAAGCTGCGGAATTGAGACGCCAGAATCGCGTAGATAAGCACGATGGCCAGTGCCAGCGACTGCATGGCGTAACCGAAGCTTTCCATCATGACTTCGGTATCGCCGGTGTAGTCGATGCGGTAGCCCGGAGGCATGGGCACTGCGACGGCACGGGATTTGATCTCGTTGACCACTTCACCGAGCGAGCGGCCAACCGCGCTGGCGCTGATGCGGACCTCGCGCATCAAGTCGCGCCGTCGAATTTTGGAAGGCGCCACGCCGCTTTCGAGCCTGGCGACCTGGCTGGCGGGAACGAGCGCGCGGCCGCCCTGTGCGGGCAGATCGAGGCCAAGCAGATCGGCGGCGCGGGTGCGATCGCCGCGCTGGACACGCAGCCGGACGTCGTAACTGTCGCCATCGGGGTCTTCGAATTGAGAAACCACTTCGCCGGCTACCAGGCCGCGCATGGTGGAGGCCACGGTTCCGAGGTCGAGCCCCAGATCGCCGGCGGCATCGCGGTTTACCGTGACGCGCACTTCCGCTTGCGGCGCTTCCTCGCTGGTATCGACGTCGGCCGCGCCCGGCACTGCCGCCGCGTTCCGCATCAACTGCTCGCTGAGCGGGACTAACTGCGCCAGGTCCGACCCACGCACGGAGATCTGGATCGGCTTCACATCGCCGACCGCATCGGCCTCTTCGATCGACTTACGCACCGCGCGGAAACGCGCCAATGCCTCCCGCACCTGCGCCGTCACAATTTTGTAGTGCGGCCGCGTCTTGCGCGGGTTCATGCGGATGAAGATATTGCCCTCGTTGATCGGCTTGCCGGCCGTCCCACCTATGGTGACGTACGTGTAGGCGACTGCCGGGTTGCGGCGGATCTCGCTTTCGAGTTGCCGAGCGATTTCCACCGAGCGGTCGAGGCTGATGCCGGGCGTCGCCTTGTACGATACCTGGAACTGTCCGGGGTCGGCCGCGGGCATGAACTCCGAGCCGAGCTTGCCGAAAATCCAGAAGCTCGAACCCACGCTCGCAATGGCTACCAGCACGACCGCCCAGCGGTGCGAGAGCGACCAACTCAGGGTGGCCGCCAGCACGTCCTGCAACCGATCCACCTGCTCGTTCAACTGACCCAGGCCGCGCCCGAACCAGGAACGCCGCACGCGCGGATCGGCGGCCGGGTCATACCAGCGCGACGAGAGCATGGGGTCGAGGGTGAAGCTGACGTACAACGAGACCAGCACCGCGAACCCCACGGTAATGCCGAACGCGAAAAAGAAGCGCCCGATGATACCGCCCATGAAGGCGACAGGCACGAACACGGCGATGATGGTGAACGTCGTGGCCATGACCGCGAGACCGATTTCCGAAGTCGCCTCGCGCGCGGCGGTGAAATGGTCGGCGCCCGCCTGCATGTGGCGCACGATGTTCTCGCGTACCACGATCGCGTCGTCAATCAAGAGGCCAATCGCCAACGACAGGCCCATCAGAGTCAGAATGTTCAACGTGAAGCCGAGCGCCTTCATGGCGATGAATGTGCTGATCACGGAAACGGGGAGCGCCAACCCTGTAATGACCGTACTCCGCCAACTGTTCAGAAACAGAAAGACAATCAGCACCGTCAGAAAACCGCCGAGCACGAGCGTGATCTGCACGTCTTCGACGGATTCGCGGATGAAGGTGGAGCGGTCCACCACTTTTCGCAGGCGGATGTGCGGCGGTAGTTCGCGATTCACCTCAGCGATTGCCTGATTGATGCTATCGGCGACCTCGACCGTGTTGGCGCCCGATTGCTTCACCACGTCGAGCGAAAGCCCCGGCCGGCCGTCGATCAACGACGCGCTGCGCCGCTCTTCGACCCCATCGACCACGCGCGCGAGCATCGGTAAGTAGATGGGGCTGCCGTTTCGGAACGCAACTACCAGCCGGTCGAAGGAGTCGAGCGATTTGAATTTGCCGGCGACACGCACGAGCGGCTCGCGCTGGCCCGCCTCTAATTTGCCCGCCGGCATATCGAGGTTCTCGCGCTGCAGCGCCGAAGCCACCTGCGCGTAAGTGAGGCCGTACGCTTTCACCCTGTCGCGATCGAGAAAGACCTGGATCTCGCGGCGCGCCAGCCCTACGAGCGTCACCTGGCCCACGCCGGAGACGGTCTCGATGCGCTTCTTGATCACTTTCTCGGCCACCGAGGAGAGCACCTTGATGTCGGCCGACGGGCTCTCGACCGCGATCGAAACGATGGGCATCGCGTTGAAGTCGATTCGCTGCAGCACCGGTTCCTTCATATCCCTCGGAAAGTCGGCGCGGATGGCGTTGATCTTGGCTTGCGCGTCCTGCTGCGCGTTATTGATCTTCACGCCCAGATGAAATTCCACCGCTATGGAAGACAGGCCCTCGGTGGTCACGGATTCGATGTGCCGCACGCCCGAAATGGTGTTGAGGGCTTCTTCGATGCGCTTGGTGACTTCGCGCTCGACGGTTTCGGGAGATGCTCCGGGGTAGAGCGTCTGCACGGTCAGGACCGGGATTTCCACGTCGGGGAACTGGTCGATGGCCAACTGCCTATAGGAGTACATGCCGAGCGTGACCAGGGAAACCGCCAGCATGGTGGCCAGGACGGGCTGCTTAATCGAAAGCTCACTCAGAAACATGCACTACCTCCGCGGGTCGATGCGCACGCCCTCGGCGATCTCGATGTTCTGTTCGGAGATGAGCTGGTCGCCAGGCCGCAGCCCTTCCACGATTTCCAAACGGGAATCGCGTTCGTGGCCGATGCGTACCGTGCGGCGGACGGCCTTGCCGTTTTCAATCACGAACACGTACGAGGATTTGGCGGAGCGGTCATCGCGATAAACCGCGGCGGCCGGAACGACGATCGTGCTGGCGATGGTGCCGGTGAGAATCTCCCCTTCGGCGAACATGCCCGCCTTAAGCTTGCCGGCGGCGTTCGCGACACGGATGCGTACCTTGGCCGAGCGCGTCAGCTCGTCCACGGCGGGATTCATATCGATGACGCTGCCGTCAAACTTCAGGTCCGGGTAGCTGTTGACGCGAAAGGCGACGCGCTGACCCGCGTGGATCGCCGACAGATCCGCCGAAGCCACAGGGCTCTCCAATTCCAGCCGCGTGTTATCCACAATCGTAAACACGGGCGTGGGGGCTTCCACATACGCGCCGGGGTTCGCGGCTTTTTTCTGGATCTCGCCGGAGACCGGCGCGTAAATGACGGTATCGCGAACGTGCTTGCGGGCCACTTCAAGAGCGGCGCGCGCCTGCTCCAGTTGCGCTTCGGCCAGGCTCACCTGGGCGGTGGAGTCGCGGCCTGCCAACTGAGCGGCTTGGAGATCCTTGTCGGTGATGCCGCCGGAATTGAGCAAATGCTCGGCGCGTTCCAGTTCGGTGCCGCTGTGCGCTTGCATCAGCCGGGCGCGCTCCAGGCCGGCCTCGGCCAGCTCGACCGCGGTCTCGGCCTGGCGGCGGGCGAGCCGATAATTCTCGTCGTCGACGAATGCCACGGCCTCGCCTTTCGCGACGTGGTCGCCTTCCTGTTTTTCGAAGCGCGAGATGTGACCGATGACCTCGGCCTTCACCTCCACGCGAGTATTCGAGACCAGCGTGCCGGTGACAGGAATGGTGACGCGGAGCGGTTCGGCCGCAATTGTCAGGACCGCCGCGCGCACCGGCGGCGGCTCTTTCGCGTCGATCACGCGCGCCTCCGGTTTGCGGCACGAGGGCGCCCACAACAAAGCCGCGGTGAGTGGGATGAAAACGAGCAGCCGCGTCATGAGTTCACTCCCAAGGCCTTTGGCCAAGCGCCCATCGCAGATTGGCCCGGCTGACGGAGTAATCATAAAGGCCGCGCAGCAGGTTGGTGCGCGCGACGGAAACGGCCGTCTCGGCATCCACCACATCCAGAGTCGTCGCAGCGCCGTAGCGGTAGTTGTCCTGCATCATGGCGAGCACCTTCTCGGCTTCGCTTACGGTCGCTTTGGCCGCAGTAATGCTTTCTTCGGCGGCATTCAAATCGTCGTAGCCCTGGCGGATGGAAAGCCGCACCTGTTGCTCGAATTTTTCCCGCTCGAGCCGCGCGGCGCGCTGGTTCGCGGTCGCCTGGGTGACGAGGCCGCTGCGCTTGAATCCATCAAACAGGGGAAACGTGAAATTCACACCGGCAGTCCATCGGACGAACTCGCGGTTCACAAGATTTTGGGGCAGGCGAGCCATCAGCCCGTAGCCTCCGTTGAAATCGAGGCGCATCCGGCTCTCCGCGTTGGCGAGCTGCAATTGCGTGGCGGCGCTGCGCTCCTGAATCCGCAGGTGCTGCATCTCGGGGCGGCGGCGCAGGGCGTCTCTTTCGAGCTCGGCCAGGTCCGTCTGTTCCCATTCCTTTTCCAGGAAGTTGCCCACCAGACGGGTGGCGAAGTCGAGCGGGCGGCCGAGGTAATAATTGAGGAGCGCGCGGGCCTGTTTGATGGCGTTATCGGCTCGGACGAGGTCGGGCGCGCCGTTGGCCACGGCGACCTCGGAGCGCAGCACGTCGACCTCGGTGGCCACGCCGTTTTGATAACGCGTGCGCGCCATCGACGCGTGCAACTTCTTCTGCTCCTGCGTCTCGGCCACCAGCCCGCGATAGCGCTCCGCCCAAAGCAGGCTGTAAAAAGCCTTGACCGTGGCCAGCGCCACATCCTGCTGCGCGCGGTCGATTTCGGCGAGAGAACCTTCTGCCTCGATCGATGCAAGGCGCAGTGCTGTTCCTACTTTTCCCTGCGTAAATAGCGGCTGTTTGACCGTAATCCCGTAGTCAAATAGATTCACTGCCGAAGGGATGAGAGCGCTGCGCAGGTCCTCGGGGAACTTGTCGATGCCGGATGCGTTCAGCAGGCTGGGGTCGCGCCAGCGTGTCCCGTTGAAGACGAGTTTGATTTCCGGCAGCGCCTGGGCGCGGACTTCACGAATCTTGCCCTTCAACCCTTCGGCCGCGGCTTCGGCCTTGCCGACGTCAGGGTGGCGTGCGATGGCGAGACGCACGGCGTCTTCGAGCGTCAGCGGATCGCCGTCGCCGGCGGACGGAGTGGCGGAAGCTGCGAACAACATCCCGCTAAGCGCAAAAAAGGTAAAACAGGTTCTCATATCCTCAACCGCATTGTATCGGGCCGCGCGAGCGCTGTCAGCCCGGGCGGACGTGTTGATCTCAACGTTCCATCCGTCGATAAGATGCACCGTGGCGTAAGGCTCCGCCTTGCGCGGGCGAGTTCCCTCGCCTGGACTAGGCGGAGCCTTACCCACTGCGGCCCGCGCGCAGGAATATCGTTTGCTACAGTGAAACCCTGTCGCCTTTAGTTACGTAGAGAGTACTGAGTCGGCCTCCGTCTCGGCCGGCTCACCAGGGGAACGATGCATCGTGGGGCCTATCTTCTTTTAATTCTCTGCTTTACTGGCTTGGGTCAACTCCGGGCCGACGAGCCGGTGGTGTTTCGTAGCGACGTGGCGCTGGTCCGGGTGGATGCGCAGGTGGTGGATGGCAGTAATCGCGCCATTACGGGGCTCGGAATCCGGGATTTCGTTCTGCGCGAGAACGGAACGCCGCAGAGGATTCAGAGCGTCGATAGCGAGAGCCTTCCGCTCGATCTGGTTCTGCTGCTCGACGTGAGCGCCAGCATGCGGCCGCACATCGAGCGCATCTCGACGGCATCGCATGAAGCCATGCGGCAACTTCGCGAACAGGACCGGGTGGCCATCCTGGTGTTCGACCGATACACGCGGACGCGCATGGCGTTCCGCTCCAACAAACTGGATGTGGAGCGGGAATTGGAGAGACTCCTGGACCAGGAGAGTTTCAACGGCGGAACCGATATCACACGCGGCATGCTCGACGCGGCCGACTACCTCCGCCGCGAGGGACGGAGAGAAGCGCGCAAGGCGATCGTTATCGTTACCGATGATGAAACAGAACGCAACCGCGATGTGGAAGGCGTATCGCGCGCGCTGACGCGCGCGGATGCGGTGTTGAGCGCGCTGATTGCTCCCGATGCGATCGGCACCGGGCGAGGGCGGCGCGGCGGCTACCCGGGTGGCGGCGGGAGGTATCCAGGGGGCGGAGGCGGCTACCCCGGTGGTGGCGGCGGTCCTTTGGGCGGGCCGCTGGGAGGGATCATCTTTGGACGCCGCGGGCCAAACGGAGGGCAGTACCCAGGCGGCGGGTATCCGGGTGGCGGTTCGCCCGGCGGCGTACAGATCGGGGGAACGACACATTCGGCGGGGACGGAGGAAATCGCCCGGCGCTCGGGCGGCGACGCGATGCCGGTGGATGACTCGTATTCCCTCTCGGACACGCTGGCGCGGATTCGGCAGCGCTACGCACTGCATTTCTATCTGCCGCCGGGTGTTCGGGCCGGAGAGGAACGGACCATTGAGGTGCAACTGGCGGACGCCGCGCAGCGGCGCTACCCAGGCGCGGAAGTACGGTACCGGCGGGATTACTATGCGCCCAGCGGCAGCGGCGCGGCTCGGTCTGGCGGCAATGAGCCGGTGGTGGTGAGCCAATCGAGCGCCAGCGACGGCGCCAGTGCCACCGGTGACGATCCGGACCGGCCGCGGTTGAAGCGGCGGCCGGGAGTGAGCCAGACGGGCGGTTCGCGTGAAGGTCCTTTGGGCACGGACGAGACTCCGGTCCAGAGTTCGGGTAGCGCGAGTTCCGCACCGGCCGGCGGCTGGCAGAAAGCCGAGCCCGCACAAACGCCCGCGCCCGCGCCCACCCCCGATGCACCCGGATGGCGCAAAGCCGATCCAGGCCAAAGCCAATCTGCGGCGCCGGCTCCCGCAGCCCCGGGATGGCGCAAAGCGCGTCCCGAAGATTACGAGCACTAATAGCTTGTTGAAAGATGCAGAAACCGCTTGCTGACGCGCGCGGCTCCGTATCGCCGAATTAAGAAGCCGCGACCGTGAGGGAGCATTGCGGATTACGTTTTTCAACAAGCTCCTAAGAGTCGTCCGGATCAACTTATGACGGGATTTGCCGTCGAACGCACCGACCGATGACAGCTCTGTTCGTTCACTTACTAAATGCCCAGTAAGTGCATCCTCTGCGATCTATCCCGTTACCCGCGCCGTTACGGGACGCGGCTGAACGATCCTTTCGCCGGCATGCGAATCCCGCGGACTCTGAAACCAGACTCAGGTAATCAGTTCATCCGCGCTGCCGCGTTCGCCAACCAGCAGTTGCTCCTGCCGCCCTTGAGCTCGCCGGCGGCGGCGCGTGGCTTTGGCCAGCCCTATCCGGGTTTCCCCTTGAACCAAACCGTGGCGCAATCCCGAGGCCGTTCCCACAGTTTGGCTTTATCCCGGTGATCGGCGCACCGCTCGGCGATACCCGGTAGGACTCGCTACAGGCCAGGGCCACCAAACGGCTCTCGCGAGGGCGGTTCTGTTAAATCCGCGTTCGGTTCTGTCCATTTCCTTGACAGATAGTTCGGCCCACCGATATAATCCCATCCCAACGGTCATTTTTTTAGAACTCTAAGGGCTGGCATAAGCCTCTTGCGCCAAGGATCGATGAGTCCGTGCGCCTAAACAGCGTGGCGTTTCGAAGTGGAAACAACAACGAGGAGATACTATATGCGATTAATCGTGGCGACCGCGTGTCTGTCGCTATTTGCCTGGTCCGCATTTGCCCAGGGCGATCGTGGAACAATTACCGGCACCATTTCGGATCCAGCGGGAGCCGTCGTCTCCGCAGCCATGGTGGAAGCGAGGAATTTGGAGACCGGCACGGTGTATCCGACGGCCAGCACGAACACGGGCAATTACACGCTGGCTCAATTACCCGTCGGCACGTATGAGGTGACGGTAACGGTTCCGGGCTTCAAGAAATTCACCCGGACCGGCCTTGCGGTTTCCGTGGCGCAAGTCGTGCGTGTGGATATCTCTTTGGAAGTCGGCGCGGCCACAGAGACGGTGACGGTACAGGCGGAAGCCAGCTTGCTCAAAACGGAAAGCGGCGACCTGGCCCACAACATCCGGTCGACCGTCGAGCCGGGCGACGGCACGCC
>CAYMHP010000037.1:10163-27611 GCA_964390225.1 uncultured Solibacteraceae bacterium
ACATCAACGTCGAAGCGTTGGACAATCTCCCCATTCTAGGCATCGGAAATGCGAACGCAGGCAGTTCGGGTATTCGCAATCCCTACGGCCTGGCGCAGTTGGTTCCCGGCACGAATTACAGCGCGAACTTCGCCATGATCGTGAACGGGGCTCCCAGCAATACGGCGGGCTACCGCATCGAGGGCCAGGACATGACGAATCACTTCGTCAGTTTCGCCCTGCAGGAGATGCAGCCCAGCGCCGACGCGATTCAGGAAGTCGCGGTGCAGACCAGTAATTACGCCCCCGAGTTCGGGACGGCCGGCGGCGGCCTGTTCAACATCACCATGAAGTCGGGGACCAACCAGTTCCACGGCAGCGGCTACGATTACTTCGTGAACGAGGCCCTGAATGCGGGCTATCCTTTCAGCAACGATGGAACCGGCAACAAGGTTCGTCCGCGCAGCCGGCGCAACGATTACGGTCTCACCTTGGGCGGCCCCGTGTGGATTCCCAAGCTGTATAACGGCCACGACAAGACTTTCTTCTTCTTCAATTGGGAGCAATTCCGCGAGACCAGCACGCTGGCGTTCAACCAGACGGTGCCCACTGCAGCCTATCGAAAGGGAGATTTCTCGTCCATCTCGCCGAACGGCGGCGCCGGGTTCAACCCGGGCCTGGGCGTTCCCGCCGGCGCGCTTCCGTCGGTGGATCCGCTGGGCCGGCCGATTTTCGCGAACACGATTTACGACCCGGCGACGGAGCGGATAGCTCCGAATGGCATCGCGGTGCGCGATCCTTTCCCGAACAATATCATTCCCGGCGAACGGATCAGTTCGGTGGCGCAGAAGATTCAAAACCTGATCCCGAATCCCATCAATTCGAACTACGTCAACAATGGATTCGGAAGTAACCTGAGCCGGCGCAGCACCGTGATCCCCTCGATCAAGATCGATCAGGCGATCGGCTCCAAGGGCAAGGTGACGTTCTATTGGTCGCAAACGCAGACCGATAGCCAATACTCGTCACCGAATGGAAATGCCGACGGTCTGCCGGACGAGATTTCCGGCGCGCGCGGCACCTTCTTTCATTACTGGGTTACGCGTCTGAACTACGACCACACCCTGACTCCAACGCTGTTACTCCACTTAGGAGCAGGCTATAACCAGATCTACGCGCCGGATACCGCGCCTTACACCAGCTTCAACGCCCTGAAGGAGATCGGCGTGCCCGGATTCCAGAGTAACCGCAACTTCCCGTATATTTCCGGCATGTGTCTTGCCCCGCCGCCGGGTGCGACCGGGTGCGGCGGCGGCCTCGGCGGAATGCAGCCGATCGGAACCTCCGGTGGCATCCAGTCCGCGCCTTATCAGCAAAAACCGTCCGGCAACGCGAGCATCACATGGGTGCGTGGAAATCACACGTATAAAGCCGGAGCCGAATTCTATATTCAGGGAGCGATCTCGCATAACTTTCCGGCCGTGCTGCTGGCGGCGACCACGAGTCTCAGCCAGGGCGCGACCGCGCTGCCATTCACCCCGGCTAACGGTCTCGGTGGCCAGAACATCGGATTCGGTTATGCCAACTTTCTCTTGGGCGACTTCGTCACTATCCAGCAGAACGTCGAAGCCGAGTACCGCCTGGGTAAGTCACAGTGGGCGACCTTCGTTCAGGATTCCTGGAAGGCCACGCGCAAGTTGACGGTAGACTACGGGATCCGGTGGGATTACGGCACCTATGCGAGAGAACAGTACGGGCGCGCCGCCAACTTCAGCCCGACCGTGGTGAATCCATCCGCCGGCGGCCGTCTGGGTGGAACGATTTTCCAAGCCACATGTCACTGCGACTTCGCGAATAACTATCCCTACGCGATCGGACCGCGACTCGGCATCGCCTATCAGATCACCCCGAAAACCGTGCTGCGCGCAGGGTGGGGCGTAGTCTATGGATTCACGCCGGACGTCGGCGGCAGTGCCGCTCTTTCCGCGGTCAACGGCAGTAGTTCGCCCGGCGCTTACATCAACATCCTCTCGCCCGGCGCGCTGCCGCAACCGAGGTGGCCGGTATACGATCCGGGGTTGTATCCGCAGCCCGGAACCGTCAGCTCGGCTCCGCAAGCGCTCGACCGGAACGCGGGTCGCCCGCCGCGGCAGAATCAGTGGAGCATCGGCCTGCAGCGCGAACTTACGCCGAACCTCGTAATCGAAGGTTCCTACGTCGGCAACCGCGGCGTTTGGTGGTCGAGTTCGGGAATCGGCTTCGGCGCCAACCTCGGCTATCTGAACGAGGTCTCGCCAGCGACGTTCGCGGCCGTGGGACTGGATCCTTACCACAACGCCGCCGACAACCTGCTGCTCAGTCAGCCCATCAATTCCGCAGCCGTGATTTCGCGAGTCGGAAACATCTCGCCTTACCCCGGCTTTCCATCTAACCAGACACTTCTAAACGCGCTGCGGCCGTACCCGCAGTTCAGCGCGGTGCCGCAAGGCCTTGGAAACATCCCCGCGCCGCTGACCGTCACGAATGCACCGACGGGCGACACCTGGTACGATTCGCTGCAGGCGAAAGCGACCAAGCGCTTCTCTCATGGGTTGCAGGCAACCGGTACCTTCACGTGGTCCAAGGCCTTGATTTCGACGAGGGAGAATTTCTGGGATCCGGCGAGTTCGTCGAAGACGTATCAGAACACCGATCAGCCGTACCTGTTCAACGCCAACATTCTCTACACGGTGCCGAAGTTCTTCGAAAATCGCCGTGCGTTATCGCTCGCGACCAGGGATTGGCAAGTGGGCGTCTTCCTGCAATATGCCAGCGGACTCCCCTTGACGCCTCCCACCTCCGTAAACCCTAACAATCTGACGTCGAACAACGGTTCTACATCGACCACCATCTACCAGCTTCGCGTTCCGGGCGTTCCGCTGTACTTGAAGAACCCCAACTGCGGCTGCATCAATCCCTATTACGACCAGGTGCTGAACCCCGCGGCGTGGACGAACCCGGCGCCCGGCACGTTCGGCGCGAATGCGCTGTACGGCGATTTCCGCGCCGCGCGGCGTCCGCAGGAGAATTTCAACATCGGCCGTAACTTCCGCTTCAAGGAGCGCTACAACCTGCAGATCCGCGCCGAGTTCGTGAACATCTTCAACCGCACCTACCTGGGTAACCCGAGCACGACGCTCAATGCGGGGAACCCGCTGACGCGTAGCAACGGTCTGCTGACCGGTGGCTTCGGAGTGATTAACGATGTGGTTGCGAAGGGAGCTCTCCCGTCCGCACCGTCCAACGGCAATTTCAATACGGCACTGGGAGGCCTGCCGCGGACGGGTACCATCGTCGCCCGGTTCACGTTCTAAGGTTCTTGTAGAATTCAGCAACAGAATTGAGGCCGGATGCGCTTGAACGGCGTCCGGCCTCTCTTTTTTCCGTTAACTTTAATTTACATATCTGTGTGGTTTATTGACAGCCCTCCCGCTGCGCCTGATATAATTCCCTCCCAAAGGGTCAATTTTTTTCGACTGAAGTTCAGGTTTTCTGTTCAGGCTTTTGACGAAAAGCGGAGACACAAAAAGGCATGCGTAAACTCATTATCTTGACGTTTGCGTGCTTGCTGAGTTGCGCTGTTGCGCTTGCGCAGACGGCTCAAATCAACGGCACCGTTCGAGACGCTACCGGCCTGCCCATTCCGGGGGCCACAATCAAGGCAACCCAGACGGCCACCGGGCTCGTGCGCACCACGACCAGCGGAGCCGACGGCGGCTATGTGCTGTCGAATCTTCCGATCGGTCCTTACGTGCTGGAAGTGAGCAAAGAAGGCTTCGCGAAATATGCGGAGACTGGAATCGTTCTGGAAGTCAATACCAACCCGACGATGGATATCGCGTTGCGCGTCGGCGCCGTGAGTGAACAGGTGACCGTCGAGGCTGGAGCGGCGCAGGTGGAGACGCGCACCACCAGCATCGGGCAGGTCGTCGACAACCAGCGCATTATGGAAATGCCGCTGAACGGCCGTGACGTCCACCAGCTCATCTTCCTCGCCGGCATGGCAAGTTTCCCCGGCACCGCGTCATTGAACTCGGTCCGCAACTATCCGACGGTGGTGGTTTCCGTCGCCGGTGGCGCGCCGGATTCGGTCGGCTACATGCTTGATGGCATCATCCACCAGGATCCCTACAATAACCTGAGCCTTCCACTGCCGTTTCCGGACGCCGTTCAGGAATTCAAAGTGGAATGGAACGGAGTGCCGCCGCAGTATGGCTATCACTCCACGGCAACCGTCAACACGGTGACCAAGTCGGGTACCAACGATTTTCACGGCGACTTGTTCGAGTTTCTGCGGAACGGCGACCTGAACGCGCGCGACGCTTTCGCCACCAAGCGCGACACTTTGAAGCGCAACCAATACGGCGGCACTTTTGGCGGCCGGATCCGCAAGGACAAGTTGTTCTTCTTCGGCGGCTATCAGCGAACCTCCCTGCGATCCGATCCCGCGCAGAATACGACATTCATCCCCACGGCTGCGATGGCGGCAGGCGACTTCACCGCGTTCGCGGCATGCAACCGCAACACCGTTTTGCCGGCATCCCTTGGATTCGTCAACAACCAGATTTCCCCCACGTTACTGAATCCGGTGTCTCTAAACATTTTCAAGACGCTTCCGGCCGCGGTGGATTCCTGCGGACGGGCCCTGTACGGCTTGGTGAACAACCAGGACGAGGACCTGTACACCGCGAGAACCGATTGGCAGATCAACGCCTCGCAGTCTTTCTTTGCGCGGTTCACCGCTGCCAAGCTGAACAACAGCTCCACCTATGACGGGAAGAACCCACTTTCCATCAATCAGTTCGGCATCCACGACCTGGATTATGGCATCGCTCTGGGGCATACCTGGGTCATGACTCCCAACGTGGTCAATTCGCTGAAAGTGGGCGCCAATCGCACGAATGTTGTAAAGATACCTGATAACTACGCGTCGTGGCCCAGCCTGGGCGCGAACATCACGCCTCTGGGTGGAAATGTCATCGCGGTTGCCGTGACCGGTGCTATGGCCATCGGCGGAGTTTCGGCCGCCCCGGGTCAGTCGCACAACGGGCCGCTCTGGTCCGTCGTCGAGGATGTGAACTGGGTCAAAGGTTCGCACCAGATCGGATTCGGCGGCAGCATTTACCGGCAAATGCTCAACTATGTTTCCGGCCCCAACGCCGTTGGGACACCGACCTTCGACGGTTCGGTGAGCGGTCTTCCGCTGGTGGACTTTATGCTCGGCCGCCCAGCTACGTTTGTTCAGGGCACCCTCTATGGCTTCTACAGCCGGCAGTATTATCAGTCGCTTTACCTCCAGGATTCCTGGAAAGTGAACTCGCGGCTGACTCTGAACTACGGAGTCCGCTGGGAGCCATACACGGCGGTCTTCCAGAAGTACAGCGGCCAGGATGAGCATTTCGATCTCGGCCTGTTCGCGAATAACGTGCACAGCACGGTCTACAAGAATTCCCCCGCCGGAGTGGTCTTCTCGGGCGACCCGCAGTACAAATGCGGAAACAGCTTCAACTGCCCGATTTGGGATAAGTTCTTCCCGCGTGTAGGACTGGCTTTCGATCCCAAGGGCGACGGCAAAATGGTCATCCGTGCATCGTACGGTATGTTCGGCGATCGCATGAGCATGCTCTCGTTGAGCCAGGAACAGTTTGGCCCCCCCTACGGTAACCAGGTCAGTGTGACCGGGACCAACCTGACGAATCCCTGGGCGAATTACGGCGGCTTGCCTGGATTCACGCAGGCGGGCCAGAACCCCATGCCGACGCTGGCCAGCCTTCAGGGTATCGGCCACTCGGATGCGAACATTCCGTTCCCGACGTTTGGTACTTATCTCAGCTCGCCTCTCACTGATTTCCACCCGACGTATGTCAACCAGTGGAACTTCAGTATCCAGCGGCAGCTCGGACAGGACTGGCTGGTGAGTGCGAATTATCTGGGAACCACCACCATCCATTTCGTCGGCGGCTATAACATGAACCCGGCCGTGTACATTCCGGGACAGTGCGTCGCAGGTCAGTACGGCCTCAGGACGCCAGGCGCCTGCTCCACTACGGCGAATTCCAACTTCCGCCGCGTGCTGTATCTGATGAATCCCGATCAGGGCCAATATTACGCCGGTAACGGCATCGCTGACGACGGCGGCACCGCCAGCTACGAGGGCGTCAACCTCTCGGTGCGGAAGCGCCTTAGCCACGGGATGAATATCCTGGCGAATTACACCTGGTCGCACTGCATCAGCGATCCGTGGAATCAGAACCCGACGAACGCCGGCGTCGAGATTCCAGGCAATCGCCGTGCATGGCGCAGCAACTGCGTCGGTATCGACGTGCGGCACCTGTTCCAGCTAAGCATGGTTGCAACCACTCCCAAGTTCTCCAGCCGCGCCCTGCGGCTCGTGGCGAGCGATTGGCAGTTTGCGCCGAACCTGGAAGTCAAATCCGCTCAGTTCTTCACCGTCACGACCGGCTCTGACGTGGCGCTGACCACCATTGCCAACCAGACTCCGAACCTGATCAATACCAACCCTTATCCGGCGGACCAGAACGTGAATCAGTGGGTCAGCAAGAACGCATTCGCGCCGGCGGCTCCGGGTAGTTACGGCAATCTCGGATACAACAACCTGAAAGGCCCCGGCGTCTTCCAGTTGAACATGGCTCTGTCGCGGAACTTTGCAATTCGCGAGCATAAGACGCTACAAGTGCGTGCGGAGGCATTCAACCTCCCCAATCACCTGAACCCGTTCACCCCGGGCAACGGACCCCTGGGTGGCGGCAACTTCGGCGGTATCGCGCCGCTGAATGCGCCAAACTTCGGCCAGATCACGAATGATATCAGCGGCACCGGCGGACTCAGCTCCGGCGACTACCGCGTCGTTCAGCTCGCCCTGAAGTTCCTATTCTGATCGCGGTATCTTTGTCGGCCCTTCATCGGGTCTGACGGTTTCAATTGGGCCGGCTTCTCCGCAGGGGGAAGCCGGCTTTTTCTTGCTCAGCGGGTTTGAGCGGTTGCTTGCTCGCTGTCGATCTTGAACAGCGTCAGGCTATTCGTGCGGCCGATCTTGAGGCGGTCGGGCTCGCTGATCGGGACGCGGTCGAACCATTCGGCAGCCTCGTCCACATCTTCAAACGGGTAGTCCGTGGAGAACAGAATGCGGTCCGCTCCGATCTCCAGCATCGCGCCGATCAGCGTCTGAGCGCGTAAATTGCCCGAAGTCGTGAGGTAGAAGTTCGCGCAGAAGTAGTCGTTCAGTTGCTTCACCGCAGGATATCCGCGCGGCGATTTGCGGATCCGGTGATCGGCGCGCCACAAACTGGCAGGCAGGCCTTCACCGAGATGTCCCAGGATAATCTGGAGCCGCGGATGCCGGTCGAAGAGACCGCTGGCCATGAGTCGCAGCGCGTGCACCGCGGTTTCGGCCGCGAAGGCCCACACCGGCCCCATCAGCCACGGATGGCCTTCATACATGCGCCTCTGGCTGGGTAGCGGCTCCCGCGGATGCAGGTAGAAAGGCACATCGAGCCGCTCCACCTCGGCCCAGAACGGTTCGTATTGAGGCAGATCGTAATAGAGCGAGGTGTCCTCCTCGCCCAATTGCGAGAAGCCGTTCACCAGTGCGCCCTTGAAGCCCAGGACGGCAATCGCGCGCTGCAGTTCCCGGGCGGCGGCATCGGGATCTTGCATGGGAAGCGCAGCCAAACCGGCGAAGCGCTCGGGGCGCCGCGACACCTGTTCGGCAAGACAATCGTTGGCGATCCACGCCACTTCCGCGGCCCGCCGGGCGTCGCGAATGGCTTGCACGGCCGGCGCATTCAAAGACAGGATCATTTTCTCGATCCCGTGCCGGTCCATCAGGTGCAGCCGCTGCTCGTGGATATCCAAGAGACGGGCGCGCAGTTCCGGCCAGAAGTCGAGCGGCATGAACTGCTGCGAGTCGCCGAGCGTCTCTTCCACCGCGAAGTGCTCCTCCAGCGCGATCTTCCCTTGCATTCTTCAACTATACGGCGGTTCCGGAATCAGGCGGCCAGCGATGCGGCGCGCTATTTCCGCCGCCGCAGTCGTAGCGCCGGCGGTCGCAGCCGCCGGTGCTATGCGACAGAGCCGAAGATATCAGCCGTAAAGCCACCTACTGCAACTGAATGTTATTCGTCTGAATCGTCCGCGCCGTGGCGCGGTCGAAGTTCGCGATCGCTTCGGCTAGATCCGCGCGCGAGCGGACCTCGCGGTTGCGCGCGTTGATCAGGTCCGTCTGCCGCTGCAGCACCAGGAACACCGTCGACGTGCCCGCCTGCAACTGCCGCTGCTCGCTCGAGTATTGCTCCTCGGCCGAGCGGCTGGCGATTTGCGCCGCCTGGAGCCTGGCTTGCGCGGAATTCACCGCCTGCATGGAATTGCGCACGTCGGCTTCGATGGCCATGCCAATCTGATCCTTCACCGACTGCAGACGCCGGGCCTCCGACGCCGACACCGCCACCTGCGCCAGCGCCGTACGATTGCGCAGCGGCAACGAGATCTGCACGCCAAACTGCGTCGTTGGGAAATTGCCCGCCCACAGGTTGTGCAGTGATTGTCCGTAACTTCCCACCAGTGCCGGCGGCACGCCGCCTCCGCCGCCCAACGAAATCGACCCGATCCCCGGCAGCCCCGAAGTGGCTGCCAGTTCGTTGAGCAGCCCGACGATCGGGGTGAAGCCGGCGGTGAACGGATTCGGTCCAACCGGCAGCGGGATGCCCGCCAGCCCCGAAGTCGTCACCGTCGCGAATGCGTCTACGCGCGGCTTCGCGGCTTCCTGGCTGCGCCGTTGATCGAGCTGGTTAATCTGCAGATTGATCGCGTTCTCCGCCAGTTCCGGCCGCGTATTCAACGCCTCGGTCACGGCATCTTGGAGCGGAGGCAAAATCACTTGCGTGGTGGGCTGTGTCTCCGGGATCAGAGCCGTGTTCCACAGCAGATCGTTGCGGTTCGGCAGAATCAACGTCTTCAAATTGTTTTCGGCCTGCGCCACCGCCTGCTGTGCGAGAAATAGGTTCTGCTGGAAAATGGCGACCTGCGTTTGCGCCGCCACCACATCAATCGGCGAAAGGATCCCTTGTTCCGCCTGCCGGCGATTGCTGGCGAACTGCTCCTGAGCCAGCCGCACCGCCTCGCTTTGCACATCGTATGCCTGCGAGGCGTAAGCCAGTTCCCAGTACGCCTGAATGGCTTGCGTGACTACTTCAATCACCCGCTGCCGCAGTTGCTCGCTGCTGAGCTGCACGTTCTTACGCGCCACCTGCAGCCGGTAGCGGTTGTCGTCAAACCGCAGCCCGCGCCACAGCGGCTGCGTAAAATCGAGCCGCAGGGCCGTGGGGTATTGCGGGTTCACGGTGGCGAAAGTGCTGTTCGTCGTCTGGCGCGAGTTGGTGAATGTCGCCGTGTACGAGCCACCGGTCCACGGAATCAGACCGGTCATCTGCGGGGCGCCATAGATCTCCTCGGTCGTGAGCGTGCCATTCGCCGCGCCGCCGATCAGCGAAGCGATCGGCGTGTCCGTCTTCGAACGGTAACTGCGCATCCCCACTACGGGGTCGTACGCGCCCTGCGCGCCGCGAACGTTATACCCGGCTTCTTCCTTGAGAATTCGCGAGATCTCCAGATCCCGGTCGTTCTTCAGCACGCGTTCGATGACCTCGGGCAGGCCCATCGTCGTCTGCCCGAGAATCCCGGCCCGCGGCGGCAACGGAATCTCCTCCAGGTTGGGGAGCGCTGTGCCGGAACCAAGGTTCTGATTTCCTGCGGGAGCCTGCGCAAATCCAAACGCCGCGCTCATGGCGGCCAACAAATAAGCGTTCCTGAAATTCCTCATCCAACGTTTTCCTGGGAAAATGACCGGCTCGTCACCGGCGCCGCGATTACTTCGGGCTCTTTCGGTTTCGGCGCGCGCGGGCGGGCTCGCGTAAACCAGCGATCCGCGCCGCGCCCGGACAGCCGCCGGCCCAGATCATCCCACAGCGAGTAGAACACGGGGACGGCCAACAGCGTCAACAGCAGGCAAAGCGATTGCCCGCCGACCACCAGCACGCCGATGGAACGATTCGACGCCGATCCGCTGCCGCCGCCCACCACCAGCGGAAGCATCCCGGCCACCAGTGCGATCGTGGTCATCAGAATGGGCCGCAGCCGGTCGCGGTTGGCTTGGATCACAGCATCGTAGAGCGTCATTCCAGCGGCGCGCAGGCCATTGGTATGGTCGATCTGCAGAATCGCGTTCTTCTTGACAATGCCGAACAGCAACAGCAGACCGAGGCCGGAAAAGATGTTCACCGATTGGCGCAGCAGGAGCAACGAAAGGATTCCGAATGGGATCGCCAGCGGTAACGTAAGCAGAATCGTGATCGGGTGAATGAACGACTCGAACTGCGCCGCGAGCACGATGTACATAAAGATAAACGTGAGCGAGAAGGCGAGGCCGAAGTAATAAGCGGTTCGCCCGAGTTCCTTCGATTGTCCGGTGGTTCCGGCGCTATAGCCGGGGTCCATCCCCAGCCCCTTGGTGAGTTCATCCAGCTTCTGCTGGATGGCGTACTGCGAGCCGCCGGGCAGAACGTTGGCCGTCAACGTCACCTGCCGCTGCCGCTGCAGGCGATTAATCGAAGATGGACCCGTGCCGGGGTGCATGCGCACCACTTCGTCCAGCCCCACCGAACCGGCCTTCGAAGAGGGCACGGTCATCTTCGCCAAGCCCTCCATGCTGCCGCGGAAGCGTTCCTGCGCCCGCACCACCACGTCGTACTGATCCTCGCCCGCGTCGAACTGCGAAGCCGTCTGCCCGGCAACCAGTGTGTTGAGCGCCTGCTCGATGTCGCTCACCTGCACGCCCAAATCGGCGGCGCGGGCGCGGTCGATATCCAGGCGCACTTCGGGCCGGCCGCTCCGCAGAGTCGTATCGAGGTCGGCCGCGAAGGGAATCTGCGACGCTTTCCCAATCAGAGCGTTGGAGTATTTCGCGAGCTTATCCAGGTCCGGTCCCTGGATCACGTACATGATGTCCGCCTGGCTGGCGTTGTTCCCTCCGACCTGCCCGATACCGCTCACACCCGTGTGGATCTCCGGCGGCACACTCTTGAGCAGTTCTCGCGTCCGCGCCATCAGGTCAAATTGCGAGAGATTGCGCTTCTCGATGTCCGTCAGCTTGACGAAAATCGACGCGCTGTTCACGGAACGGTCCTGGCCCGAGCCGACCGTCGTCAACGTGTGCTCCACCCCCGGAAACTTGCGAATATCCTGCGCCACGCGCTCCGCCAGGTTGGTGGTCGCAGCCAAAGACGTCCCTTCCGGCGCGCGCACGATCACGTTGTACATCGCCTGGTCATTCTGCGGAATGAAGTTCTTGCTCACCAGCATGAACAGCGGCACGATGCTCAGCACCGCTCCCACGCACCCCGCCACCATGGTCTTGCGGTGCGCCATGGCCCATCGCAGCATGCGGGCGTAGTGCACATCCAGGAAATGGAAAATGGGCGAGTCTTTGGAACTGTGCCGTTCCCCTGTCTCCGCCGGCGGCTTGACCAATCGCGAGCACAACATCGGCGTGAGCGTGAACGAAACCAGCAGCGAGACGGCTACCGCGAACGCCGAAGTGAAGCCGAACGAGCTCATAAAGCGCCCGACGATCCCGCCCATGAAACCGACCGGCAGAAACACCGCCAGCAGCGACAGCGTCGTGGCCATTACGGCAAGGCCGATCTCTTTCGTGCCCTCGATGGCCGCCGCAAAGGGCGACATCTTCTTCTCTTCGATAAAACGAAAGATGTTTTCGAGCACAATAATCGCATCGTCGATTACGATTCCAACCATGAGCGTCAACGCCAGCATGGTGATGGTGTTCATCGTGAGTCCCAGCGCCGCCATCAGCCCGAAGGTGGAGATGATGGAAGTCGGAATCGCCACGGCCGCGATCAGCGTAGTCCGGATGTTCGTCAGGAACAGGAAGATGATGACGCTGGCCAGGAAGCTTCCGATCACAAGGTGGTGCTTGATGTTATTGACGGAAGCCTTGATGTAGGTCGATTGGTCGTTGATGATATCGGCCCGAACGTCCTTGGGTAGAGTCGCGCGGATCTCCTCCAGCCGCTCTTTTACGGCATCCGCGGTGGAGACCGTGTTGACTCCCGATTGCTTCGAAACCGTCAGAGTCACTGCGGGATTGCTGTCCAGGCGCGACGCCGTGGTGGGCTCCTGGGCGGCATCCTCGGCATAACCGATGTCCTTCACCTTCACCACGTACGCGCCTCGGTTCGCAATCGTGACGTCGTTGAACTGGGCGGCGTTGGTAATCCTCCCGGTGGTGCGGACGGTGAACTCCCGCGCGCCCGCGTTCAAGTTGCCGGCGGGCAGTTCCAGGTTCTGCGCGCGCACGGCGTTCAACACGTTGGTGACCGTCAGGTTGTAGGCGCGCAACCGGTCGGGATCCACCATCACGTGAATCTCGCGGTTCACTCCGCCGACAATCGTGATCTCGCCGACGCCCCTGGCATTCTCCAGCTTCTGCTTGATCAGCTTGTCGGCGATCAGCGTGACGTCGCGCGTCGATCGCGGCGCCGAAACCGCGATCTGCAGCACGGGCGCGGCATCGGGGTCGAACTTCTGGATGACCGGCTGCTTGGCCGTCTGCGGAAGCTCCGAAACGATCAGGTTCACCTTGTTCTGAACCTCCTGCGCGGCCACATCGCCGTCCTTCGAGAGGTCGAACGTGATGATTACCTGCGAGAACCCTTCCGAAGAAGTGGAGCGGACCTCGTCCACCTGGCTGATCGTGTTTACGGTATCTTCAATCTTCTTGGTGATCTCCGTCTCCACCTCTTCCGGAGAGGCGCCGGGGTTGGAGACCGAGACCGCCACGGTTGGAATATCGATCTTCGGGAACAGGTCGAGTCCCAGGCTGAAGTACGAGAACACTCCGACCACGATCAGCGACAGGATGAGCATCGTCGCGAAAACGGGCCGTCGGACGCAGAGTCGTGCGAGCGCGTGCATCGAATTTCTCTTTCTTCTTAAGACCGCGACTGAACCGAGGCGCCGTCGAATAGCTCGGATTGATTGCTCACTGCTACCAGATCGTCGCCGGAAAGACCCGAGTTGATGCGGATGGAGTCACCCTCCACATCGCCCGGCACTACCACGCGGAGATGAGCCTTTCCGTTCTCGATGGTGAATACCTGATAAGAGTCCGTCGTCTTATCGCGGAGCACCGCCTGGCGCGGGATAAAGACGGCATTCTCGCCGCCTGGCAGCAGCACTCGCGCGGTGGCGAACATTCCGGGGCGAAGCTGTCCATGCGGGTTCTCGAAATGCGCCTCCACCACGAAGACTCGCGAATTCGGGTCGACCGATGGATTGATGGCCGTCACTTTCCCCGTAAATTCGCGGCCCGGAAAGGCGGCCACGCGAGCCACCACTGTCATCCCGATCTGGGTCTGCCCGGCGCGCTGCTCCGGCGTCTGCAACTGCAATTTCAAAACTCGCACCTGAACGATGGTGGCGATTTTATTCGTGAGCGCGACATACTGGCCGGCCGCCACCGGGCGAGCGCTGACATACCCATCGAACGGCGCGCGGATAGTGGTATCGGCGAGGCCCTTTTCGGCCTGCGCGAGTTGCGAGCGCGCGCCCTCCAGAGAAGCCTGCGACCATTCGATCCCGCGATAGTTCAGCCGCGCCTGGTTCATGGCCGCCTCGTACTGCTGGCGAGACGCATTGGCCTGTGCTTCCGCCGTCTCCTGCTGCGTTCGCGCCTTGTCATAGGTGCTCTTCGAGATGTCGCCGGTGGCCACCAGCGCTTCGTAGCGCTTCGCGTCCGCCGCGGCCAGTTTGGCCTGCGCCTGGGCGGCCTCATAGTTCGCGCGCGCCGACGCGACTTCCGGCACGCGGTTCGGATCGAACTCCGCGCCTTCGGTTACGCCGATGCGCGATTGCGCCTGCCGCACCGCGAACACCGCTTGATCGAGCTGCGCCTTCGCCTGCTCCAGCTTCAGCTCCGCATCGCGGTGGTCGAGTTCGCAGATCACCTGCCCCTTCTTCACGAAATCGCCGACATCCACTGGCGTTGCCACTACCCGGCCCGCCACTAACGGAGCCACGTCGGAGGTCTCGTCGGGGTTGAAGGTTCCCGTCTCCTCGAACGCCGCGGGCACCGTCTTCACGACGGCCTTCGCGGCCTTCACGGTCACTGTCGCGGGCGCGCTCTGTTTGGCCGAAGCCGCTTCCGTATGCCGGGAACATCCGGCTCCGAAACCTAGAGCGATACCGATTGCAATCAAACCGAGCCGGTTCATTTGCTGCTTTCCATTTCTCCGCCGCGAGTGGGGCGAATTCCGTTCATCATGATGCAAACAAAGGATTCAATCACTTTTTCGTCCGGAACGCCTGACGCGTAGCCAAACAACTCCGTCACCATGGCGTAGCTTTTGGTCATGCCGCCGATGGCGCCGATGATCGCGCCGGTGGGAAGATCGCCGATGGCCCCCTCCCCTTTGCGACGGGCGAAATAGTGTTCTAATAGCTCAAAAACCGGCCAGGACAGCTCCCGGTTATGTGCCAGGCCCTGCTCATACCCCTCGAGCGCGGCGAACAGCAGGACGCGCTCGTAACGCGGGTCGCTGCGATAGTTCTTCAGAATGGATCGCGCCACCGAGCGCAAAACCTGTTCATCGTCGTTGCGCTCCATCCAGGATTTGATCTCCGCCAGCGCCTCCTGAACCTCGGGCGATTGAGCCCGGTGGTCCAGCACCGCCGCATAGAGTGCCTGCTTCGAAGGGAAATGGCGAAAAATGATGGCCTCGGTTACGCCTGCGGCGGCGGCCACCTCCTTCGTGGTGGTGCCGTCGAACCCGCGGCGGGAGAACACTTCCAACGCGGCTTCCAGGAGCTGATGCCGCCGGTCGGGCGCAGCCAACCGGCTGCGAACTGTGGTGGGGAGCACGTCCCAGTATAAGTAAGTGCTGACTTACAAGTCAACAGGAGCCGGTTTTTATCGCGTGACTTTCTGCAAATTACTGGAAAGCGGGCGTTAAAGGCGAAGCGTCGCCTGGCGGTAGAGTGAGGGGAAGATTCGATTGATGTGGGGCGACTGGAAAACCATCGAGGTGGCGGGGATCTTCTTCCTTGCGACACTGATCCGCTCGACATTCGGGTTCGGAGAGGCGCTGGTCGCGGTTCCTCTGCTGGCTCTGATTATTCCGGTGAGCGTGGCGGTTCCCACTGCCGTTCTGGTGTCGATCAGCGTGGCGGCGGTGGTGGTTTTGCAGGATTGGCGTTTGATCCACCTGCGAAGCGCGGGTTGGCTGGTGGCGTCCACTTTCGTCGGGATACCGCTCGGGCTGCTGGTACTGAAGACGGCGCCGGAGGCCGCCGTCAAGATTGCCTTGGCGTTGATCATCATCGGATTCTCTTCGTACTCGCTGCTCACGCGCCAGCGTCACGAACTCAAAGACGAGCGGCTTGCATGGATTTTCGGGCTCAGCGCGGGAGTGCTGGGAGGAGCATACGGGATGAACGGGCCTCCGCTCGTAATTTACGGAACGCTGCGGCACTGGACGCCGGGGCAGTTTCGGGCCACGCTGCAGGGCTACTTCCTGCCGGCGAGCCTGGTGGGCATGGTCGGTTATTGGGTGGCGGGGCTTTGGACGCGGCCGGTGAGCGCGTACTATGTGCAATCGCTACCCCTGATTTTAGTGGCGATTTTGTTGGGGCGCGCCATCAACCGGCGGCTGACCGGCCGGCGCTTCCTGATCTACGTGCACGCCGGGCTGATTGCGATTGGAGCGGTTCTGCTGGCGCAGACGCTCCACCGCTAGCCTCATCCCTGCACGCGCAGGTCTTTGCCTTTCCAAAACATTTCCCGAAGTTCCCGCTTCAGGATTTTGCCAGTACCGGTCTTCGGCAGCGGGCCTTCCACGAATTCGACCGAGCGCGGCAGCTTAAATTTGCCCAAGCGCTCCTTGAGGTATGCGGTCAGTTGATCTTGCGTGAGTTGCTGTCCCGGGCGAAGCGCCACGAAGGCTACGGGCACTTCCCCCCACTTGGGGTCGGGCGCGGCCACGACAGCGCACTCGAAGACCGCCGGGTGCGACGCGATCACCTTTTCTACCTCAATGGAAGAAATGTTCTCGCCGCCGCTGATGATAATGTCCTTCTTGCGGTCGACGATGTGGATGTAGTTCTCCTCGTCCCACACCCCCATGTCACCGGTGTGCAGCCAGCCGCCGCTCATCGCGGCGCGCGTCGCCTCGGGCTCCTTGAAGTAGCCGTCCATCACCAGGTCGCCCCGGATCACCACCTCGCCGACGGTCTCCATATCGCGCGGAACATCGTTCATCTGCCCATCCACTACGCGGATCTCGCAGCCCGGCAGCGGCCAGCCGGCCATGGCGGCGTACCGCACGCGCTCCTCCTCGCTGGCGAAGTGGACTGTGCCCTTCACGCGGGCGGAGGTCGCTACCGGCGAGGTCTCGGTCAATCCGTAGCCGCCCAGCGCCTCGCAGTGAAAGGCCTGTTCAAGGCGGGCGACGATTTCCGGAGATGCCGCGGCTCCGCCAAGGTGAATCACCTGCATGCTGGAAACGTCGAACCGCGAAAGCTCCGGGCAGTTGAGAAGGGCATTGGCCATGGTCGGTACCAGCGACATGGTAGTGGCCCGTTCGCTTTCGATCAGCCCGAGCACCTGGACCGGATCGAAGCGGCGCACCATCACCTGTTTCACTCCGGTCATTGGCGCGGTTTGCGGCCGCCCCCAACCGTTGGCGTGAAACAGCGGAATCGTATGAAGTTCAACGGCGTTATCGTCCTTGCTGAAGCAGATCGCCACGTACAGCGCGTGCATGTACAGCGTGCGGTGCGAAAGCATCACGCCCTTGGGCGTTCCGGTGCTGCCGCTGGTATAGAACAGTTCAGCAATTTCCCGTTCGTCGAAGGAGTACAGGTCGGGTCTCGGGATCCGGTCGCGCGAAAGCAGCTCTTCGTACCCCAGGTCGCCTTGGGGCGCCGCTCCGTCGATGGCAACGAATCTTTCGATCCGGGGGCAGGCCTTGCGCAAGGCAGCCACCAACGGAGCAAAATCGCTTTCATAGAAGAGCATGCGCGCTTCTGCATGGTTCAGGATGCCGATCAGCTCCGCGGGCGTCAGCCGCACATTCAGCGGCATGACCGTGCCATGCATCAGCGGCAAGCCAAAATAGCCCTCCAAAAGCTGATTGTTGTTGAGACTGAGGTACGCTATGCGATCGCCCCGACGCATGCCCTCGGAGAGCAACCCCGCCGCCAGGCGTTCGCAGCGCTCCCCGAATTCGGCGTACGTGTATCGGGAACAGCCGGAGACGATCCCGACTTTCTTGCCATAAAGATCCACACCGCGATAGAGACATCGGAGCGGCGTGAGCGGTACTTCCATAGGCCCTCCCC
>CAYMHP010000038.1:0-27544 GCA_964390225.1 uncultured Solibacteraceae bacterium
TCTCGCCGCGGACCAGACGGTTGTCGGGGCGGGGAACGCCCTCGCCGAGCAGATTGCCGCCCGGTCCGCGCTGGTCCAGTCTGCCAAACAAACACTGGTCAACAACGTCCGCGATATCCAAAGCTCGCTCCTGCGAAATGCCACGCTCGATGCCATTACCAACCCCGCGACCTGCGTCACGCATCGCATCGGCGTGGACGATGCCAAGAAAAACGCGATCGTAGCGAGCCTGGTCGCCGCCGGGCTGATCAACCCGGCGGACGCGGCCAACATCACCGGAGGCATGAAGGCCGGCGTGTTTCCACCGATTGCGAAGGAGGGCAGCAGCTGCCCGCAGCTGCCCCTCTCGTTTAACGCCGCTCCGGGCAGCGCCTTTGGCGGCCACCATTCTTATCCCGGCGGCCTCCCCATTCACGAGGCGAACAACGATGACAGCTTCATCAATTTCGGCAACCTGTACCGCAGCAGCTATGGGACGACGGCATTCCTGGGTCTGCCCATCTTCTCCGCCTTACAGGCTTCGTTCCCGTCCGTAATACAAGGTCCCGACTCGGCCGACGTACAAGAAGATTTTGCGAGCAGCCGCAATCTGATCAGCCAGGACCTGGTACTGGGCGCCCCGGCCTGGCACGATTGGGCCAAGACCATGGTCTTTCAGTGGAACGCCGATGGCACCGAATTCACTGAGCTGAATTTTGGCGGTAACGGCTCGACGGATGCGTGGGGCCAACCCGGCGATTCGCGTACCGGTGGCCATCACATGCTCTCCATTGCGGAATCGATGAAGCGGGGTCTGTCACCGGAATTCGTGATCACGCAAGCCTCGGCACACTCCGCGCCGACTTCGGGCAACGAATACAAAGTGGTGAATTGGCTGCGGGCCGCGGCCATCATCGCTCAGATCGATCCGGTTGCGCAGGGGTATTTGACCTACGACAGCCAGCGCAACCTCCGCCTCCCGGCGGTCCGCCAGCTTGCCAATGGGGTCAGCCTTCCGGCCAGCGGACAGACAAACCTGTTGGTGGAATATGCGCTGCACAATCTCTCCGACGCCGACTTCAATCTCTCGGGTCCCGCGGTTAGCGAGGTGCAGGTCCTGCTCGCCGCCATCGCCTCTCATTTCGGCTACGATCCAACGAACGTCACCAAGTACAACACCCAATACCGCAATGTCGTGCTCGCGAACCTCAGCGCCGAAAGGCTGCTCATGATTTACGGGAATTCGGGACTGGCGGGTGTCACCGCGGAAGTTCAGAAGCTGAGACAGAGAGGGATCATCTAAGCTAGCCGGTTCCCTCGGCATTGGATGGGATGCGCCGGCGACGGCCGGCGCTTTCTTCAGTCGTGGCGGTTACACCGCGGCTGGATTACTGCCTGACCCATCCGACTGGGCCACGAATGCCGCTGCTCATGCGGATCCTCCGCATTCGTGGCCCCGAACCCCATTCCCCTTCTCCCCTGGCGAGTTAAAACGTCCGCGCGCGGCAGCAACCGATTCAGCCGCGGCAGCGATGGCGCGGGTCTGGTCTGGCGTCAACGGCGAACCGCGGCATGGCGGCCGCGGCTGAAAAGCTGGTGCGCTCCGGGTGGCGGCCCCTTTCTTGCAACGGCTGATCACTCAAATCCCGCCCTTTGTCGGAATCCTCTGCCCCTGATCGGATCGCCGGATCCGTTGCGCCGGTCTGGCCTTACTGTACGAGGTGGGAGGAGTTCACCAATGGAGCTACTGGTCAGCATCGAGCGGGTCAGCAAGCGCTACGTCCTGGACCACAGCTTTGTAATGGCACTCGACGACGTCTCGCTGGGGATCCGGCGCGGCGAGTTTCTGGCGGTTGCGGGGCCGAGCGGCAGCGGGAAATCCACGCTGCTGAACCTGGTCGGCTGCATAGACACTCCGTCGAGCGGGCGGGTCGTGCTGTGCGGCGCGGATACTACGGCGCTGCGGCCGGTCGAGGCCGCGGCTCTGCGGCGGGACCGGATCGGTTTCGTGTTCCAGACGTTCAAT
The DNA here is from genome assembly GCA_964390225.1 of uncultured Solibacteraceae bacterium. Taxonomy (GTDB): domain Bacteria; phylum Acidobacteriota; class Terriglobia; order Bryobacterales; family Bryobacteraceae; genus PSRJ01. The sequence continues at coordinate 2,006 of CAYMHP010000038.1, forward strand.
CTGATCCCGGTCTTCACGGCCGCGGAAAACGTGGAGTATCCGCTCTTGTTGCGGCGCATGCCGGAGAGGGAACGGCGCCGGCGCGTGGCGGAAGCGCTGGAAAGCGTGGGATTGAGCCGCCGCGCGGACCATCGGCCCGACCTGCTTTCGGGCGGAGAGCGCCAGCGCGTAGCCGTGGCGCGCGCGATCGTTCACCGGCCGGCGCTGGTGCTGGCGGACGAGCCCACCGCGAATCTGGACACGCAAACCGCGCGGCAGTTGGTCGATCTCATGCGCGAGTTGAACGAGAGACTTGGCCTGACCTTTCTCTTTTCGACGCACGATCAGCGGCTGCTCGATCACACCAAGCGGATCGTGCGGCTGTGTGATGGGCGAGTAGTCGAGGACACCGGAGAGTTGGAGGTGCACAATGCGGAAATTTCTGCCGCTGGCTTTTAGGAACGTATTCCGGAACCGGCGGCGCACGGTGATGACGCTGCTGGTGGTGGGCGGGGGCGTAGCGGGCCTGCTGTTGGCGGGCGGTTTTTTCTCTTTCATGTTTTGGGGCCTGCGGGAAACCACCATCCATAACGGTCTCGGGCACCTGCAGCTTTTCAATGCCGAGCGTTTCCGGCGCGATGAAGCGCGGGCGCTCGAAAACGGCCTCGATTCCTACCAGCGAATCGTGGCAGACACCGAAGGGCTTCCGCACGTGCGCGGGGTTACGCCGCGAATCGAGTTTTACGGCATGATTTCGAACGGCTCGAAGTCGTCGGTGTTCATGGGAAGCGCCGTGGATCCGGCCAAGGAGCGGCAGATGGGCTTCGTCCCGCGGCTCACGAAGGGGCGTTATCTAGACGGCGGCAACGCGAACGTCAACGAAGCCCTGGTCGGCGCGGGCCTGGCCCGCTCGATGAGCGTGAAGCCGGGCGACGGGCTCACGGTCTTAGCGGTGACCGCGGATGGCGCGCTGAACGGCATTGACATCGACATCGCGGGGATCGTCACTACCGGGGTCAAGGACCTGGACGACCGGCTACTAACGATCACGCTGCCCGCGGCGCAGCGGCTGCTGCAGAGCGAGCGGGTGACGAATCTGGTAGTCGGCCTGGACCGGACCGAGAATACCGATGCCGTGTACGCGATGCTGCTGCCGCGCCTTGCGGGTGCGCGCCAGCAGATCGCCGTCCGCAAATGGGTGGACCTCGCCACTTTTTACAACCAGGTGCGGTTGCTCTTTACCGGCATCTTCGTTTTTCTGGGCGTAATCGTTTTCTTCATGGTGGTGATGTCCAGCGCCAACACGCTCATGATGGCGATGTTCGAGCGGACGCGCGAGATCGGCACCATGCTGGCAATGGGCACGCCCCGGCGCTGGATCATGGGTCTATTTGTCACGGAGGCGGCGATTACCGGAGTGCTGGCAGCCGTCCTGGGGATCGCGACCGGCGCGGCGATCGGCGCGCTTTTGAACCGTACGGGAATCGTGTTGCCGCCGCCGCCGGGCAATACATCCGGCCTGCCACTGCGCGTCATTCACGAGCCTGGCCTCATGGCCGGGGCGGCGGGGTTGGTGATTGTCACGCTGGGAGTAGCGGCTTTAATGCCAGCCTTTCGCGCCTCCCGGCTGAAAATCGTGGAGGCATTGAGCCATGTTTAAAGCAGCTCTGTTGGTGTTGACCGGAGGGGCGCTGAGCGCCGTGGCCGCATCTATTTCGGGTATTGATGCCCAGGCGCTCCTGAAGCAATCGGATGCAATGAGGAACGGTTCGGAGACCTACGTCGTGCGGGTAAAAATCACCAACTTCGAAGGCGGCAAGCCCGGCGAAGAGCACCTCTATGGTGTCTCGCAGAAGGGGTTGGATAAAACGCACGTGGAGTTTTTGAGCCCGCGGGAAAAGGGCCGGTTTATGCTGATGCTCGGCGACGACATGTGGATCTACCTGCCGGATACCAGCCGGCCCGTGCGCATCACTCCGCTGGAACGGCTGACGGGCGACGCGTCGAACGGCGACGTCGCGCGGACAAACTACGCCTACGACTACGACGCTACCTACTTACGGACCGAGAAGGTGGGGGAGACGGATTGCTACGTACTGGAACTGACCGCCAAGCGTAAGGGATCGACGTACCACCGGATCGTCTACTGGGTTCGGGTCGCGGACGCCCGGCCGGTGAAGGCCGACTTTTATCTCACGTCGGGAAAATACATCAAGTCGGCAACTTTCGACGAATACGGCGAGGATGGAGGGCGCACACGGTTGACCCGCATGACCATCTACGATCAGATCCGCAAAAGCTCGCACAGCGTCATGGAGTACTCCGGCTACCAGGTCAAGGAACTCCCCGACAAGCTCTTCCACCAGGGTCGTGTGGACCGGTTTTAGGGTCGTGTTTCTGAAATCCGTTGATCGCTTGCTGACGCGCGCGGCTCAGTAACCGAGCCGCGCGTCGGCAAGCGGTAAAGAAATTTCAGCGACGGCAGACTAGGAGGATTTGGTGCGTATCGTGTTTGTGCTGGCGATGGTAGCGGCGGTGGCATCCGCCGAGGGCGGCAGCGATGCGGTCCGGTACTCGCTGTCCGTGACGGAGGAAGCGGGATACGCGGCCGATCTGCGCGTGCCCGGCGCGGATACGAGCAACCTGCTGCTGGTCGAGCCGTCATTCTCGTATAAATCGGGAGATCGCTGGCGCTTCTCGACGAGTCTCGCCGGTCTCACCCGAACCCAAGGCGATACTCACGCGCAGGTGCACGTAAAGGAGACCTATTTCAGCCTGACGCTGGACGACGTGGATGTGACGGTGGGGAAACGGATCCTGCGTTGGGGAACAGGATATGCTTTCACCGCCACGGGTATCCTCGATCCGCCCCGCGTGGCCACGGATCCTACGGACCGCTTGAATCTTTACGAAGGCCGCGAAATGCTGAAGGCCGATTGGGCGACGGGCAAGCACGACTTCACGGTTGCCTGGGCCAGCGCGGGTCTGCTTGATACACACCGTCCCGGGATGCGCGAAACGGCGGCTTTTCGCTATAACGTCCTGGCGGGCGGGTTTGACACTTCCGTCATCGTCGCGCACGATCGCGGCGGCGCGAGTTTCGCGGGTGCGAACTTCACGCGCGTTTTCGGCTCGGCAGTCGAGATGCACGGCGAATTCGCATGGCGGGAAGGCGCAGCCATCCTGTTGGGCGGGAAGTACACGATGCCCAGTGGCGTGACTGCCATCGCGGAGTTCTACACGCCTCCGAACACGGCGTACTACCGCCCGGCAGGGATGCCGGCTTCGGCCGGCCGGCAACACTACGGATTCGTGCGGGTGGGGAAATCGCGGCTGCGCGAGCGGCCCGGTTGGAAGGAGTGGGATCTGACCGCCTCGTGGGTGGCCAACCTTGACGACGGCAGCCATGTCGCCGTTTTCGATGCGGGGCGCCGTTTGGGGAATCGCTTTTATGCGTACACCCACGTGCAGGCGCCGGCTGGCAAGCGCGCACGCTCGGAGTATGGCGCGATCCCCTATTCCGCGCTGATTTCGATTGGAGTTACATTGCAGTTGTGAGCAGAAGGCAAGCATGAACCAAGCGTCTGAGTGCTGCGAGCCAAAGGGGACCGCGCGATATTTGCGGCGGGTGGCGGCCGTCTGCCTGGCGGCTGCGGCGGCGGCCACCGTGATCGTGGCCAGTTTCACTCACTCCTTTGAACCCGCGGCCGTTCTGCATACCTTCAGCTTCGCGGTTATCTACTCTTTCACCATTGGTCTTCCGGCATCTGTCACGCTCGTCCGCCTCGGCCGCGCCCGGCTGGCCGGAGGGAAACGGGTTGGCCTCGTGCTGCGGCTGCTCGTGCTGCTGGCGTGCGCATTGGTTGGATGCCTCGTGTCGGGCGTCCTGTTCGCGATGATTGGCTTGAACCCCATCCAGGACTATTGGAAGGAATTTCGCCAGAGCCTGCTCTTTAGCACGGTCATCACCTTGACGTTCGGCTTGAGCGTGAGCTTTTACCAGGAAGTGCAGTTCCGTTTGGAGACGGCCATGCTGGAGATCCGGACGCGGCAGATGGAAGAGGAACGCGCCCGCAAGCTCGCCGCGGAAGCGCGCCTCGCCTCGCTCGAATCGCGCATTCATCCGCACTTCCTGTTCAACACCCTGAACGCGATCTCGGCCCTGATTCCCAAGGACCCGAAGCGCGCCGAGGATATGGTCGGCAAGCTGGCCTCGCTGCTGCGGTTCTCATTAAACGCCAACCAGGCCGGCCTGGTTCCACTCGCCCAGGAAATGGAGATCGTGCGGGCATACCTGGAAATTGAAAAGGCCCGCTTCGACGCACGTTTACGTTACACGATCGACATTCCGACGGAGGCGGAAGGCATCGGAGTTCCGCCGCTCTCTATCGAGTCGCTGGTCGAAAACAGTATCAAGCATGTGATCGCCAAACGGCCCGAGGGTGGCGAAATTCACGTCCGCGCCACCGCCGAGCAGGACAGACTCGAGCTCGAAGTGAGCGATACCGGAGCCGGATTTGCCATGGATACAATCCCGACGGGACACGGGCTCGATAGTCTATCCGGGCGGCTGTTCCTCTTGTTTGGAGCCGGCGCGCGCCTGGAAACCGTCCGCAACGGGACCTACGCGAGTGTACGCGTTTCTTTGCCGCGGCCGCTATGAACGCTCCCCTCCGGGTGTATATCGTGGACGACGAGCCGCTCGCCGTGGAGCGGCTGGAGCGCCTCTTGCGAGAGGTGCCCGAGATCGCCATCGCCGGGAGCGCCACTGATGCCGCGCTCGCACTGGACTTCCTCAATCGCGAGAGCGTGGACGTACTGTTTCTCGACATTCAGATGCCGGGCATGAACGGTTTCGAGCTGTTATCCCGCATGACCGAGCAGCCCTCGGTCGTCTTTACGACGGCCTACGATCAATATGCGTTGAAGGCATTCGAAGTGAATTCCATCGACTACCTGCTGAAGCCGGTGGATCCCGAGCAGTTGCGGCGCGCCTTAGGAAAGCTACAGCGGTTTCGCGGCGGGCCGCGGCCTGAATGGCGCGCGTTCGCCGAGGAGCTCGCCGAAAAGCTGCGGTCGAATCGGGCCGATTACCCGGATCGCATCGCATCGCGGTTGGGCGAGCGGGTCCGCCTGGTCGAACTCGCGTCGGTAACGCACTTCTTCGCGAGGGACAAACTCACTTACGCCGCCTCCGAAGGACACAGCTACGCGGTGGACCATACCATCGCGGAGCTGGAGAAGAAGCTCGACCCCCGCAGCTTCGTGCGCATCCATCGGGCCGTGCTGCTGAACCTGGCGTGGGTGGACCAGGTTCAATCCCGCTTCGGCGGCCAGATGACGGTGAGTTTGAAAGACGCAAAGCAAACGCAACTGCCGGTGGCGCGCGACCGCACGCGTGCGCTGAAGGAAAAACTGGACCTGTAATTTCTCCTAAGTGCCTGCGGAATTGTGACGTACGCCCACGCCTTTGTACAATGAGCGATTGGACGATCCCTCACACAACCTGCTTCCGGCCCGCGTCAAGCCGGCCGACTGCAAAGAGGCAGCCGATAGCCTGCCGCGGGGCGAAGCGCGGTTCGAGGATCACCACCTATATCTCAACCCCGAACTGAGTCTTCTGCAGTTTCAGCGCCGCGTGTTGGAAGAAGCGCGCGACCCCCGCAACCCGCTGCTCGAGCGCGTCAAGTTTCTCGCGATCGTCAGTTCGAACCTGGACGAGTTCTTCATGGTTCGCGTCGCCGGCCTGTTGCAGCAGATCGAAAGCGGCGTACAAGAGCTCAGCATCGACGGCATCCCGCCGGGAGGCCAACTGGAAGCGATTCGCGCGGAAGTACTGCATATCGTCGAAGAGGTGTACGAGATCTACCGCGAGGATTTGCTGCCCGCGCTGGCCGAGTCGTCGATTACGATCGCGGAGTATCAATCGCTGGCCCCCGAGCAACGGCGCTACTTGGAGGCGTACTTCTGGGAAAGTGTTTATCCGGTGCTCACGCCGCTCGCCTTCGACCGCAGCCGCCCGTTCCCGCACATCTCGAACCTGAGCCTGAATCTGGCCGTGGTGGTGCGCGACGCCGCAGGCGCCGAGCACTTCGCGCGCGTAAAGGTGCCGGACAGCATCGGCCCGTTGGTGCCGGTAAGCGATAGCGGCCAAACGCCGGGCGCGGATATTTTCGTTTGGCTCGAGGAAGTAATCCTGGCGAATCTCCATTTCCTGTTTCCCGGGTTGGAGATCGTGGAAGCGCATCCTTTTCACGTGACCCGCGACGCCGAGGTGTCCATCAAGGAGATCGAGACCGACGATCTGCTGGCCACCATCGAGGAGGCGGTGTGGCAGCGGCGGTTCCGCGATGTTGTCCGGCTGGTGGTCAACGCGAACATGCCGGAGCCGCTGTTGGACATCCTCACGAGTAACCTGGAAATCGATGCTTCGGCGGTATATCGCGTCACGGGCCCGCTGAACTTCGGCCGGCTGCGCCATTTGACCGCCCTGGAGCGTCCCGATCTCAAAGACCGGCCGTTCCTGCCGCACAGTCCCGCGCTGCCCAAAGAGGAGGACTTTTTTGCGGCCATCCGGCAGGAAGACATTCTGCTGCATCATCCGTTCGACTCGTTTCAGCCCGTCGTCGATTTTCTGCAGCGCGCGGCTCGCGATCCGGCGGTGCTGGCGATCAAGATGACGCTCTACCGCCTGGGCCGCGACTCCCCGGTGGTGGATGCGCTGCTGGAAGCCGTCAATCGGGGAAAGCAAGTGGCAGTAGTCGTCGAGCTGCAGGCGCGATTCGACGAGGAGAGCAATATCGAATGGGCGCGCGCTCTCGAACGGGAGGGCGTTCATGTGGTTCACGGTCTGCCCGGGCTCAAGGTCCATTCCAAAGTGGCGCTCGTGGTTCGCCGCGAAGGGGATGTCATCCGCCGTTACCTGCACCTGGCGACCGGAAACTACAACCCGATCACGGCGCGTTTGTACACGGACATGGGTATGTTCACCTGCGACCCTGCCGTCGGCGCCGACGCCACTGCGTTATTCAACTATCTGACCGGGTATTCGACCAAGCATCACTTCAGCCGGCTGCTGGTGGCGCCGGTGAACCTGAGGGAGCGCCTCACGGAGTTGATCGAACGCGAAATCGAACATCAGCGCTCGGGCCGCGGGGGACTGCTCATTTTCAAGATGAACGGCCTGGACGACCCCGAGATGATCCGGCTTCTCTACCAAGCCTCCCGCGCGGGTGTGCGGGTGCACTTACTCATCCGCGGCATCTGTTCTCTGCGGCCTGGCGTGTGCGGGCTGAGCGAAAACATTCGCGTCACCAGCATCGTAGGGCGTTTTCTGGAGCACAGCCGCGTTTACTACTGCCGCAATGGCGGGAGCGAGGAGATCTATCTCGGCAGCGCCGATCTGATGCCGCGAAATCTGAATCGGCGGGTGGAAGTGCTTTTTCCGGTCACCGCTCCCCGACTGGTCGCGCGGGTTCGAGACGAGATCCTGAACGGGTATCTTGCGGACGATGCCAGCTCCCGTTTTATGCACGCAGATGGAACCTACTCGGAAAAGCCGGCAAATGGACGTTTCGATTGTCAGGCCTGGTTTCTGGCGCAGCGAGGCGCCCGGCCCGCCGCGCCGGTGCGAGCCGTAAATGGTCGGAGCGCGAGCGCTTCGGTAGACTGGAGTTTACAAAACGGCCAGTCGCTGATCGAAACGCGGAATGGAGCGCTGGGTAAGCGCCTGTTGCCAGTAAATGGGGCCGGAATTTCGAGTAAAGCGCTGAAGGTCGCGGAGCTTTCGAGAGTCGTGGACCTCGCGATGGTTCGCCACAAGCTCGAGCGGCTGCGGCTGCTCACGCGCGCGATCAGAGACGACGCCGAACGTTCGGCCCCGCGAAAACCGGATTAGCGGTGAGGCGGAACCGCGCCATCGCCGGCGCTCCTAGTGTTTCGGGGCGCGGCTGAAGTTCGCTGCAAAGCAGAAGTGTTAACTGACCGGCTGTTTCTTCCGTGGCCGCGGTGTGCGCTTCTTGCCGCCTTCTCCGGGCGGCTTGCGGGCGCGCGGACGGCGGGCGGGCTTGGGAGGAGGTTCGGGAATCGGAATCTCGCCGGTGGCGGTGGGCTGCCCAGGCACCAGCGGCTGCGGCTCGTACTCTTCTTCTTCTTCCTCGGCCCGAGGTTCCGGTTCGGGTTCCGGCGGCGCGGCGGGAGGGTGGAATTCGGCACCCAGGTAGACGGTAAGACCTTTCTCCTCGTCGGCCTGAATGCGGACCAAGCCCTTATCCTGCGCGTAATTGAGCAACTCGCTGAACTCCTGGAATCCGTACTCGCGCCAGTCGAAATTGGGCTGCTCCTGCTTCACCCATTCGGCCAACTCGTCGGCGTTCGCGCCGCCGTCAACTTCCAGGCGATGGATCTCGAGCACGTCGCGGAGAATCGGAATCGCCTGCTCGGGTTTGGCGCCGGGTTTTTCCGGAGCGGCGCCCTTCAGGCGGATCATGTAGCGGCCTTCCCCGCCGGAGACTTCGACGAAATCGGCCTTTTGCAGCTTTTCGACGAAATCGGTGAACGAACTAGCGCCGTAGGCCTTCTCATTGAATGTCGAATCGAGCTGCAGCATGGTGGACTTCAACAGCCCGAGTTGCGGCCGCACCTCGCGCCTCTCGAGAACGCCCAGCGCGCGCTCCACGAGCGGCATTGCTTGCGCAAGATCGAGAGCCACGCGCTTGTTCTGCGGACGCTGCTGGCGCTCCTGTTGCGGTTCGCGCGCCTGCGACGGCGGTTGCTGCTGCGGCCGTGTTCGCGGCTCGTCGATGATCGATTCGTAAGCTACGAATTCGTGACAATTCTTCTGCAGAATGGTGCTGGTGAAGGCGCGGCCGCCGACCACGTAAACGCGCTTATCGTACTGCTTGAGCTTGTTTACCAGCGCGATGAAGTCGCTGTCGCCACTGACGATCGCGAATGCATTGATGTGGTCATGGGTGAACGCCATTTCGAGCGCGTCGAGCGCCAGGTTGATATCGGCGCCATTCTTGTCGCCGCGCGGCGACGGGTCGCGCTGCACCATTTGCACGGCGTGCTCGGAAAGCGCGCGTGTGGCCGACTCCTGCCTCCCCCAATTCGCGTACGCGAACTTGGTTACGATTTCGCCGCGTTCCTTCAACGCATCGAGCACGGCGGCCACGTCGAATTCGCGGTGTAACGTGGATTTCACGCCGATTTCGATGTTGTCGAAATCGATGAACACCGCGATTTTCAATTTCTGTTCCATTTTGAACTTCTCGGTTTGCGGGCCCAAAAGTCCGCCGCGCCGGGTTGGCCGTGACGCCGCCGGTGGTCCGAAACGACCCGAGGCGACTGCGCCGCGGCTGGCGCCCTCATGCGTAGTGTATCCCAAATCCGCGGGCGCTTGCCGCTCGGAATCATCGTTTTTCATTGCGGTCTCCGCACGCGCCCGGCGAGCCCGGCGCCGCGCGCAAATTCTTCCTGTAATTGTCGGGTGCGCAAGTTTTCGCGAACGTGCTCGAGCTTCTGAATGTATCGCGAAAGCGCGCGGTCGATGTGTTCGGTGTTGGTGGCCAGAATGTCGCGCCACAGCTCGAAGGAACTGAGCGCGAGCCGCGTCATGTCGGCGAGCCCCGGGCCGGCCACTTGTAGATGTTTTTCCCCGGTAACCGCGTCGCTGACGGTCGCCGCCAGCGACGTTGAAGCCAGTTGCGCCAGGTGCGATGTGAAGGCGACGATGCGGTCGTGCTCGTCGCAATCGAGAACCACCAGCCGCGCGCCGATGCGCCGCAACCACACCGCGAACTCGCGCACGGCGGGCTCTTCCAGGTGCGCGGGCTCCTCGGGAGTAAGCACCCACGTACGGCCCTGGAACAGAGCGCCGTCGGCTTCGCCGGAGCCGCGCGTCTCCTTGCCGGCCATGGGATGGCCGCCCAGAAAACGCCCCCGCCGGATGAATTGCCGCGCCAGGTCGACGATCTCGGTCTTGGTGCTTCCCGCATCGCTGACCAGCGCGCCGGGCTGGAGCAGCGGGTCCAAGTGCCGGATCGTATCCAAAATCCTGCCGATCGGCTGCGAGAGGAAGATCAGATCGCTGGCAGCCGCGGCCTCTTCGAGGCTGGCGCCGCGGTCGATGGCGCCGATATGGAGCGCGCCGGCCAGCGCGCGTTCCGAACTCACGCCGACAATCGGACCGTGGAAACCCGCGTGGCGCAGCGCCAGTCCAAGGGAAGCCCCAATCAGGCCAGTGCCGACGATTGCGACGCTGTTCATGCTTAGATGTGGCGTCCTACGGCCGGCGCAATCATCCGCAATTGCCCCATCAACTCCTCGAACTGCTCGGGGCGCAGAGATTGCGCGCCATCGCTCAAGGCGTGGTCGGGGTCCGGATGCACCTCGACAATCAGGCCATCGGCCCCGGCCGCCACCGCCGCGCGTGCCATGGGAGCGACCTTGTCGCGCCGGCCGGTGCCGTGCGAAGGGTCGCCGACAATCGGCAGATGCGAGAGCTTCTTCACCACCGGTATTGCGGAAATGTCCATGGTATTGCGTGTGTACGTTTCAAAAGTGCGGATGCCGCGCTCGCAGAGGATCACGCCGTAATTGCCGCCGGAGAGGATGTACTCCGCCGAGAGCAGCAACTCTTCGATGGTGGCGGCGATGCCGCGCTTGAGCAGCACCGGCTTGGCTTGCCGCCCGAGTTCGCGCAGCAAGTTGAAATTTTGCATGTTGCGCGCGCCCACCTGCAGGATGTCGGAATACGCGCCCACCAGCGGGATCTGCGTGTGGTCCATCACCTCGCTGACGACCAGCAAACCGTTCCGGTCCGCCGCTTCGCGCAAGAGGCGGAGGCCCTCTTCGCCGAGCCCCTGGAAACTATAGGGCGAGCTGCGAGGCTTGAACGCGCCGCCGCGGATCACCCTCGCCCCGGCGCGCGCCACCAGTTCCGCGGAGCGGTTGATCTGATCGTGGCTCTCGACACTGCAAGGCCCGGCCATGACGACGACGGCCGCACCGCCGATCTCGACGTCGCCGATTTTCACCACCGTGCCCGCCGGTCGAAAGGTCCGGCTTGCCAGTTTATACGGCGACGCGATGCGGTGCGCTTCCTTGACACCTTCCATCACCTCAAAACCGGCCAGGTCGAGATCGTCGTACTTGCCGCCGATGCCGCCCAGCACCGTGTGCATCACCCCGGTGGAGCGGTGCACGTCAAACCCGCTCTCCACAAGCCGGTCGATCACCGCTTGAATCTGACGCTCGGTCGCGCCCTCCTGCATTACGACCAGCATCTAGCGGTCTCCATCCGTTTCCATCCGCACGCGCTGCACCATGCGCATCTCGTCAATAATGCGTTCGAAGATCCGGCGCACGGCTTCCTTGGTGAGCGGGCCGTCGCCCGAGGCCTCGCTGATGTTGGCGAACACCTGGTCTTCGCGCTTCGGCTCATAAATCGGCAACTGCGCGGAACGCTTGACGCGGCCAATATCCTCCACCACCCGTGTGCGCTCGTTGAGCAGTTCCACGATGCGGCGGTCCAGCTCATCGATCAAGACGCGGTACTCTTCCAACCGGCTGCGTGCCTCGTCCTTGGTCATGCCTGTGGTCCGAAGCCCCCCTTGAGCTCGCGCGTGAAAGCCTCCAACTTCTCGGGCAGCGAAGCGTCATCGGTATAACGCTCCATCAGCCGCACGAATGCGCTGCCGACCACCACGGCCTCCACCTGCCGGCCCAGCTCCGCCACGTGTTCCGGGCGCGAGATTCCGAAACCTACGGCTAAGGGAAGATCGGTGACGGCCCGTACCGCGCGGATCAGCGGCGCCACGGAATCGGACAGGCTTTCGCGTTCGCCGGTGACCCCGGTGCGCGAAACCAGGTACACAAAACCGCTCGAGTATTCCGCCACCAGCCGCAACCGGCGTGGAGTGCTGGTCGGGGCGGCGAGGAACACGGTATCGAGTCCTTGCGCTCGCATCGCTGCGACGTAATCCTGCGCCTCTTCGACGCTGGCATCCGTTAGAAGGCAGCCATCGATCCCGGCGGCCGCCGCATCGCGGGCGAGCCGGCCGAGGCCGTAGCGCACCACTGGGTTTAGATATGTGAAGAGCAGGAGCGGCACGTCCGACCGGCTTCGGATGGTGGACGCGATTTCGAGCACGCCGCGCAGTGTGGTGCCCGCGCGCAGCGCCCGCTCGCCCGCGCGTTGGATTACCGGACCGTCGGCAATGGGATCGGAAAAAGGAACCCCCAGCTCCACCAGATCCGCGCCGCCGCGGACCACCGCATCCACCAGTTCCGGCGTGCGCTCCGGAGCTGGGTCGCCCGCCGTCAGGTACGCGATCAGCCCTTTACGGCCAGTGCCCTTCAGACATTCGAAGAGGCGCCCGATGCGGGTCATGATTCGTCGAGTTCCTTAAAGTTCTCGCGGTAGATATCGATGTCCTTATCGCCGCGCCCGGAGAGATTGACGACGAAGATCTGATCTTTTGCGGCCGGTGCTCGCCGGATCGCCTCCGCGACCGCATGTGACGATTCCAACGCCGGAATAATGCCTTCGGTGCGGGAAAGCAGCCGTGCGGCGGTAAGCGCTTCGGCATCCGACGCCGTCACGTATTCGGCGCGGTTCTGATCGTGCAGCCAGGCGTGCTCGGGACCGATCATCGCGTAATCGAGGCCGGCCGAAACGGAGTGGGTCAGTGCGATCTGGCCATCCTCATCTTGCAGCACAACGCTGTATGCGCCTTGCAGCACCCCGGGAGCGCCGCCGCGGTAGCGCGCCGCATGCTCGCCGATGCCTTCGCCGCGCCCGCCGGCCTCGATGCCGACGAGCCGGACACCGTTATCAGGCAGGAAGGCATGGAACATGCCGATGGCGTTCGACCCGCCGCCCACGCACGCGAAAATCGAATCCGGCAGGCGGCCTTCGGCCTCGAGAATCTGCCGGCGCGCCTCCTCGCCGATGATCTTGTGAAAATCGCGCACCATCAAAGGGTATGGGTGCGCCCCCAGCACCGAACCCAGCAGGTAGTGCGTCCCGGCGACATTCGTCACCCAATCGCGCATGGCCTCGCTGATGGCATCTTTCAGGGTGCGGCTGCCCGACGCAACCGCCTCCACCTTGGCGCCCAACATGCGCATGCGGAAGACGTTGAGCCGCTGCCGGCGCATGTCCTCCTCGCCCATGTACACCACGCACTCCAAGCCGAACAGGGCGCATACCGTTGCGGTGGCCACGCCGTGCTGGCCCGCTCCGGTCTCCGCGATGATGCGGCGCTTGCCCATGCGCCGGGCGAGCAGTGCTTGGCCGAGGCAATTGTTGATCTTGTGCGCGCCGGTGTGGAGCAGGTCTTCGCGCTTGAGATAAATGCGCGCGCCGCCGAGCGAATCGGAGAGGCGCCGCGCAAAAGAGAGAGGGGTCGGGCGGCCGGCATAGTTCTGCAGCAGATCGCGCAGTTCGGCCTGAAACGACGGATCCTCGCGCGCGGCGAGGTACGCCTGCTCCAACTCCTCGATTGGGGCCATCAGCACTTCGGGCACGAATCGCCCGCCGTACGGCCCGAAATGCCCGCTCTGGTCCGGTTGCGAGTTCATTTACTCCATGCCGCCTTTGCTGCCCGAAGGAATTCGTTCATTTTGCGGTGATCCTTTTTCCCCGGCGCGCTCTCGATACGGGAGCAGGCGTCCACGCCCCAGGGTCGCGCAGCCGCAATGGCCTCCCCCACGTTCGAGCCGTCCAGCCCTCCGGCGAGGATAACGGGCTTGGGCGCTCCGGCTGCCACTTTCCAATCGAAGGTTTTGCCGGCGCCGCCGTAGAGCCCTTCGGCAGGCCCATCCAGCACCAGCGCCTCGGCCGGGCAATCCTGATACGGAGCGAAATCGAACCCTGCTGCGACACGGGCCGCCTTCCAGACCGGCATGCCCGACGGGTATTCCGCGGCGGCCTCGTCTCCGTGCAGTTGCGCGATGTCGAGCGCGGCGACTTGGCCGATCGCTTCCACCCGCTCCCGCCCAGCGTTTACGAAAACGCCCACGCGAAGAACCTCCGGCGGAGATGGGATCGCGGCCGCCCGCTCGGGTTCGATATAGCGCGGGCTGCGCGGATAGAAATTGAAGCCGATGGCGTTGGCGCCGCTCTCGATGGCCGCCGCCGCGTCCTCCGCGTTGGTGATCCCGCAGATTTTGAGGATCATTGCCCCGCCAGCCGTTTCAGGGCAGCCGCTGGACTGGCCGATTTCATGAGGTGTTCGCCGACCAGGAACGCGGTGTACCCGGCCGCCCGCAGAGTCTCTATGTCGCTCGCATCGTGAATTCCGCTTTCGCTGACCCGCAGCACGCCGGCAGGGATGTGCTCGGCCAGGCGAAGGGAGGTCTCGAGCGACACCTGGAACGTGGTCAGGTCGCGGTTATTCACTCCGATGATGTCGCTGCCGGCCGCCACTGCGATATCCAGTTCGCGGCGGTTGTGTACCTCGACCAGCGCGGCCATTCCATAGGATGCCGCCGCCTCGCGATACTCCCGGATCTCGCGCTGGCTCAGAATCGCGGCGATCAGCAGGATGGCATCGGCGCCGTGGGCCGCCGCTTCCACAATATGCTCCGGCGCAATAGTGAAATCCTTTCGCAGAGCGGGAAGCGTAACTGCGGCGCGGGCGGCCTCCAGGTCGGCAAGGCTGCCTTGAAAGAAATCCGCATCCGTCAGAACGGAGATCGCCGCGGCGCCGCCGCTCTGGTATTCATGGGCGGTCTGGACCGGGTCGAAATGCTCCGCCAGCACGCCCTTGCTGGGGGAGGCCTTCTTGATCTCCGCGATAATCGCAGGCACACGGCCCGCCAGCGCAGCGCGAAAATCACGCCGCTCCGGCCGGCGGAGTTCCGCCCGCTTCCGCCAGGTTTCGAGGGCGCCGCGAGTCGCGGCGAGGTCCTCCCGCTTCTTGGCGACAATACGAGCCAGGATGTCTGGAACTGTTTCGATCAAAGGTGTTTTCTCATAGTATCAGACGCCATTACCGCCGGCGGCCGTCGGCCCCGGGGTCGGAGTGCTAGACGTGGTAGCGCCGGCGGTCTTTGCCCCGGAGCCGTTGCAACACAGGGCGAACCGGCGGCAAGACCGCCCGCGCGACGGGTCACGTGTCACCGGCCAGCCGCGCGGCTTAACGACTGCCCTGCGGCGAGCAGCGTGTTGTGCAGCCTGCTGGTTTCGGGCAGCGAATTCGCAAGTGCTCTTACGATCTGCGCGGCTCGTTCGCGGTGCTGCCGGGCTTCGCCGGGATTGCCGGCGGCGTCGGCCAACACGGCCGCCCCTGCGCAGACCTTCCAGGCGGCGAAGGGGACTTCAACCGATTCGAGTGCAGCGAACGCGCGCTTCAAGTGCTCCGATGCCCCTCCCAGGTCCTGCCCCGCCTGCGAAACCCGCGCCTTCAACTCCCAACCCAACGCCTGCAGCGCTGGATCGGCGGTGGACATCGCTTGTTCGAGAGCCAAATCGGCCGCGCCCGAAGCCTGAGCCAACTCCCCTTTCGCCAGCCAGGCATTTGCCAGCCCGAGGCGCGCAATCATCCTCCAGTACCAATCGAAGAAGAAGCGCGGATGCACCGGCCGATCGCAGATTCGCGCGAACAAATCGAGGGCGCGATCGGGCGCGCCGGATTCGAGATCGCAATATCCTGCGGTTACCATGGCCATGGTCTGCACCTGTCCCGGCTCCGCCTCCGTATAAACCTGGAGCAGTCTTTCAGCCAGTTCGCGGCCGCGGGGAAAGTCGCATGCGTGGTAGTGCAGCCACGCCAGGGATGCGCGAAAGATGCCCAGCCAGGGGGCGTTTCCGTTCTTCTCCGCGACATCCGACGCGCGGGCGAGCACTTCCAGCAACTCGCCCCACTGGCTGGTGTGCAACAGCGCCTGCACCAGGGAGGAATGCGCCGAAAGATAGACGACCAGGTTGCCGTTCTCGGCCGATCTGGGGATCCCCGCCCTGGCCGTCTGCAGCGCCCCCATATAGTCTCCTTCCGTGCATTGGACGTGCGCGTACAGGATCTCGTAGTAGGCGGGCAGTTCGTCGCTCAGGGCGCGGATTTTGGTGCGTGCCGCCGCGCAGAGGTCGGCATCCTCCTTGCGCCAGCCGTTCGTGACGATGCGCCAGCAGGCCATGAGCATCTCGGCCCGGGCTTGCAGTAGCGGATCGTCGTGAGCGCGGCTGATCTCCACGGCTCGTTCGCAGACGGTGATGCAGCGGTCCGGCTCCAGGAACGCCAGGGCCCGTGCCAGCCGCGTGAGGGCCTTCACCTGGGCCACTTTGAGCCCCGCCTGCGCGGCGAGTTCGGCCACCCGGTAATCCACATCGGCCGACTGCCCCATCTCGCCTTGCGCATAGAGCACGTCGCTGGTCTTCTCCAGAACCTTGATACCGAGTTCACGGCTGGCCGCGGGAGCCAGATGAGGCAGAAGCTCCATGGCGTGACGGAGGATCTCAATGGCATCGCTATGGGCATAACGCCGGGTAGCATTGTGCGCGCTCGCAATGAGGCACGGAATGGCTCGCGCGTAATCCCGCGCCGCTTCGAAATGCACCGCGAGCTCCGAAGCGAGCGCGGGATCGGGTGGACTGGATAGAGCTTGCATCCGCTCCGCCAGCCGGAGATGCAATTGACGGCAGTGCGCCTGTGGCAATTGCCGGTAAAGGACGTCGCGGTAGAGGGCGTGCTTGAATTCGAACTGGGCGGAGGAGGTTCCGTCCGGCAGTTCCTGCACGTCCGCGGATCTGAGGAACTGCTGCCGCGCCGCCAGAGATTCGCAGATCTCTTCCACCTCATCGGCGGCGGTGTTCAGCATGACGGCAACCGCCCAAACGGAAAAACGCTGTCCCGCCACGCTGGCCGCCCGGAGCAGACGCCGTTCCGGAGCGCCCAGTTGCTCCAGTTGGACTTCCAGCATCTGCAGCAACGTCTCCGGCACTCCCGGGTCGATGTGTTGAGGAGGAACGGTCAAGACCCACCGTTCGCCTTCGCGCGCGATCACCCCCTGCTGCCGGAGCCGTTCCACCAGCGCGGACATGAACAGCGGATTGCCGTCGGAGTGCCGGTGAATCAGGCCGGAGAGAAGCTCCGCGAGATTGCTCGAGGGGAATTCCGCTTCCAGGTACTGGTCGACGTGTGATTTCGTCAGCGGCTCCAAACTCATCTCATGGCACAGGCGGTGAACCAGCAGGTCCTGTTTCAGGAGCTTTAGCGGGCTTCGCGAAAGAATCATGTCCACCGGCCGGTAGGTGGCCAGGATCATGAGTTTGGCCGCGCCGCGCCGGCGAGCGAGGGCGGAGATGAGGTCGAGTGTGGAATCGTCCACCCACTGCAGGTCCTCCAGAATCAGGATCAAGGACCGGGCCGAAGTCAGCGACTCCAGGGCCTCGCAAAATTCCCGAACCATTCGCTCCCGAGTGGCCCCGAGGATCTCCTGCAGCAGGACGGCTTTCTGATCGGGATTGACAGCATAGGGGAACTGAATCAGCCAGGTGGGTGCGTGGGCGGAGAGCGTCTTGACCACCTGTGGGCCTTCGCGGCCGCGCATCAGTAGACCGATTGCCTCCAAAACGGGGTAGTAGGCCTCCTTGCCTCCAAACCCCTCGACGCACTGGCCGCGCGCCATGTGAAACCGGGGGTCGTGCGCGATTCGCTGATAAAACGCATCCACCAGGCTGGTTTTCCCGATCCCCGCTTCGCCCGTCACGAACACCACTTGCCGTTCGCCTCGCAACGCGCGGCTCAGGTATTGCTCGAGATCGGAAAGCGCTCCATCGCGCCCCACCAGCGTCCGGCTGT
The DNA here is from genome assembly GCA_964390225.1 of uncultured Solibacteraceae bacterium. Lineage (GTDB taxonomy): Bacteria > Acidobacteriota > Terriglobia > Bryobacterales > Bryobacteraceae > PSRJ01. The sequence continues at coordinate 19,792 of CAYMHP010000038.1, forward strand.
CCGCCGGGATCTCGGCGTTCGCCAGCGCCACAGATCCTTCGTCACTGATTTCCGCAATGAACCGGTAGCCGCGCTTCGGTTGCGTCTCGATGAACAGGGGCTTCTTGGCGGGATCGTCCAGAACTCTACGGATTTCCAGGATATACTTGCGCAGCACCTCCGGCTGCACGTAGGTCTCGGGCCACAGGTTCTCCAGGAGCTCCTCCTGAGTAACCAGCCGGCCGGCCCGCTCCACCAGGTATTCCAATACCGCGAACGCCTTTGGGGCGAGCGATAGTCGGGCGTCTTCCCGCCACAGACACTGATTAGCCGTGTCCAGGCGGAACGGGGGGAATACCTTCATGAGGAGTGCAGAGGCCTTAAGCAATTATACGTCACGCGAATTCACGGAAACTCAACGGAAGCTACACGCCGCCGGTGCCACGAGCCTGTTACTCTCTTCATTCCGGGGAATGCCTGAGAGGCAGGAGTATTCAGCGAGCCTATGACTGAAACCGCCGTAGCGCTTGGAATGCAACCGACGGCCGATCGAGCTGGCGACCACCACGCCGAGGCGGAGTTTATCCAACTTGCCGAGGCGGGGCCCGCGATGCTGTGGATTGCCGACCGCGGAGGCCGCCGCACGTTTACCAGCAAGAGTTGGCTGGAGTTCCGGGGCAGCACGCCCCCCGAGGAACTCGGATCCGGCTGGGCCGATGCCGTTCATCCTGAGGACCGCGAGCGGTGCCTGGAGGAGTACCTGACGGCGGTCGCGGCTCCGAAGATCTTTCGCATGCGCTTCCGGGTGGCGTCGCGCGATGGCGAATACTGGGAAATCGAAAAGTCCGGCGCGCCGTGGTTTCATACCTCCGGTGAGTTGGGCGGCTATGTGGGGTCACTGGCGCTGGTCGGCCGTGACGAGGAACCCAGCGGCGAGGCGGCGCAGTTGGCATCGCTCACGCCGCGCGAACGCCAGGTTCTGCGTCTCGTCGCCGACGGCCTGTCGACCAAAGAAGTTGCCGCCACGCTGCGGATCAGTTATAAGACCGCTGATTCCCATCGCACCCACATTCTGAAAAAGCTGGGGGTTCATGAAACCGCCAGTGTTGTGCGTATCGCCGTCCGCACGGGCTTAATCCAGCCCTGACGGCCGGAAAATCTCATCGGAGGAGGCCCCCATGTCATTGACGGCTCGCGACCGTGCGCCTTTCACGGCTCAACCCCGCAACAACCGGCGCCATCCGAACGCAACCAACCGCCGGAGAGCGCAGCGTTATCCGATCGATCTGGAACTCACCTATCAACTGCTTCGTCCCAACGGCGTCACTACCGTCGGAACGGGTCGAACCGTAAACCTGTCCAGCGGAGGCATTCTCTTTGAGGGCGCCCACGAACTACCCGCAGGCTCTATTGTCCAAATCGCGATGGCTTGGCCGGCCCGGCTGGAGGATGTCGTCCCGCTCACGCTCTCGGCCGCCGGCGAGGTGGTCCGTTCCCAGGGAACCCGCACCGCCATTCGAATCAAGCGCCACGATTTCCGCACACGCGCGCGCGCCGGCAAACTGCACGTCTAGTCAACAACATCTCAGAAAATCAGCTTCATCCCGAATTGGATCTGTCGCGACGTCGTCGCGGTTGCGGTGATCAGGCCGGCCGACGCGCTCGGTGTCGTCCCTGAAAAGGCAGTCGCGTTGGAATTGCCGAAATTCGTGTGGTTCAGGATATTGAAAAACTCCGCACGAAACTGGAGCGTTGCTTTCTCCATGACAGTCGTGTTCTTGAAGAGGGACAGGTCCAGCTCTGATAGTGCTGGGCCGTTGAACGCTCCCCGCCCCAGATTCCCCCATGTCCCCACTGGGGGAACGACGAACGCGGAAGCGTCGTACCAGTGATTCGGATCCTTGGTGACGATGTGCCCAGTGAACGCCGGATTCAGCGATGGCCGGTCAGGGTGAATGGGAAACCGCTCAAAGCGGTGAATATCCCGTTCAGTTGCCAGCCGCTTCCCAGCTTGCCGGCGACACCGGAGGCGTTCCCCAGCCAGCGCTTGCCCTTGCCGAAGGGCAACTCGTACTCGCCCGAAATGCTTGCCTGGTGCGTGTTGTCGAGCGCCGACCGACCCCAGTCGCGCCGCAAATCGAAGCGGTTCATCACCATCTGCGGCTGATTGTTGGCCTGCGCGATGGTGAGGGCCGAGTTTACATCAAGGTTCTTCGACCAGGTGTAATTGCCGCGGAACTGCAGGCCCCGGCTGAGCCGCCGGCTCACGTCCAGCTGCAGCGCGTTATAGCTGGTATTGCCTTCGGTGTACCAGAAGAAGCCCGCCGAAAGGTACGGGTTCGGGCGGCCGGAAACCTTCGGGATGTACTGCGTGCCGTCCGGGACCGAGCCGGTGGCCGTGCCCACGCCGCCGCTGACGCACCCGGCCGAGTTGCCGCAGATCTGAGCGGGCACGCTGTTGGGATCGATGCTGAGGAAGCCATGGTATCCGTGCGAGCCGACATACGATGCGCGAACCACAGTGTTGCGGTCGAGCTGTTGTTCGACGCTGAATCGCCACTCCTCTACCGTGGGCGTCTTGGCGTCGGGCTGCACGCCCTGTGGAGCATAGGTCGTGCAGGGCGATAGGATGCCGGGGCCGCAGGTGGGCGGTTCGGGTGTGCCACGAACGAGCGGCAGGATCGCCGGCAGCGAGCCGGTAAACGACAACGAGCCGTTGTACGGTGGAATCGAGTTCAGCAGGAAGCTCAGGTCGTCAATCAAGGAGTAGTAAGTACCGAAGCCGGCACGGATCGCTGTCTTGCCGTTACCGAAGGCATCCCACGCCAAACCCACCCGGGGTCCAAATAGCTTCTTTGCGTTGTTTTGGGTGAAGGCGGAACTGCCCACCACCGGGTTCGTGACCAGCACCCCGGCGCCGTCAGTGATGTAGTTGGCCGCTCGTCCGGAGACCTCATTCCAGCCGGTGGTGAATTCGTGCCGCAGGCCGGCCTGCAACGTGAGATTCGCGCGCAACCGGATGGAATCCTCGATGTACCAGGCGCCGTAGAAACTTCGCCACCCGAGCTCATGCGGGTTCAGCACCACTTGAAAGCTGCTCAACGTGCCCTGAAGGAAGGTCTGGAGCGTGCTAAAGGTTGCCTGCCCCGTCTGTCGCGACGCGCTGTTTTCGTTATCCCGGAGCCGCTGGAACCACACGCCGGCGGTGATCTGATGCCGTCCGCGAATGATCTGCACTCCATCGGTATAGGTGAACAGATTGCGGCGGTTCCACACGTTGGCAGCGTTATTGGGTCCCGCCGCGGTAATCGTCCCCGTGCCTGCCGTGGTGGTTACGCCGCCGCCGATGATGATGCCGCCAGGCCCGAGCCCGGTCACGAACGAGGTGCTGGCGGGAAAAGAGCCCAGCGAGGCTGAATCGTAATTGAACGCGGCCCGCGAATACCCGAAGGTGAACGTGTTCAACACCCGCGGCGTGAAGACGTGGGTCTCCTGCACGCTGGCCACCTGGTTGCGTAAGACCAGCGCCGATCCGAATAACGGGTCTGCCAGCGGAGTGAGACCGGTTCCGTCGTCAATCGTATACGACCCCGACAGCGTATCCCGGCTTCCGATCGTGTAATCGGTCCGCAAGGTGCCGAAGTCCTCGCGGATCGCTTGTGCCGGGTTGCTGTAGGAAAGCGCTGCTCCGCCGCCGAGCACAGGGCCGTTGGGCAGCGGCCAGAGTTGCATGTACTGCAACATGGCCGGGTTCAGACTCGGGACCGGCGCCGGTACGCCCGCGGCGTTAGGCAGCAGCCCCTGCCGCGCGTTCGCGTCCGGTACGACCGCCACGTTGCTCAACGAGAGCCGCTGCCGGAAGCCCTCATAGTTGCCGAACAGGAACAGTTTGTTTTTCTTCAGCGGGCCGCCCAGAGCGCCGCCGAACTGGTTTCGCTTGAACGGAGGTACGGGCCCCTTGTCGAAGAAGTTGCGCGCGTCCAGCACGCTATTGCGGAGAAACTCAAATAGCGTGCCGTGGAGTTCATTGCTGCCCGACCGCGTCACCACGCTGACCTGCGCACCCGCGCGCTTCCCGTATTCGGCCGAGTACGTATCGGTGAGCGCATTGAATTCGCGGACGGCGTCGATGCCCAGCAACTGCCCGCTGGTACCTCCGGGAGTGATGGCAAGCTGGCTCGCCCCCGTGTACTCGATACCATTCAGCAGGAACAGGTTTTCGGAAGTGCGCCGGCCGGCGACGGAGAACGTGCTCCCGTTGCTGGTGATGGTCTGGGCGCTCTTCATCGAACTATAGTTGATGGCGCCCGGATTGAGGGTGAGCAGGTTATCGAAGCTGCGTCCGTTGAGCGGCAGCTCCTTAACTTGCTGCTCGTCCACCAGGCCGGACATGGAGGCCATCGTGGTGTTGACCACGGGCGCGTCCGCCGACACGGTCACCTGCTGCACCAGTTCGCCGACCTCCAGATGTATGTTGACGACGGCCTCCTGGCCGACGGCGAGATTGATGCCCGTCCGGAGCGCCGATTTGAAACCCGGCCTCTCCACCCGGACTTCCTGCTGTCCGACCGGAAGGGAAAGGACCCGGAAAGTGCCGGAATCGTCCGTGGTGGCGGTTCGGGTCGCGCCCGTTTCCAGGCTCTTGACCGTAACCGTCGCCCCGCGGACGGGGCCTCCGCTGGCATCCTCCACCTTGCCGGAGATCGCCGCCGATACTTGCGACCAGGCCGCGGGAATACCGGTCAGCGCCAGTGCGAGCGTCAACAGTAGAAACATTCCTCCACGCACGCGGCCGATAACGAATGCTCCGGCGCTAGCTCCCGGCAGTTCCCTGCGAGGCCGCGGCCGGGACTGTAAGTGTATCGGGCCCGAGCATACGGGCGCCGGCCCAACCGGCGTGCAGGAACCGCTCCGCTGATGGCGTGAATACGATTCTGTAGCTGCTCTCCTCAACAGGCGCCTCCGGCGGATTTCCGCGCTGGGGATAGACTAACGCAAGGTACTTTAGAATAGTATATATATCGCCGTCGAGCGGCTGCCGGAAATCATAGCCCGGGGCGCGGAAATGAATGGCGGTCCCGCGCTGCGAAAGGTTCCAGCAGAGAAAGGCGCAGCAATCCACCGCGTGCTCGAACCACTGGTCTAGTTGCGGGGGGATATCGCGGTCGAGGAACACCTCTACAGTCTGCTCCTGCTCGCGGGCGAATTCGCGGACTTGCAAGCTGCCGGTATGCGCGGAGGCCTTCCAATCCACGTGCCGCGCGCTCTCGAAAGCTTCATAGGGCCGGATGCGGTAGAAGTCCTTCCCCAGTCCGCGGTAGTGGGTCTCGATCTCGCCGGAAATCGCCAGGAACAGATCCTCGAACCCCGGGTGCGGATCGATGGAAGGGTACACCACCGTTTCACGCCGGAGCGTCACCCGCGCCGAATTCTCCAGAAAGCCGAACGGAAATGCCGTGAAAAAGGCGAAACTGTTCTGCCGGTAGGCGCCGCGTTTGGGAAAACGGACTTCGACGGTGCTCTCCAGTGTCGCGCCGCCCGGGATTAGCGGGAAGTACGCCCCGGAAGCAAGCGCCGGGCTGGCAGGGTCGTGAACCGCCTCCACCCGCACTGAGAACGAGGGCATCAGCCACTTTTCGTTGCGAACGAACAGCCGGCCGGGCACGGTGCGTCCGGCCGCGACGTGCTCTGGCACGAGGAAGTCCAAGTCGAGAGCCGCCAGGCAAAGCCGGCTAACGAGGCCGGAGACCAGCAGCGTAGCCATCATCATTGCCACGATCAGGAACAGCAGATTGTTGGCCGAGACGATCGCGCCCAGTCCCACGATCAGAATACCGGTGACAAACAGCAGCCCGCCGCGGGTCATCCGGTAATGAATGCGGCGAAGAAGGGCGGCGCGAATGTCTTGCCAGGCGAAGCGCATCGGTCGTATCGATTCTAGCCCGGTCAGATCCTGTGAAAGGCCTTCAGGATTTCCCGTGTCGAGTAGTGCATGGCTATCGGTCTGCCGTGGGGACAACTCATGGGGCAGTCCGTCTCGGCAAGTGCACGCAGCAGCCATTCCATTTTGGCGGTGTCCAGGCGCGTATTGATCTTTATGGCCGCGCGGCAGGCGATGGAGGCGCAGATGTCGCGGCGCAGGTCCTCGAGCGAGACGCCGCGTAGTTCCGTCTCGGCGATTTCCAGGATTTCGAAGAGAACCTTCTCGAGATCGGCCGGGCTTACTGCCGCCGGCGCAGCCTTCACCGCTATGGTGCGCTGTCCGAATGGCTCGGTTTCAAAACCGGAGGCCTGTAGCTCGTCGGCGATCCGTGCATAGTCGATCTGCTGCTCGGGCGTGAGTTGGACAATGAGCGGCATCAGCAGGCGCTGCATCTCCACACGCCCGGAGGCGCGCTGTTTCATCACCTGCTCGAAGAGGATGCGCTCATGCGCGACGTGCTGGTCAATAATCCACAGCCCGTCGCGGCCCGCCGCGATAATGAAGCTCTCGTGTATTTGACCGAGCGGCCGCAGGTCGGACAAGACCGACAGCGACATCTCCGGCGGGGGTATGGCTTCAGCCGGAAATTCGCCGTGCGAGTCTAAGCGCCGCTGAAGTTTGCCCGAGGGCGGTGGCCCCGGCGCCACTTCGAGCGGCGGCGCGCTGAAATCCAGCCGGAGCGCGGGCGCGACCGCCGGGCGCAGCGTGAATTCGGGCAGCGCGGAGGCAGGCTCATCCAGCACCGCGGCCGGTGGTCCCTGGTTTTCCACCATCTGGCTGAACTCCGAATACGGAAGCTGCGCGGCCGGCTGCGGTGGGCTCGAGGCTCGCGGCGCGGCCGAGAAGGAAGGGGCGGGCCGGCTCTCCATTAGCCTCTCGCGTACTGTGTCGCGCACGAAATCGTGCACGAACGATCCGTGGCGGAAGCGGACCTCTGTTTTCGACGGGTGGACATTGACATCCACCTCTTCGGCATCGCATTCGAGGAACAGCAAGGCAAAGGGAAATGCCGCCGGCGGGATCAGGTTGTGATACGCCGCGGAGAGCGCGTGCAGCAGCAGCCGGTCGCGGATCAGCCGGCCGTTTACAAAGATGAAGATGGAATTACGATTGGCCTTCTGCACCTGCGGCCGGGAGAAAAACCCCGTCAGCCGGAAAGTGCGAATAGTCGGTTCCTCGGGCTCGCTGCGGTACTCGGCGATCGCCTGCGACGGCGGAACGCTTGCGGGCGGCTGAAAGAGTTGCTTCTCGCGCACGCCGATCTCCACCAGTTCTTCCAGCACACGGCTGCCGAAGACCTGATAAACGCGCTCGTTCAACGTGGCGACCGGCGTCACATGCAGCAGTTCGTTGGCGCCGCTCGCGAGGCGGAATGTCTTGTTCGGATGCGCCAGGCTGTAATGCGTCACCAGCGAGGCGATGTGGGCCAGTTCCGTCTGCTCGCTGCGCAGGAATTTCCTGCGCGCGGGCACGTTATAAAAGAGGTCGCGAACCGTAACGACGGTGCCGCCGCCCAGCGCCGCCTCCTCGCAGCGCAGCATCTTGCCGCCGGCGATCTCAATGCGCGTTCCGGTAGTCTCCTCGACCGAGCGCGTCTCGAGCAGCAGGCGCGAAACGGAAGCGATGGACGGCAACGCTTCACCGCGGAAGCCGAGCGTGGCGATCGAGACCAGATCCTTTACGTCGCGCAGTTTGCTGGTAGCGTGCCGCTCAAACGCCAGCAGCGCGTCATCGCGCAGCATGCCGCAGCCGTCATCCACGATGCGGATCAAGCGGCGTCCGCCCGCCTCG
>CAYMHP010000039.1:0-27374 GCA_964390225.1 uncultured Solibacteraceae bacterium
TCACGATGGCATCGTCCACCACGAAACCGATCGACAGGATCAGCGCCATCATCGAGATGTTGTTCATGCTGAAATTCAGCAGGTACATCACCGCGAAAGTGCCGAGAATCGAAAACGGCAGCGCCATGGCCGGAATCATGGTGGCTGAGACGTTGCGCAGGAACAGGAAGATCACCATGATCACCAGGGCGAGAGTGGCGGCCATGGTGAACTGAATATCATCGAACGCCTCGCGAATGTTCTTGCCGCGATCGCCGCGGATGACCAGCGTGGCGCTGGGCGGAATCTGGGAGTTGAAGAACGGAAGCAGGGAGCGGATATTGTCGATCACCTGGAGCGTGTTGCTGCCGGGCTGGCGGTTCACCGCCAGTTGCACGACGGGGACTCCTTCCTTGCCCCACTCCCCGCCGTACATGCGCGCCATCTGCTTATCGTCTTCGACGCTGTCGATTACATGCGCGACTTCATCGAGCCGCACCGGCGCGCCGTTGCGGTAAGCCACGATGATCGGGCGGTAATCGGCGGCTCGCTTGAGTTGCCCGTTCGCCAGAACGTTATAGGCCGTGTGTGGCCCGAACAGCGTGCCCGTAGGAATGTTGACGTTCCAGTTGTTGATGGCGCTCTGGATTTCGTTCAAGCCGATTTGCCGCGTGGCGAGCGCGTTGGGGTCCATCTGTACCCGCATGGCATACTTGGCCGAGCCCCACACCTGCACCTGCGCAACGCCGGGCACCATGGAGATCCGGGAGGCGATCATCGTCTCGGCGTACTCGTCGACATCGGACATCCGGAGGGTCGGCGACGTCATCGCCATAAATATGATTGGCTGGTCTCCAGGATTGACCTTCTTAAATGAGGGCGGCGTCGGCATCCCCGGCGGAAGCAGCGGCATGGCGGCGGCGATAGCCGTTTCGACATCCACGGCGGCTCCGTCGATATCGCGGCTGAGGTCGAACTGCAGGACGATCTGCGTTCCACCCTGGCCGCTTTGGGAAATCATCGAGTCCAGCCCGGCGATGGTCGTAAATTGGCGCTCTAGGACGGTGGCCACCGAAGATGCCATGGTTTGCGGATTGGCGCCCGGGAGCGATGCCTGAACCTGGATGGTAGGGTAGTCGACCTGTGGTAAGTCGCTGACTGGTAAAGATTTATAAGCAATTACGCCAAACATCGCGATGGCCAGCATGAGCAGGCTGGTGGCGATCGGCCGTCGGATGAAGGTCTCTGAAAGGTTCAACTTGCGCGCTACCTACAAAGGTAAGTCGTTGCGGGGCGGGGTGGGGTTACGGATAGAGGCACTCCCCGGCAGAACAGGCTCGAATAAGCGGGCGAAATGGCCCTAAGGGGCTACTGGCGGATAGCTTCACCGGCGACAAAGATCGCCGGCTGTATGTCAATCGCCTGCTTGCATGGCCGGTATGCTGGCCGCATGCACAACGGGGCGCACGCCGCGGGCCGAGCGCCAGCGGTCCAGGATTCCCGCCATGTAGCTGTAAACCACGGGCGTCAGATACAGCGTCATCAACTGCGAAAATGCCAGCCCGCCGACGACTGCCATGCCAAGCGGACGCCGCGCTTCGCCGCCGGAACCATATCCCAGAGCGATCGGGATGCCGCCCAGCAACGCGGCCATGGTCGTCATCAGAATCGGACGGAACCGAATCAGGCACCCTTCGTAGATCGCTTCCAGCGGCGCCTTGCCGGTGCGCTCCGCTTCGAGCGCAAAGTCGATCTGCATGATGGCGTTCTTCTTCACGATGCCGATCAGCATGATCAATCCGACAAAGCTGTAAATGCTCAGCTCGATCTTGAACAGAAGCAGCGTCAGCAGCGCGCCGAATCCCGCCGAGGGCAGCCCCGAGAGAATGGTCAAGGGGTGGATGTAGCTTTCGTAGAGAACGCCGAGGACGATATACACCACCAGGATGGCGATGACCAGCAGCAGACCCATATTGCGCATGGAATCCTGGAACAGCTTGGCCGATCCCTGGAAAGTTCCGGTGATGTTCCCTGGCAGGATTTCCTTGGCGGTCTCTTCGATTGTATCGGTGGCCTGGCCGAGCGAGACTCCCGGCTGCACGCCGAACGAGATGGTCACCGACGGCATCTGCCCGGAATGCGGAATGCTGTTGGGACCGGCGTTTAGCGTCAGCTTTGCGACGGCGTCCAACGGAACCAGCTGCCCGGTGTTCGATTTCAGGTACAGCAGCTTCAGCGAATCCTCCTGACGCTGGTATTGGGGCAGGAGTTCGAGAAGCACCCGGTATTGGTTGGTTGTGCCGTAAATGGTGGAGACGAGCTGCGGTCCGAAGGCGTCATACAGCACGTTGGAGATGTTGTTCCAGTCCACCCCCAGCGCGGCCGCGCGGTCGCGGTCTACAGTGATACGGATCTGCGGGTTTCTGATCTGCAGATCGCTGATTACGTCGACCAAGCCAGGCAGACGCCGCATTGCTTCCTCGAGCTTGGGTGCTTGACGGTAGAGTTCGTCGGTGTCCGGCCCGTACAGGGTGTAATCGTAGCTCGCGTTGGAATTGCGGCCGCCGACGCGAATCGCCTGTGGAACCTGCATCGTGACCCGTAGGCCCGGAATATTGGCGATGCGAGGACGAATGCGGTTTACGATCTGGTCCACCGTTGCGACGCGCTGCCGGCGCGGCTTGAGCATCACGTTCAGATTGCCGCCGTTGGAGCCCTGCCACCCCCCGTTGCCTCCCGTGTTCATGAAGAAGCTTTCCACGTCGGGGTCCTGGATCACGATGTTGGCGACGCGCTCTCCAAAGCGGGTCATCTGGTAAAAGGACGTGCCCTGCGCGGCATTGAGCCGGACATTGAACTGGTCGTTATCGGTGTTCGGAATGAAGCCTTTCGGAACCACCACGTAAAGGTATGCCGTCGCGCCGATCACGGCCAGGAACATCACCAGCATGACGGGCCGGTGCGCCAGGGTCCAATGGAGGCTGCGGGCATAAGCGGCGCGAGTTCCGTTGAATGCATTCTCGATCCAGCGGTAAAGGAACCCGTGCCGTTCCGTCTTCGGCTCCCGCAGGAACCGGCTGCACAGCATCGGGGTCAGCGTGACCGAAACCAGTCCCGAGATCAGAATGGCCGCGCAAATCGTCACGGCGAATTCGCGGAAGAGCCGGCCCAGAATCCCCGACATGAACAAAATCGGTATGAAGACGGCGGCGAGCGAGAGCGTCATCGAGACGATGGTGAACCCAATCTCTCGAGAGCCTCGCAACGCGGCTTCGAGTGGCTTTTCGCCGTGCTCGATGTGCCGGACGATGTTCTCGAGCATCACGATGGCGTCGTCCACTACGAATCCGACCGACAGGATCAGCGCCATCATCGAGATGTTGTTCATGCTGAAGTGCAGCAAATACATCACCGAAAACGTGCCCAGGATCGAGAACGGGAGGGCCATCGCGGGAATCATAGTCGCGGAGAGGTTCCGCAGGAAAACGAAGATCACCAGGATCACCAGACCGAGCGTAGCCGCCATCGTGAATTGAATGTCGTTGAAGGCTTCGCGGATATTCTTGCCGCGATCGCCGCGAATGATGAGCTTGGCCGCGGGCGGAATCTGCGAATTGAAATACGGCAGCAGCGCCCGGATGCGGTCGATGACTTCGATCGTATTGCTGCCCGGCTGCCGCGTCACCTGCAACTGGACGACATTGCCGCCTTCTTTGCCGAACTCGCGGCCGTACATGCGGGCGACCTGCTTATCGTCCTGCACGCTGTCGATTACGTGCGCCACTTCATTCAGCCGCACCGGCTTGCCGCCCCGGTAGGCCACAATCATGGGCCCGTACTCGGCTGCCTGCCGCAGTTGTCCGTTGGCGATCACGTTGAACGCGGTGTGCGGGCCGAAGAGCGTGCCGGTGGGCAAGTTCGCGTTCCAGTTGTTGATGGCGTTCTGAATTTCGTTCAGCCCGAGCTGCCGCGTCGCCAATGCGTTGGGATCCATTTGCACGCGCACGGCATATTTAGCGGAGCCCCAGATGTTGACCTTGGCCACCCCCGGCACCATGGAAATCCGCGTCGCGACCATCGTTTCCGCGTACTCATCGAGGTCCGATAGCCGCATGGTCGGCGAGTACATGGCCAATTGAATGATGGGATCGTCGGCTGGGTTTTGCTTATTGAAGGAAGGCGGCGTCGGCATCCCTGGTGGCAGCAGAGGCATCGCCGCCGCGATCGCCGTCTCAACATCCACAGCCGCTCCGTCGATGTCGCGGCTCAGATCGAATGTCAGCGTGATCTGCGTGTTTCCCATGGTGCTCTGGGAAATCATCGAGTCAAGCCCCGCGATGGTGGTGAATTGCCGCTCGAGCACCGTGGCCACGGACGAGGCCATCGTCTGCGGATTGGCCCCAGGCAGGCCGGCCTGCACGTTGATGGTGGGGTAATCGACTTGAGGAAGATCGCTGACGGCCAGCTCGTTATACGCGATGACGCCGAACAGCGCGATGGCCAGCATCAGCAGACTGGTCGCAATCGGTTTGCGAATGAAAGTTTCCGAGAAATTCACGCCAAACCGTTCCTCATCAATGAAATGTCGTATTGACTACGGCTTCGGTTACGGTATCCCCTTGAAAATTCTACCCAAGGCTAACACCAGGGTCGGGTGTACGGAGTAGCCCTTTGGAGCCGTTTCGGGGGAACAGAGACGAATCGCTCGCGGGAATGCCAGCTCAAATCGGCGCCCGCGCGTCCTGCGAAACCTGTAGAATTGCCAGAAAGCCGGGCGTGCGGAAAGCGCGCCCAGGAGGATGGCGATGCGCAACCTGATCGGCAGTTTCACCCTGTTCGGCGCGGGGCTTCTCAGCGGAGTCTTATTGATGCAGCCCAGCGCGGCCCAGCAGAATCCACCTACCGGCCTCCGTCTGAATCACGTCGGAATCTACGCCAAGGATTACGACGAGTCGATGCGCTTCTATACCAAAACAATGGGTCTCCACGAAGCCTTCACTATCAGGGACAAGGAGGGAAAGCCCACACTCAGCTATCTGCAGATCACGCGGGATACGTTTCTTGAGGTAGCGCCGGCCACCGCGGAGCGCCCTGCCGGCCTGAGCCACGTCGGTATCTGGCCCGAGGACTTGAACGCGACTGTTGCAGCCCTGCGGCAGCGCGGTATCCAGGTCAACGATCCACGCACCGGGTCGACGAAGACCAGCATCACGAACGTGACCGACCCGAACGGCGTGCGCCTGGAACTGGTCGATTTCCTCCCCGACTCGCTGCCGAGGAAGGCGATGGACGCGTGGAAGTGAGCGTCTGAGGCTGCCTGCCCCGCGGCGGGACATAGTGGAACCGGATTAGATAAATCTTCTCGCCGCGGCCGTGCTTCGCGGTTTTGAGCAGGTCGATGACACCCAGGAATCCCGACTCGCGCGCGAGGGCCGGTGTGATATCCGGATAACCGATCGGCATGATCGAATCCACTTCGATTTCGCCCTCCTCCATTCGGTACCGGTTTCCGACTTTGACGTGGGGCCGCGTCCAAATCCGGACACTGCAAGTGATCTCTCCGCGGCGCACGCCGTCGCGGAGGCGCTTGCTGAAGACCATGACAAGAGTTTAGACCAGCGGATCCCCACCCGCGCCAAGCGGCGCGCGCGGGCCGGCGTTGCGCGTCAACGTACGATAATGAGGAATCACGTTCCGATCCACTATCAAGAGACATCATGTCAGACCAGATTCCTCACGATCTCGCGGAAAAAGCGGCGGCCATGCGAGAATTCGGCCGTCTGCGCCAGGCGGGCCTTCCGATTCCGGCCGAAGTGCGAGCGCGTCACCTCTGGGCTACAAACGACGGCTATGCGACCGGACCGCAACCGGGCGAGCGGATTCCCGAGTTCGCCCTGCCCGACCAGGACGGTGCGATCCGCACCCTCAACAATCTCAGCGGCCCAAATGGGTTATTTCTAGTGTTTCATCGCAGCGCGGAGTGGTGACAGTATTGCCGCTCGCAGCTCGTGGAGCTGGAACAATCCCGAACGATGCTGGAGAAGAACGGAATTCGTATCGCCGCCATCAGCTACGACTCCCAGGAGATCCTCGCCGCGTTCGCGCAAAAGCACTCGATCGGCTATCCGCTTCTCAGCGATAAGGGCAGCGAGACCATTCGTAGATTCGGAATTCTCAATACCAACATGGCGCCCGACCTGAGATCGTACGGAGTGCCGCATCCCACGGAGTACCTCGTGGCTCCGGACGGAACCGTGGTGAAGAAATACTTCGTTCCGAATTACCAGCATCGGGTCACCGGATCGGCAGTGGCGCTGCGGGAATTCGGAACGGTCGCAAGCGATGCCCCAGTGGTCACTATCGAACGCGGAGCGCTGGCCGTCCAGTTTGGGTTCCCCACGGCCAAAGCATTCGCGGGGCAGGAGGTTGGCTTCTTTGCCCATTTCGTGTTGCAGCCCGGGTGGCACATCTACGGCAGCCCGCTACCGGAAGCTTATACAAAGACTTCGATCACCTTTGCGGGTCCCAGCGTCGTGTCTCAGACACTGGAACTGCCCCCGCCGGAATTCTTGGAGATTCCCGCACTCGGCGAAACTCTGCCGGTATATAGCGGCTCGTTTACGGGAATCGGCACGCTGCTCCTGAAACACCCATTGCCCGAGGGGCGGCTTGTCTTGCAGGGCCGTCTGGTGTTTCAGCAGTGCAGCGATACCGTCTGCGAGCCCCCCGATACCATCTCATTCGAACTTCCGTTGACCCTGGAACCGTTTATGATCTCGGAGCGAGACAAGGAATTACTGAAGAAAGATCCGTCAGCCACCCGCGCGCGATGACCGGGAGATTCGGGATGGAGCAGTTCGTCACGTCGTGGGGTCGCCGGCTGCTTCCCCGGCACGCGGCTCCGCCGTCTTCATCTGGCGGCTGGTGCGCTGATAGTGGGGGCTGTATTCCAATCCGTAGGGCGTCTTGATCTTCGTCCGCGCTTTCTCATCGCAGAATGCCTGACTGGATATGTGCCGCGCTGCGATCTCTTCTGGCGTGCCGTCGCGGAAGGTAATCTCTTCCCGTGGCAGAAAGATCACTTGGCCGATCGGCATGCTGTGCGACGCAGAAATCGTTTCGCCCGGCTGCAGGACGTAGCGGAATTCGGAGTCGTGAACATACCAATCGGTCTCGACACGGATCACCAGCATCGGGGCGAAGGGCCGCTCGATCAGGTTGAAGACCGGAGTGTAGACGGTGTCCCATCCCGGCGCAGTCTGGAAGTTCCACGCTCCCCGCATAGTCACGGCGCCTGCCGGTGTCCCCATGTCATCCACAGAGATGAACATCCCGGGCATCAGGTGGGCGATTTCCCTGGTTTGCGGTGTGTCCTTAATGTGCAGCTGGATTTCCCGTTTGGTGGCGCCGATCCCACCCATCGGCAGTTGATACGTCACCGTGAAAACCGGCTCCCATTTGTCTGCCTTGGTGTTCACGGAGTAGACAAACTGGTAGCGGCCCTCGCCCTCATATCCGATTTGAAAGGTTTCTTTTTCAGCGAGCGGAGGATGGACCAGGAAGCCTGCGGTGCTTCCGGCTTCGAGCACGGGACAGTGGCGGGCATGCTGCGGCAGAAGGGGGCGCTGGGCCTCGCGGCGGGGCCGCAGCCCAATTCCGGGCCGGCGCGGGTTGGGAAAGAGTCCGACTTCCATCAGAGAATTGTCGCACCGTCGAAGGCACGCGGGGTTTGAATTGCTTGAGGCCGTTCGTCAGGCCCGGTATTGCTCGTCGCTTACCGGTTCCATCCAGTCGACAACCTTACCCTCGAGCCTTTCCTGAATGGCGAAGTGCGTCATCGCCGTAGTTGGCGCCGCGCCATGCCAGTGCTTCTCACCGGGCGGAATCCAGACCACGTCGCCCGGCCGGATTTCCTCGACCGGCCCGCCCCAGCGCTGCACCCTGCCGCAACCGGCTGTCACAATCAGTGTCTGCCCGAGTGGGTGCGTATGCCATGCAGTGCGCGCGCCCGGTTCGAACGTGACGCTGGCGCCGTGGACACGTGCAGGATCGGGCGCTTGAATCAACGGATCGATTCGCACCGTGCCGGTGAACCACTCCGACGGTCCCGCGGCTGAAGCTTGCGAGCCAACTCTTTTGATCTCCACTTTCGGAAGTCCTTTTTGAAGCCTTAATAAAGACTACCGCGGGCTCAACGAAATTACTTCCCAACTCCCGGCCTTACGGGACGAGGCTGGGTGTTGTTCAGCCCTGGCTGCTCTCGGGGGCTGCTTTTCAAAAGGAGAGGTGGCCGAGTTCTCGCAAGCGCCGAAGGCGATCGATGCGGTGGGTCTTTTCGTTCAAACGCTCACGGCGACGACGCAGAGGAAGCTCCTTTGGGCGTGAACACCGAGCCGTCTGCTGCTGGATCGGCGTGCCGCGGCTCGTGGTAGCTTACAGCTAGAGGGACGTACATGATCCGAGCATGCCCCGCCTGCGGCGCGAACAATCGCGTTCCTGCGAAACACCTGGCCGATACCGGCCGTTGCGGCTCCTGCAAAACCACCTTACCGCCGGTCTCCGAGCCCATCGAGGTGGACGCGACGGCGTTCGCCGAGATCACACGCGATGCTAAGGTGCCCGTCCTGGTAGACTTTTGGGCGTCCTGGTGCGGCCCCTGCCGCATGGCTGCGCCGGAAGTGCACGAGCTGGCGCGGGAAATGGCCGGACGGGGGTTGGTGCTCAAGGTCAACACCGAGGAATACCCAGCTCTTGCCGCTCAGTTTCGGGTTCAGTCGATTCCGTATTTCGTGCTCCTGCGCGGAGGGATCATTCTCGCCGAGCGGACGGGCGTCGTTCCCCGAGCAGAAATGCGGCGCTGGTTCGCCATGGCGGCGTAAGCGGCTGTACTTGCGGGGTGGCGGGCCGTTGCCTAGAATCGGGTGGTGGATCGTCGGAAAATGATTTGCGGGCGACTGCTTCTCCCGGCGCTGCTGCTGCCAATCGGCGCGAGCGCGCAGTGGCTGAACTACGTCAAGCCGGGTACGCCACGGCTGAAAGACGGAACGCCGAACCTAGCCGCCCCTGTGCCGCGCACGCCAGATGGGAAGCCGGATCTGACGGGCGTGTGGGCGCACGAGATCACGCCGCCCGCTGAATTCAAACGCATGTTCGGCTCCGCGTACGAGGCCGAATCGAATGCTGCGCTGATTGGAATGGAACTCGAATCGGTGCACAAGTACGGGATGAACATCCTGCTCGACTTCAAACCGGGAGAGTCCCCGCTCCGCCCGGAAGCCGAGGCGTTGATGAAAAAGCGTCTCGCCGACCGGCAGGTTACGAATGTCTGCCACGGCGAGTATGGCTGGCCCGTGGCCGGGCTGCTGGCCGAACCGCTCAAAATCGTCCAGGCGCCTCAAGAGACGGTGATTCTGTATGAAGTGGACCACATGAACCGGCAAATTTTCACGGACGGCCGCCAGTTCCCCGCCACTTTCGAATTCCCGGCCTATCTCGGATATTCGACGGGTCGCTGGGAGGGCGATACCTTTGTCGTCGAGACACGCGGATTCAACGACCGCACGCCAATAGACGCCATGGGACACCCCCGCAGCGAAGCGATGCACGTGACGGAGCGCTTCCGCCGCCGCGATTTCGGACATCTAGATTATGAGGTGACCTTCGACGATCCTCAGATGTACACCCGGGCGTTCACCGTCCGGATTCCTCACAACCTGGTGGCGGACAACGACATCTTCGAGATGTTCTGCAACGAGAACGAGAAGGATCGCGCGCATATGGTGAAGTAGCTGCGAACCGAACCCCGGCGAGGCGGCGCAACGGCCGGCGGGTACGTCGGGCACTGCGCCGCTTTCCCTCTCATTTCCCGTTGTAGGCACGCCAGAGCGCGGCCAGGTCGAGCTTCGTCATGGTCATGACCGCGCTCATCACCAGCCTCGACCGCTCCGGATCGGGATCGCTGGCAAAATCGGCCATCGCGGAGGGAACGACCTGCCAGGAAATGCCGAACTGGTCGCGGTCGATCCAGCCGCATCGCCCTTCTTTGCCGCCCTCCGCGAGCCGGTTCCAGAAGTAGTCGATCTCTTCCTGTGTCGCGCATTGCACGATGAACGAAGTAGCCGGGCTCAGCTTGAAGATAGGCCCGCCGTTCAGACCGAGAAACGGGTTACCGTCCAACTCGAACTCCACAGTCATCACCGATCCTTTGGCCTGGCCGGAGGCTTTCGCCGCCGCATCGCCATACCGCGCGATTCTGCCGATCTTCGCGCTGCGGCCGGCTTCAGAGAAAACCTTCACATAGAACGTGGCTGCCTCTTCGGCTTGCTTGTCAAACCACAGACACGTGGTGATCCGCGCAGCCTGTGGACGAGGGCTGCTTTCCGTTGTATGAGATCCCAGTGGAATGTTAGCGGGCGCCTGCATATGCGTGCTCCTCCTTCTGATTCGGATTCTCCACTTCTTTTGGACAGTTATAGATTTTCCCACCCAGCGCGCGCTCGTAAAAGCTGAGAGCGGCCTCGCAATCGCCGTTAAAGTTCAGATAAGCACTCACTTGCACGTTCGTTCTCCTTTTCCCTCCGGGCTGCCATGTTCAGCCCGTTCTACTATTGAGTCGAACGAGGCGGCGCTGGATCGACACCGCTGAGAAACTTTTTCCATGGACATCCCGGCTGGGCTAGCTGAATGTCTGGAAACTGCGCATGACTATTCCACCGCGCAGGACGGGGAGGTTGGGCCCGCGCTACTGAGCGATTCGGATCGGTTCAGCTGTCGTGTTCGCAAGGAGTTCTTCCGTTTTCTTTTGCCCCCGCGGAGATGCAGCATCAACCCGCGGGCCTCGCAGTTCGCAGCTCTGAACGAAGAACTCTTCGGTTCCAACGCCGGCGTTGTCGAATACGCGGCCCGCAAAAACTCCAGAAAGTTCCTAAGCCCGGCAGATCAGGCCCCGAACTGCTGGCTGTTACCAGCCGTGCTGAGTTACGGGTAGCTTCGGGTCCTGCTTCAACGCCGCTTCGACCAGTTGAGCGCCCTTGGAGTTGTCCCCGCTCTTGAGATAGCACATCCCCAAGTGGAACTGGCGGACAGGTGTGGGCTCCTTCTGAAAGGCCACATTGACATGCTGGACGGCATCCCGGTACAGCCCCTTGCGGTAATAGACCCAGCCAAGCGTGTCTTGAATGGCTGGACTATCCGGGCTTGCTTCCGCGGCATGCTGTGCCAGGCCGAGAGCTTCATCCGGGTCGACCGGCGCAAGTAAATATGCCAGGTTGTTCAGGGCGATGAGGTTAGCCGCATCCATCTGCAGCACCGCGCGGTACTTGGTGATTGCTCCGGAATCATTGCCCGCGCTCATCTCTATTCCGGCACTCAGCAACATCGCCGTCTTGTTCTGTGGGTCCGAAGCCAGGATTCGAGCCAAGCGCTGGCGGGCGGCGTCGAACTGTTTGTTGGCTGCTTCCAAATCCGCCAGAGCCAGATCCGGCTCGACCGAACGCGGATCTGCGGCTTTCGCGCTTTCGAGCGCTGCCATCGCCTCCGGTCGGCGGTTCGCCCTGACGAGCAATTGTGCGAGCAACATACGGACCGGGGTTGATGCAGGCTTCTTTGACGTCAACGCGGAGATCTCTTCGAAGGCTTTTGCGGGCTCCTTCTGCGCAATGTACGTATCCGCTAGAAGCCGCGCGGCGCGCAAATTCTGAGGATCCTTCTGCAACAACTCTTGCGCATCCGACCGCGCGTGGGCGTAATCGTGCGCCTCCAGGCTCAGCAGGCCGTCTTGCAAAACCCCATCGGGCAGCCGGATCGTTTTCAGCAGTTCGCCCACCCGCGAGCGCGCCTCTTCGTAATTGCCGGCTGCGAGTAACGCCCAATTCCGCTCAACCGAAACGCCGGCTATATCCTTCTGCGCTGGAGGAGTCTGATCCAGAACATCGAGCGCGGCCTTCGTCTCGCGACTGGATATGAAGCTCCGTGCCAGGGATAGACGCGCAGCGAGCAAGCTAGGTTCGAGCCGGAGGGCTTCGCTGAGATCCTGGCGCTCGCTTCGGACAAGCCCCTGGCGCTGGTGAGTCTGCGCCATCAAAAAATGAGCCTGGGCCGAATCGGGGTGGTCGTGGAGTAGCTGCTGCAGATCCTTCACCGCCTCGGCTGTTTTGCCCCCGCGCAGAAATACTCCGGCGCGTTGGATCAGGGCGTCGCTATCTTTCGGGTTCTCCTTCAGTGCCTCGTCCAGAACCTTCTCGGCATCTCCATTCGCGCCCATGGCCAGTTCCATGGCCACCAGGCGGCTCCGCAGCAAGCGATCTGAGCGGTCTTGTTTCCGCAGTTTCTGCAACTCGGCGAGGGCGGCATCGCGCTTGTTCTGTTGAAACAGGAGTATCGCGTGCACCGCGCTGTAGCGCTTGTCCCCGGCCGCAGCCAGGCGCGCATATGTCTGGTCGGCTTCCGCGGCTCTGTTCGTGTTTAACAAGATGGTGCCCAGCGTCATGAGAGCTGCCGGATGCTTCGGAGCAATCGCCAGAGCTCGCCGGAACTGAGCCTCGGCCAGATCCAATTTTTGCCGAGCCACATAGAATTGCCCCAAAGCAACGGCTGCATCGGCCGACTGAGGATCGCTGGCGGTGGATTTCTTGAGTACCTCTTCGGCCCCTTCCAGGTCACGGCGGCCGATCTTCAGACGCGCCAGCGCCACCGAAGATTGCAGGTGCGTCGGAAACTTCTGGAGCGCCTCTTCCAGGCGTTTCGCCGCATCATCCGCTTTGCCCAGCTTGAGCTCCGCCATTGCGAGAGAGTCGATTGCTTCCGCGTTGTCGGGAGATGCCGTGAGTACCTGTTCGAGGCGGCGCTCCGCGTCCTGAATGACGTCCTGGTTGCGGCTGGTCGTCATTAACTGCGCCAACTTGAGCTGCGCAGCTATGTGTTTCGGATTCAGCTCGGTTGCCTTGCGGAATGCTGCGACCGCCTGGGCCAAATTGCCGGTCGCGATCGAAGCCATGCCAATTTGATAGTACGGCTCCGCGTCCTGGGGCATCATCTTCGCGGCGTTCCTGAACTCGAGCAGTGCGCGGGCGTAGTCTTTGCGCGCGATCTCTTCCTGCCCGCGCTTCATGAATCGGGCTTCCTTTTCCTGCGGGGAACGAGCGCAAGAAAATGGAATCAAGGCGGTTACGAGCACAACGGAAAATCTGAAGCGGCTGAAAGGCATTCGATCGTCAGGTCCTCCGGACTAGTCGCTCCGGTGCGAGCCGTACGTTTTCACTTTATCGGTTTTGACGTAATTCGACCAGTTCCTCAGTACCCAGTACTGAACCTGAAGGAGCTGCCGAATGACCCCAGTACTTTCAGCGCGGCCGTACCTGCCCTAAGCTCGCTTCAGCACGGTACTTACATGGTTTTGAGGAGATCGGTTACGAAAAAACTTTGCCGCCCTGCTCCGAGATGCCTTTCGATAACACCTGAGGGATGCAAACCGAGTTGACGTTGGTAAACCCGGCCGCCAACCCACGAATCAGCAGGGGCGCGTGATTCTTCTCGACAGCGTCACGTTGAACCCCGGTGCTCAATTGACACTGAATCTGCCGAACACCTACCCGGATCTGGCCAATGTGGGCGGGAAGGTCACGATCGATGCTGATATCAACCGCCTGGCGATTACCGGCCTTCGCCGCGATCCGATCTCGGGCGCAGTTACCCCCGTTCCGGGTATGCCCCGGACCGCAAGTTCCACGAGTGCTTCCTGAGACTTCAAACTGTGATTCGGCCCCGCCAAAAATCCTACGCCCGATGCGCCTCCGCTACCGGAGATGTGGCCTGAGTTGCCGATCGTCGTGTTCCAGGACATTCCCGCCGAGTCGACCGGTCCGTACAGGTACACGGCAAAACCGGTTTTGAGTGCAGTTGCTTCCCATTGAAGCCCGGAAAAGGGGGTTTTCGTCACCCTTGCTGACTCGAATGTCGGAAACAAGGGTAGAGTTGGCCTCCTGTTTCGGCATACTTTAGGTCTAGGTCGAAAGCACAGGAGGTTTTTACCACAGATGCGCAATATACTATTTCTCGCTGCTATCGCAGGTGCATTGTCCTGTCAGGCGGCGCCGATACTCACTTTTTCAGCGGGCGGCACAGGCGCGACCAGTCTTACCAGCACAGCCCCATTTTCTATCCCAATCGACGCTACGGGCGCTGGAAGCATCGCCCTGACGAATAATATTGGGCAGCTGATAACGGACTTTCACTTCGTTTCTGCTGCTCAGACTGCTCCTCTTACGGGCAACGGAGCTTCATTCTTTAGCTCGATCCCCGCAGGCACAACCACTACGCTCGACTTCTTCCAAGGCGTAAGCGGAACGGGAATTCCGAATGGTGCGACATTCACTATCGCGCTTTCAGGATTCAACCCGGCCACTCCGCACGTGACTGGCAACGCAACTATTCCATCCGCCGTTCCGGAACCGGCCTCCATGACTTTGTTTGGAATCGGCTTGGTGATCATCGCAGCGATCGGGCTGCGAGGCAAATCGTCGCGAAGCTCGCCGCACTGCTGAACTCTACAAAACACTGAGTTGACCGCGTCGCCGATCTAACAGCCTCAGGGTGGAGTTCATCCCTCCACTCTGGGGTTTGCTTTCAAGCGACTTCGCCAGGATGAGTGCGGGCCCACTGAATCACGCCGGCCCTTTGATCGGGGCTCACCAAGCTTGGTGTCCGATAGTGGGTGTACGTCGGCGAGGTCATCGAGAAGGTTCAGCTGAGGCGCCGGTGAACTCCTTATGACAAAGGTCGAGAATAAGGATCGAGGTTAGTTATCGGGTGATATCCCCGACCGCCGCCCGGGAAATCGAGCGGGGCGGAAGGTCAGGAAAGCCGGATCCGTTCGCGGAATTGACCGCAACGCGAAAATCCTCGATACGGCAGCCCACGCCCACGCAACCGTCCGCTCTATTTAAATCGAGTCGCACGACCCGGAGTTTGCATTCGAGGGCCCGGTCAAACTCGCGGCCGGTAGATTCGTGAGGCGGAATCCTGAGCACACAGAGCAGCACCTCGCCCAGACTGAAGGACACCTGGCTGAAACAGTAGAAGCCGGTGCTGCTGAGGTCTTGGGTGACGGTCTCGGTGATTTCCGCTGCATCCCTTCGGATCAACGAGACGTGCCAATGGACCTTAACGCGAGGTCGTCTGCGGCGCTCCCCCCGGCTCCCAATTCCTTCCGCAGGGAAGTCAGTCTTTGACGGCGTGGCAAGCGCTTCCAAGGGATCAGGCCGCATGGTCAGAGTACTAGGCGCGAGTGCACGTTTGGTGCCAGCTGCCACCGCTGTCCTGCCCCTTGCTCAACAACATGATAAAAGGCGACTTGGAACAAATCTTAAGTTTTTTCCATAGGTCCCCTATCAGAGATAACAAAGCCTCAAAAGTAGTACTTTGTGGCGGGGTCTAGAGGTACCTAGATCCATGCCGACTTGACTGCGATCATGGATGAGTTATGCTGATCACAACAAACGCAAAGTTTTAGCAATTCGGCCAAATCCGTCAGAAAGGTTGAAGAGGGTTTTCCGATTTTGTTGTACATCGATTCACCCAGTTCCGTCGGATGGTTCGAACGGCTCTGGAACGGCGTAGCTGAGCAAAACGAAAACGAATGCGTGTCGAACTAGTCTCCAACGATCCCGATCTGCACAAGTTGTTCCGCGAGGTTGTGGCGGAAATCCCGGGGCATGCCTGGCACGTTTCCGCGACAGGCGAACTCAGCTCCGATGCTGACCTGTGGCTTTGGGATTTTCACCCAAATTTGGCCTTACCCGATGAGGTGACGTTCCATCCGCTCAAGCACCTGTTCCTCGTCAACCGGGCGGACCTGGCGGAATTTCGGCAGCGCGGAAACACAATTGAGGCCAACATTCTCCTGAAGCCCGTTACTCGTTCCACGCTGGGCGCATTCTTGGAACTGGCGGCATGCACGAACGGCGATTCGGCGGGGGAAAAGAATCTGTCTGCCGCCCACGCCCTTCGAGCCGACCGAGACGAAATTTTCCAGTGGCTCATTCAGACGAATCTCCGGTTACAGGAATATGACCAGGATAGGACGACGTTTCTTGCGCGGGCTGTCCATGACTTCCGCGCCCCTCTCACAGCTCTGAGCGGCTATTGTGGATTGCTCCTTGCCGAGCCCCTGGGCCCGCTCACGGCGAATCAGAAAGAGGTGCTCCTGCGCATGCAGCACAGCGCGAAGCGGATCTCGCGAATGGCTAGCGCTATGTTCCAGTTGAGTGTCGGCCGTCATGTCAAGCGGCGTCCCGACGTGCAGAAGGGTCAACTCCGCGACTGCCTTGACCAAGCCCTCTATGAAATCACTCCATTTGCCGACGAGAAACGAATCGCCATCACGGCCGATCTGCGTCCCTGCGACTACGATTTGTACTTCGAAGCCGGGCAAATTGAACAGGTTCTGATCAATATCCTGGACAACGCTTGCAAGTTCACCCCAAAAGCAGGGGCCATCGAGATTCGAGGATATCCGTACTTCTGGGAGCGTCGAGTGGCCAGGACCGGGTTGGCGGCAACATCCGAGCGCCGGCGCCGGGACGTGTGCGAACCGAACACATACCGCCTGGATATTCGGGACTCCGGGCCACCTATCCCGAAGGAGCATCTGAACACCATTTTCGAGGAGTACACCTCTTACGGGGGGGGGCGGGACCGCTCCGGCGGCGGACTCGGGCTAGCCATCACGAAGATGATCGCTGTTCAACACAACGGGCATGTGTGGGCGGAAAATACGCAAGCGGGCCCGATGTTTTCCCTAGTTCTTCCATTCCATCGGTTCGAACCGTCGCAGATCGCCGAGACGGTCCGGGTAAGCGCTTAGAGATATCAGGAGAAACGTTAAATGGAAATCTCAAAAAACGGGTGCACGATTCTAGTCGGAGAGGATGAGATGGAAGTCCGGGGCTACTTTGAGATGGCGCTCAAATGTCTCGGATATTCTGTCCAACTGGCGCAGGACGGTGATGAAGTGCTATCGTGCCTGCACTCCTCCGGCTCGGACATCTCGGCGGTGCTGTTGGACATTATGATGCCGAACCGGGATGGGATCGAGACCCTGTTGGAAATCCGGCGGATGTATCCTGCCATGCCTGTCATTATGATTTCCGGCGCATCTTCCACCGTTAACGTCGTCACCACGATGAAGTCTGGCGCGACCGATTTCCTGTGCAAGCCTGTGGCGCACGAGGACCTGCGCAAAGCCGTTACCCATGCCCTAGAGATGAAGGGGGTGGAGTATAAGTCGCCAGTAAAGAACACTAAGGCGGGGACAAAGACGTTTGTGGGCCGGAACCCCTGGATGAAAGAGATTCACGCGCTAGTACGGCAGATCGGCTGGTCCGAGGCCCCGGTGCTGATTCAGGGGGAAACGGGAACCGGAAAGGAAGTGATCGCGCGGGAATTGCACGCACAATCGCCGCGCGGAAATAAACCCTTCCTGAAGCTCAATTGTGCGGCTCTGCCCTCCGAACTGGTGGAAAGTGAGCTGTTTGGCTACGAACGCGGTGCGTTCACCGGCGCCTTTCAGAAGAAGGCAGGCATGTTCGAGATGGCCGATGGTGGCACGATCCTATTGGACGAGATCGGTGATATGGACGTACGGCTGCAGGCCAAGCTGCTTCAAGTTTTGCAAGATCATGAGTTTCAGCGCATCGGAGGTAAGGAAACCGTTAAGGTGGATGTCCGCGTCATGGCCGCAACGCACCGGGACTTGCAGCAGGCAATCCACGATCGGACCTTCCGCGAAGACTTGTATTACCGCCTCAACGTGATCAACCTCCAACTGCCTCCCCTCCGCGAGCGGACCGAGGACATCATTCCACTGGCTGAGTTCCTCATTGAGAAGCACGCGATGCCCAATGTTCCGGCGCCTACGCTCACCCCCGAACTGAAGCAGGCGATGACTGGTTACCGCTGGCCGGGAAACGTGCGGGAGCTCGAAAACTTCGTAAGGAAACTGTTGATTTTGCGCGATGCCGAACTGCTCGCCCGGGAGCTGCTGGGCAGCGCGAATCGCACTCCGGCGAGTCCGAAAATTCCGGCCGAGGTTCAGCCCATCTCCGATCCACAAAGCCACGAGCCGGCCACCCTGGAGCAGGTCACCAAAGCTAAACAGCAGGCCGAGGTCAACGCTATTTTATCGGCCTTGCACGCGACGCACTGGAACCGGAAGCATGCGGCACGGTTGCTGAAGATCGATTACAAGGCGCTGTTGTACAAAATGAAGAAACTTGGGGTTGAGGACAGTTCGCCCGCGCTTTCGACGGCTCCTGGCTACGCAAATGTCATGAGCGCAAATGAGCGGTGAGGTTCTTGGGGCGACAAAGGCCTCTCGGCGCGCTGCGGTATTCTTGCGGCGGCAGTACCAAAAATTGTGAAAAGTTCGGTTTTTTTTTCCGAGTTTATTGGTCCGCCGAGAAGATGTCCGCGTAGCGTTGTGTATCGCGCCGTTGGCCTCGGACGTGCTCATCACAACTTGCTTGACAATTCCGTCGTGAACTCTTTGGGGAGTGGTTATGTTCAGGATTGCATCAATAGTTATCTTCTGTATTGTCAGTAGCCTCTGCGCCGTGGCTGGGCCCACGAACGGCGCTCAAAGCAAAGAGCTCATCCAATATATCCGGGATGCCAAGAAGGCCGGCTTGACCGAGACGCAAATTCAGCAAAACGCAACTAAGGGCGGTTGGGACCCAACGGATGTCGCAGCTGCACTGGCCATAGTCCGCCGGGGTTCCGAAAAGCCTGCCGCGGTGGCTAACGGCAACGTCCCAGTCACGACCGAACAGCCCCAAAGCGCACCGGCCGCGACTGCGACCGGAGGCGCCGAACCCGCACAGCCATCCGCTCTCAAATCTCCCGAAGGTTCACGGGCGGATGCTCCGGCGCCAGCGCCCAAGGCTCCCGAGAGTTTGCCAACGCCCCCCGCCGACTCTGCCGCAATCAGTGGAGATCCTCTCGCAGCGATTGACCACAACGCCACCGATGAGTATGTGATCGGAGAAGGCGATGTCCTCCAGGTCCACGTCTGGAATGAGCCGACGGCTAGCGTGCCTAATGCGGTGGTTCGTCCTGATGGGATGATTACTGTGCCGCTCGTCCACCAGGTGCGAGTCGCGCGCTTAACCCCGTCGCAAGTGGAGAAGGTCCTGGCGGAGAAGCTGCAAGAGTTTGACACGGCGATTACGCCGGCAAGCATTACGGTAGTCGTCAGCCAAATCAACAGCAAGAAAGTCTATATGACAGGCGCCCTGAAAAGGGAGGGGCCGATTCCTTATAGCTACCGGATGACAGTCATGCAGGCCCTCAGCGAAGCGGGCGGGCTTACCGAATACGCAAAACCGAAAGACATCTACGTCCTCCGCAATGACAATGGGAAGCAACATCAATTCCGATTCGATTATCGCGCAGTCCTGAGGGGCCAGCATGTCGAATCCAACATACAACTACAGCCGGGCGATACGGTTGTGGTACCGAATTAGTCCTCGCTTTTCCTGTTGTTGAACCGCTCGGCTCGTATAAGGCTGCTGACTGTGCAATTCTGTCTGGCTATATGGATCTGAGAGATGAATCACAATAACCGCGACAAGCAGTCGACAGCCATCGTCATAGGTGCAGGGCCGGCCGGACTTACGGCAGCGTACGAACTGCTGACCCGCGCCGGAATTCGGCCTATCATTCTCGAAAAAAGCGAGTACATGGGCGGGATATCCCGAACCGTCGCTTACAAAGGCAACCGAATCGACATTGGGGGCCATCGCTTCTTCTCCAAATCCGACAGGGTAATGAAGTGGT
The DNA here is from genome assembly GCA_964390225.1 of uncultured Solibacteraceae bacterium. Taxonomy (GTDB): domain Bacteria; phylum Acidobacteriota; class Terriglobia; order Bryobacterales; family Bryobacteraceae; genus PSRJ01. The sequence goes on from CAYMHP010000039.1 coordinate 19,810, forward strand.
GGCTTTCCATGCTGCCACTGCAGCACGGTACGGGAAGCGCGACCATTCAGTACCATCGGATGCAGACTGAGCTTGGGCATTCGTCCAACGGCGCGGATCCTGCGAAGACCGATCGCGTAATGCTGCTCAGGCCGCGCAAGTCGAGAATCTACTTCTTGCGAAAGCTCTTCGATTATCCAATCAGCCTGAGTAAGAAGACGCTGCTTCAGCTTGGTTTGGTTCGGACCTTTCGGATCGGGCTGAGTTACTTGAAAAGCGCTCTGTTTCCGTCAAAACAGGAAGAGAACCTCGAGCAGTTTCTTGTGAACCGATTCGGGAAAGAACTGTACAAAACGTTTTTCGAATCGTATACCGAGAAAGTTTGGGGCGTGCCCTGTTCGCAAATCAGCGCCGCCTGGGGAGCACAGCGAATCAAGGGCCTATCTCTTTCGAAGACCCTGATGCACGCCGGTAAAAGGCTGTTCACCAGGCAAAAGAACGCGGATATCCGTCAGAAGCAAACCGAAACGTCGCTCATTGAGCAGTTTCTGTATCCCAAGTTCGGACCCGGCCAGATCTGGGACGAAGCCGCCCGCCGCGTGAGGGAGTTGGGAGGCACGATTCTCACCTCGCAGGTGGTCGAGAGTATTTTGTGGGAAGGCGATCGGGTGCGTGCTGTCCGGATACGGGATGTTGGCACCGGACAACGCCAGGTGTTGGAGGGCGATTACTTCTTTTCGACCATGCCCATTAAGGACCTGATCGCGGGAATGGAACCGCCACCCCCGAGTAGCGTCCGCGAGGTTGCTGACGGCTTGGTTTATCGGGATTTCATTACGGTCGGTCTCCTGGTTTCCCGTCTTAAGCTGAAGGAAAACAACCGTAATGGCGAGAAGCTGATCCGAGACAACTGGATCTATGTGCAAGAGCCCGACGTGCTCGTAGGTAGACTCCAGATTTTTAACAACTGGAGCCCATATATGGTAGCCGATCCCAAAACGATCTGGCTAGGCCTGGAATATTTCTGCAACGAGAATGACAGCCTGTGGACGTCTTCCGACGCCGAACTGATCCGGCTCGGCCGCGAGGAATTGCACCGGATTGGGATCATTGACTCTGGCGATGTTCTGGACGGCATGGTGCTTCGGATGGAGAAAACCTATCCAGCCTATTTTGGGAGTTACGACCGGTTTGGCGAGATCCGCAGCTACGTGGATCGATTTGAGAACTTGTTCCTCATCGGAAGGAACGGCATGCACCGGTACAATAACCAGGATCACTCAATGCTGACCGCGATGGTTGCGGTCGATAATATCCTAGCCGGCGAGAACGGGAAAGGGAATCTCTGGGGTATTAATACCGAACAAGAATATCATGAATCAAAGGAGGCATGAGCTTCTCAGTCGGAGGAGTTCAGTTCCGTTCGGCATTCCCTGAGTTCGGATTCAGCAGAAAATCTACAATCCTTTCGGCGGCTCGTCCATCCCACTTCTCGGGTATCGAATGCTTCTGAAAATTGTTGGAGAGCACGGAAAAAGCAGCTGCCCGGATGCGCGCGGGATCGGTTCCGACCAGGATGTTAGTGCCCAAATCGCAGGTGATCGGGCGTTCTGTGTTGGGGCGCATTGTGATGCAGGGAATTCCCAGCACGGTCGTTTCTTCCTGAATACCGCCACTATCCGTGAGGACCATCCGGCTACGCATAACCATTCCCAAGAAAGGAAGATAACTTACCGGCTCGATAAGGCGGATCGCGCTCTGTTCAATCAATTCGTCCATTAGCCCAAACTGCCGCAGCCGGCCGACGGTACGGGGATGGGCGGGAAAAATCACGGGAATACGCCGCGAAATGTCGATGATAGCGCCTAAGATGCCCGCAAGTGCCTCGCGCTGATCAACATTGCTCGGACGATGCAAAGTCAGGACAGCAAAATCTCCGGAGTGGGCTCCCGCGGGATCAGGCAAGCTTCGCGCGCGGTCCATGTGCCGGAGGAGTGTATCAATCATGGTATTTCCGACAAAGACAATCCGATCATCGCTAATCCCCTCGCATCGCAGGTTTTCATTGGCGATCCGATCGGTAGTGAAGAGCAGATCAGCGATCACGTCGGTACAAAGGCGGTTGATTTCTTCCGGCATACTCATGTCACGCGAGCGCAGCCCGGCCTCCACATGCGCAACTCGAATTCCCAGCTTTTTCGCGGTTAGACTGCACGCGACGGTGGAGTTCACGTCGCCCACGACAATTACCCAATCCGGGTGCTGTTCCGCACAGACTTCCTCGAACGCCATCATAATGCGTGCCGTCTGCTGGGCGTGGCTTCCGGAACCAACTCCCAAATTAATGTCGGGTGGTGGAATTTGAAGATCGTCGAAGAAATCATCGGACATTTTCCGGTCATAATGCTGGCCCGTGTGAACCAAGACCACGCGTACATGGGGATTGTCCTTCTGGCGTTCGCGAAATGCCTCTATAATGGGAGCAATTTTCATGAAGTTGGGTCGGGCTCCGGCCACCAAAAGGAATTTCATAGGAAGAGCGATTTTCTTTGACCATTATAGGATGCCGGGTGTCCGATGCCGACAAAGAAGAAAATTCTGATCATCTCGTATTTGTTCCCGCCCGTGGGCGGGATTGGAGTGCAGCGTGCGCTAAGCCTTGCCAAGTACCTACCCGGCTGCGGGTTCGAGGTATACGTTTTACGCGCCAGTAACGCGGGCGGACCGGTGATCGATCCCGATCTGGTTCGGCAGATCCCGCCGGCAGTGCACGTCTACCGTGCGTTCACTCCGGAGATTCCGTTCAGCATCCGGCAGAAATTATGGGCGCGGTTGCAGGGCCGCGCCAACGGCACGGCAGCTCCGGGAACAAACACGGGGGGCTTTTCCTGGAAACGGTTGCTGAGCGGGGCGGCCAAACGCATCATGTGCCCGGAGCCGGAGATCTTGTGGGTGCCATTTGCCGTGCGCAAAGCCCGGCACATCATCCGGCGCTACAACATAGATATCGTCCTGGTCACCGTTCCTCCTTTTTCCGCGCTGGTGGCAGGGACGGCGTTGAAACGAGAGTTTCCGTCACTCACATTGATCAGCGATTTCCGCGACGAGTGGCTCAGCTTTTATCTGAAGGATTTTGATTTCCAAAGCAGCGATTACACGCGCAAGCGCGCCGAAGCGATCGAGCGGGAAGCCGTGGAGCACTCCGACCTCGTGGTCGCGGTGAACCGATCATCGAGGGATATGATTCGGCGGCGCTATCCTGACCAGGCTGACGCCAAATTCGTGGTCGTCCCCAACGGTTATGATCCTCAGGTGTTCGAAGGGATCACTCCGCGGGTGCATCCGCTGCCACGAATGATTGTGACGCACGTAGGGACAGTCTACAAGACTGCTTCGCCGCGATTTTACCTGGATGCTCTGGACGGCTTGCCCGAGCACATCCGCGATCATATCGAGACCCGCTTTATCGGCCGCATATCCGAAAGTGAGACCGCTTTGATCACCGGTCGAAAGGCGAACGTGAAGGTGGTCGGATTCGTGCCGCAGGCGGAGGCATTGAAGTTCATGGCCGACACTGACTATCTGCTTCTGACCATGACTAATGAAATCAGCGTTCCGGGAAAGTTGTTCGAGTATTTCGCGGTCGGAAAGCCAATTCTGGCAATCACTCCGCCCGCGAGCGAAGTGGACCAGATCTTACAAGAAACGGGAGCAGGCGTCACGGCACCGCCAGAGGACACCGCGGCGATCCAGGCTATGTTGCTGCGGGCGTTCGAGGCATGGCGCACTCGAAAACGAGTCGTGGAGCAGCATGGTCAACCGGTGGAGCGGTACGAGAGGCCGCGCCTGGTGCAGGAATATGGAAATCTGATTCGCGGCTGTGAAGCCCGGCCCTAAGCGGTTCAAGAAAGCGGTCACCGGACGACACGGGCGCAGATCTGGTCCCGAGTCCGCGCAACCGCGATGACATGATCGGCCGAGAAAGGTGGATCCGAACCGAGGCGCACGGCACGATAGAATTGCTCGATAAACCGCCTGAGTCCGGGATAAGCCATTTCTCGGTGAATTGCTCGAGATGCCAGATTGTGGCCGGCTGACCAGAGAGCGCGGGCGGCGTGGCTGAACGGTTTGCCGATTTTTTGTTGGCGAGAAACTCGTCCGGGCTGGGTGAACGCAAAGCCGTGGAAGAAATCCACGTAGATGGTGCCCTCGCTCCCCACCAGCCGCAGGGATGATTCCGTGGGGCGTCCGTGCAGGCTGATCAGAATGGAAGTGGTGAGCCGGCCAGCGTCTCCCAGGATTCGCCACTCTCCAGGGCTGGGGCGTACCACAGTCCAGTCAATGCGGACGAGGATCCCCGGAAATAATACGTCCAGAGCAGAAAGCGGATGTGGCAGAATGTCGGCCACCAATTCATCGAGCTGCTCAGGCTTCATGTGAGTGCCTCCGGCCGAACACACCACTGCATCGAAATGGACGGGCGCTCCGATGTCTCGCAGAGACTTGACTGTTTGCAGGAACCCGTCTTGAAACACATACTGGTGAACAGGATTCAGCAGCACGCCGCTATCGGCGGCTTTGTGGACGAGCCGCTCCGTGGTGGCTGCCGTCGCAACCAGCGGTTTCTCGACCACCAGGTGTACCCTGGCATTCAAACACTGCTCGATAAGGTTCTCATGAGCCGCCGCGGGTGCACACACATGTACCACGTCTGGCTTTATTTCTGAGAGCGCCCGCTGAATTTCAGCAAATACAGCAGCCCCGCGGAAGCGCCGGCGCAGCTCTGATTCGTTCTGCTGTGGATCAACAATCGCGCACACGGAAGCGCCACATTGGCGGGCATAATACGCGTGCCATTTTCCCATTAACCCCCCGCCCGCGATGGCAACTCGCAAAATGTTCGGTCCGTTCCTCCCCGATGTCTGCAGGCCGGCTACACTGAATTCGGCGGCGCTGCTCAATTAGGGCTCAGCTATCCGCGACATGGAACTCCGGGCCGCATGATACGGCTGGCATTACGGGTGGACAGCAGTTCGAGCTTCCTTTATGGTACTAGAATTGCGGCTTTTTAATCACCCGGTGCATCTTGTCCTATCCTATGAATTTCCTGCACCTCACCACGTTTTATCCTCCGTACAGTTTCGGGGGCGACGCGATGTATATTTATCGGCTCTGCCATGCGCTTGCAGACATGGGCCATGGCGTGGACGTGGTCCACTGCGTCGATTCGTTCCACCTGCTGCACCCGGAAGAACCGAAGGTCAAGTTTGCCGAGCACCCCGGTGTCATCCGGCACGAACTGCGGAGTCGCGCAAAGTGGCTTTCCCCCCTGTTGACGCAGCAAACGGGTCAGCCGTGGCTGAAATGGAGAAAAATCCAGGAAGTGCTCGCCTCTAGGCGATTCGACGTCATCCATTTCCACAATACTTCTCTACTGGGACCGGGTGTTTTGGGCATCCATCCAGGTCATCAGGACTTTATCAAGCTATACACGACCCATGAGCACTGGCTGGTGTGCCCGATGCACGTGCTTTGGAAGTTCAACAGCCGCGCTTGTGAGAAGCCCGAGTGCTTACGTTGCGTGCTGCAGGGTCGGCGGCCGCCTTCCCTATGGCGCTATACCGATCTGTTGAACCGATCGGCCCGGCATGTTGATCAGTTTCTCTCGCCGAGCCGTTTTACCGGCCGGATGCACGCCGAACGAGGCTTCCCGTTCCCGGTGGCGCACCTTCCTTATTTCATCGACGCCGCCGATGAGGACTGGCGCAACCCCTCTCCCCGCCCTCATGAGAAACCCTACATCCTGTTCGTCGGCCGCCTGGAGGTAATCAAAGGTCTGCAGACCGTAATTCCGTCGTGGGACAAGACCCGCGAGGTCGATCTGTTGATTGCCGGGGGCGGCGATTACGGCGAGGAACTGCGCAGGATGGCGGCGGGAAACCCGCGGATCCATTTTCTGGGCGCCCTGAACCAGAAACAACTCGGCGCGCTGTACTACCACGCCAACGCCGTGTTGGTCCCCTCCATCACGTACGAGACATTCGGAATGATCATCATCGAAGCGTTCGCCCGCAAAACGCCGGTCATCGTACGCGATTTGGGAGCACTGCCCGAAGTCGTGGAAGACTCCGGCGGTGGGTACGTTTTTCGTGGGGAAGAGGACATGCTACAGGCAATCGCATGCCTCAGCGACTCCCCTGCCATCCGGCGTGAGAAGGGGGAAAACGGGTATCAGGCGTTCCGCCGCATGTGGGACCGCCCGGAACACCTGCGGCTCTATTTCGATTACATCCGCAACGCCGCGATCAAGAAATTGGGACGCGTCCCGTGGGAATAGTCCCACTTTTTGGCAATCCTTGCGCGGTTGTTGCTTCAGGCCCCCTTAAGACGTCAGCTCAGCAGATTCAGGCATTTGGAAACAGGAGTGCACGTGCGTGTGAACACCTATGGCTACATTCTTGATCACTGGAGGGGCCGGTTTCATCGGTTCGCACCTGACGGAAGCCGCTTTGGCCCAAGGTCATCGCGTCCTGGTGCTGGATGATCTTTCTTCAGGCAGCGTGGACAACCTGGCTGCAATCCGGAGCCATCCGAGATTGGAGTTTTATCCGGAAAATGTTGAAGAAAAAAGAGTTTTGGCCGAGCTTGTAGACCGCGCCGACATGGTTTTCCACCTCGCGGCTACGGTCGGCGTTTTCAACATTATCGATAGTCCGGTGACCACCATTCTGAATAACATTGGTGGCACGGAATCGGTGCTCAAAGCGGCAGCGAAGAAAAAGAAAAAGGTGCTGGTCGCCTCCACCTCGGAGGTCTACGGAAAGAGCATGGAAGTTCCGTTTCGGGAGGATGCCGATCTGATTTCCGGACCGACCACCAAGTCGCGGTGGAGCTATGCCTCGAGCAAAGTCGTAGATGAGTTCCTGGCACTGGCGTTCTGGAAGGAATACCGGGTTCCCACCGTGGTGGCGCGCCTGTTCAACTGCATCGGGCCGCGGCAAGTAGGTCGCTACGGTATGGTTGTCCCGCGATTCATCGGTCAGGCGCTCCGCGGGGAAAATCTGACGGTTTACGGCTCCGGTCTACAGTCCCGCTGCTTTACTCACGTGTCGGACATCGTGAAGTGGCTGATGCTGCTGATGGAAAACGAGGCGGCGGTCGGAGAAGTAATCAATTTGGGGAATCCCCGCGAGATTACGATTCTGGACTTGGCCCGCAAGGTCATCGAGGTGAGCGGCGTCGGCGTTGGAATTGATTTCATCCCTTACGACCAGGCGTACGGCGAGGGCTTCGAGGACATGCCGCGGCGCGTTCCCGACATTGCCAAAATTGCGGCGCTGACCGGGTACACCCCGCAAATCCCCATCGACGAATCGCTCCGGCTTACGTGCGATTGGTTCCGCGAACGGTTGGCCGAACCGGCAAAAGCCCGCGCGAACGCGGCCGATTAGCCCGTACGGCTTGTTATCGCAGCCGTCCCGCTGGCATATCCGGAGATCAGCAGTGCAGACCTCGGTCATCATCTCTGCGCGCAGCGGGCCTGGACCCGTTCTCAACGCGTTGGAGTCACTTAGCCAGATGCCCGA
>CAYMHP010000040.1:0-27333 GCA_964390225.1 uncultured Solibacteraceae bacterium
AGGACACCAACCGCAGCCAGTACGAGCTGATGCGCCTGCTCTCGGAATCGCATCAGAATGTATGCGTGGTGGGCGATGAGGATCAGTCGATCTACAGCTGGCGCGGCGCGGACATCAAGAACATCCTCGATTTCGAGCACGATTTTCCCAAGGCGAAAATCATCCGGCTGGAACAGAACTACCGCTCCACGAAGAACATTCTGTCCGCCGCCGGCGCGGTGGTGGAGAACAACAAGGCGCGCAAAGGCAAGAAGCTTTGGACCGAATCCGGCGCCGGCGACTTGCTGGGCCTGTATGCCGCTTTCGATGCCGAAAACGAGGCGCTGTTCATTGCCGACAGCATCGATAAACAACTGTCGGCACGCCCCAACGATCACATTGCGGTTCTGTACCGGACCAACTTCCAGTCGCGCCAGATTGAAGAAGCGCTGCGGCGTTACGGGCGCAAATACAACATCGTAGGTGGATTCAGTTTCTACCAGCGGGCCGAAATCAAAGACACCGTCGCATACCTCAAGGCCGCGCTTTCTCAGGAGGATTCGGTCAGCCTGTTGCGCATCATCAATACCCCGGCGCGCGGTATCGGGCGGACGACGGTGGAACAGATCGAAGCGCAGGCGCGCCAGCAAGGGGTCAGCATCTGGCGGGCGATCGAGCAGATTATCGACGGCCAACAACTTTCGAAGCGCTCGCAATCGTCCCTGGTGACGTTCCGCAATCTCGTGCAGGAACTGGCGCTGGTGGCGAGTTCTGCTCCGCTGCCGGACTTGATCAAGTTCATTCTCGACCGGACCGGTTACCGGAAGATGCTGGAGCAGGAGAAGACGCCCGAATCGGAGGCCCGGCAGGAGAACCTGGATGAGTTGATCAACGCGGCGGTGGAAGCGGCCGAGCGCGGCGAGAGCATTCAGGATTTTCTGGATCACGCGGCCCTGGTGGCCGAGGCCGATGCGTACGACGAATCCGCTCCGGTCACGTTAATGACACTGCACAACGCCAAGGGGCTGGAGTTCCCGGTGGTGTTCATCGCGGGAATGGAGCAAGGCCTTTTCCCGCACAGCCGGTCGCTGAACTCCGAGGAGATGCTGGAGGAAGAGCGGAGGCTGTGCTACGTTGGCATGACTCGCGCACAGCAGCGGCTGGTCGTGAGTTGGGCGCGGTACCGCCGGCGTTTTGGAGGCGGCGAGCAGGAGCGTTCGATTCCTTCGTGGTTTCTGAAGGAAATTCCGGAAAACCTGATCGTGAATCTGGGCCCGCAGGACGACGCCGGCGAAGTGAATCTTTTCAGCGAACGATACGATGTCCGCCAAACCGTCCGGCGGAACACGTTCACGGGAAAGACTTACAACTCGCTGGAGAACATCTCGCAGTTTTTTAGCGAGCGCGGTATTGCCATTCAGGTGCCGAAGCCCGCTCCGCCGCCTCCGCCGGTACCCAGGCAGGCCCCGGTGATCCCGCGCCCTTCGATTCCAACCAAGCCTCTGCCGCCTCCTCCACCCGCTCCCCGCAGAGTCGCGCGCACCGGCATGACGGTGCAGCATCCCAAGTACGGAACGGGCACGGTGGTGCGTCGCGAAGGCGACGGCGAGAATGCTAAGATCACGGTGAACTTCCCCGGGCACGGGTTGAAGAAACTGATCGAAAAATACGCAGGATTGAAACGAGACTGATGAACACGAAGACTGTCACGGACAAAGTCGAACGCAAGAAACTGAAGCGCACCGCGCGGAAGAAGGCGGCTCCCAAGGCCAAGCGCGCCGCCGGCGTGGCGCGCGGCTCGCAGAAGAAGAAAATCCGGCACCAGACGCAGGGTCAGCGCAAGCGTTAGACACCGGGCAGGCTGAAGGCCTGCCCCACCATGAGCATCTTCCGCAAGAAGAGCATCGACGCGCTGATCGCCGCCTCCGAAGATCCCCAGAAAAAACTCCGCCGCAGCCTGGGCCCGTGGAGCCTGACTGCCTTCGGCATCGGCGCTGTGATCGGCTCCGGGATTTTCATTCTTACTGGCACCGCAGCCGCGGGCGAGACGCTCAGCTACCCATCGATTTTGCACGCGCCTGTGCTTGACCTGCTGCTGCACGGCTCAAAGGCGCTGTCTACGACCGGCCGTCCCGGAGCGGGTCCGGGCATCTCGCTTTCGTTCCTGCTGACCGCCTTTGCGTGCAGCTTCGCGGCGCTGTGTTACGCCGAACTGGCTTCGATGATTCCCATCGCGGGCAGCGCTTACACCTACGCGTACGCCACGCTCGGCGAGATCATTGCCTGGATTATTGGATGGGATCTCATTCTCGAGTACGCCGTCTCCAACATGGCTGTGGCGGCGGGGTTTTCCGCCTATCTGAACGATCTTCTCGACAACACGTTCGGCTGGCATCTGCCGGCCAAGTTCGCGGCGCCGCCGATCGTGGAAGGGCAGTTCAGTGGAGCATGGTTCAACCTTTCGGCTCTGCTGATTCTACTGATCCTTACGTACATTCTGGTGCGCGGCGTGCGCGAGAGTGCCGGGACGAACAACGCCATGGTGCTGATCAAGATCGCGGCGATTTTAATTTTCGTGATCGGCGCCGCGCGCGCGGTGCACACCTCCAACTGGCATCCGTTTCTTCCGAACGGCTTCTCCGGAGTGCTCACGGGCGCGGCGATTGTGTTCTTCACGTATATCGGGTTCGACTCGGTCTCGACCGCCGGAGAGGAATGCCGGAATCCGCAGCGCGATCTTCCGTTCGGCATCATGATGACGCTGGTGATCTGCGCGGCTCTATATATAGCGGTGGCGCTGGTGCTGACGGGAATTGCGCATTATCAAACCCTGAACAACGCCGCGCCGGTGGCAAATGCGCTCAAGATGCTGGGGTACGACGGCATCCGCGAATGGGTCGGCATTGGCGCGATCATGGGGATGATCTCGTCGCTTCTGGTCTTCCAGTACGGGCAGGCGCGCATCTGGTTTGCGATGTCGCGCGACGGCCTGCTTCCGAACGCGTTCTCCAAAGTGCATCCCGTGCACCACACGCCACACGTAAGCACGTGGATCGCGGGGCTCGCGGTAGGAATTCCGGCAGGCATCTGGGACATCGGCACGTTCGCGGACCTCGCCAATATCGGCACGTTGTTTGCGTTCGTGATCGTCTCCGTCGGAGTGATCGTGCTGCGCCGGACACAGCCGGAGCGGCCGCGAGGCTTCCGCGTGCCGGGCTCGCCGTGGCTGCCGATGCTTTCCATCGCGTTCTGTGTGGTGCTGATGATGGCGCTGCCGCTCGAAACCTGGGTTCGCTTTTTCGTGTGGCTGCTGATCGGATTCGCGATCTACTTTCCGTTCGGGAGAAGGCACAGCAAACTGGCGGTCCAGTGACGGGGCCGCTGGCGGCCGCCGTCGAGCGGAGTGTTCCCACGGACAAAGAGCGAAAAAATAGTTTGTCGAAAAGCTCCGTGCGGCCGCCGATGAGGGATACGAGGATCCTCCGATGACTGTCAGTCGAACCAACGCGGTCCAGTATCTTCTGCAACTTACCGCCGCTGAACGGCAAAACACCAAAGCTCCCGCTCAAGGCGGGACGAAACAACCGCTTTCGCAAACGCAGGACGTGGTACAACTGAGCAGCGCCGCGCAGGCGTCACTCGGTGATGCCGATCACGACGGAGACAGCCGCTAATTTAGGGGTCTGTTACAATTCCGGCATGTCCGGTTTACCCCCGCCCTGCCAGCGTCAGCAGGAATTGATGAGCGAAGTCCAGCAGCATCTGGTGCGGCTGGCGGAGCTTGCCCGCGCGGAAGTTGAAGCCATCAATACCAAGGACGAAAAGGTCTGGATGGCTATCGATAAGCAGATCGAAGCCACCTTGGGCGACAAAGAGCGCTCGCTGGGCGCCCTCCGCGCGCACAGAAGCGAACACGGCTGCTGATCTCTACGAAAAGGAACAGCAGGCCGCGGCTACATTCGGGCCAGAACTTTCGCGCAACACGGCTTCTCGCCAGCGGACAACCAGCTCATCATATTCTTTCTCCAGGCTGCTCACCTCCAAACGCGATTTTTGCCATGCCCCGAAGCAACGGGGATCAAACCGACAACGTCTCGCCAGCTTCTGCTCGGCATCGAGTGCCTCAATCAGGCGCTCGGCCGCCGAACTTACTTCCTTCATGAGTTCTTCGAGCGAGTTCAAGGAGTTTTTTCCTCGTTCCCATTTTGAGGCCCTGCCGTCCGAATCAACAGTAGCGCCGGTACTGGTTAAGGTATGGGGGCAGCACGCGTCGGTTAGTGATTCACCGCTGACGGAAATTAATTGGCGCGTACGAATGAAATCGGGGCACCTCTTTTCAGCCCCGGCCGTGAGGGCCTGTGAAAAAATGCGCCCCGCGCCCTCATACGGGACGCGGCTGAAATGCTCTCTCTTCAGCCCTGCCCGTGAGGGCGGCGGGGGTCGCTCAACGTTGCGGCCCTCGCGCGAGCATGATAGTTTCACGAATGGTCAAAGGAGCTCCTGTTATGAAGCTTGAGTGTGCCGTGGGAAGAACCAGCCGGGTGGCCGTCCCATCCGTCCTTCTTGCGTTCGGAATGCTGACTGCGGTGGCAATGCTTCCGGGCAATCTGAACGGGCAGCCGGAGGGCAAGAAGAAGGCGCCGCCCACCAAAGTCCGGACGGTCACGATCGCCACGGGGCTGTGGCATCCGTGGAGCCTCGCCTTTTTGCCGAACGGCGACATGCTGCTTACCGAGCGGAACGGCAAGCTCCGCCTGGTGCGCGATGGCCGGCTCGACCCGGAGCCCATTTCCGGAGTGCCGGCAGTTCATGCGGTGCGTTTATCGGGGCTGATGGAAATTCTTCCCCATCCGCAGTTCGCGGAGAATCACCTCGTATATCTCACGTACACGAAAGATGTGGCGGATAAGCAGGTGGCCACCACGGTCGCCCGCGGCCGTCTCGACGGGAAACAGCTTATCGAGGTCAAGGACATCCTGGTGTGCGATCCGTGGGCGGGAGATGGGGGCTCGGGCTCACGTCTCGCCTGGGGACGCGACGGCATGCTGTACATGACGACCGGCGCTTCGAACGGCAACGCCGCCCAGGAGCCGGGTAGCTTGCGCGGTAAGATCCTGCGGCTTCGCGATGACGGCGCGCCCGCGCCGGGCAATCCATTCGAGGGCCGCGCCGGGTATCGGCCCGAAATCTACACCATGGGGCACCGCAATTCGCTGGGTCTCGCGCTGAACCCCGTGACTGGAGATCTTTGGAACAACGAGAACGGTCCCTACGGCGGCGACGAGATCAACGTGCTCAAGGCCGGCGCGAACTACGGCTGGCCGAAAGTGAGCTTCGGCCGCGAATACACTGGACCGAAGATTGCGAACTTCGGCGAGGGCATGACACAGCCGCTGATCTTCTGGGCGCCTTCGATCGCGCCTTCCGGCATGGCGTTCTACACGGGCGACCGTTTCCCCGATTGGAAGAACAACGTTCTGGTAGGCGCCATGTTGGGCGGCGCGGCGCAAGGCTATCCGCACCTGGAGCGCATCATCTTCGACCAGAACTGGGATGAAATTGGCCGGCAATCGCTACTCACCGAACTCAGGCAGCGCATACGCGATGTGCGGCAGGGTCCCGACGGGCTGGTGTACGTGCTGACCGACGAAGAGAACGGCGCGCTGCTTCGGTTGGAACCGGCGCAGTAGGGCGACGGGCGTGACCCAGCCCTGACGGGCGCTACTGCAGCGGCTTTGCGTCCAGCACGAAGATCATCAGCTTCGGGAAGACGGTCTGCGCGGTGGCCGCGGGAGGCGCCGCGCCGGGCTCTACATTGCGGCCCACTACCACGCCGAGACCCCCCATCAGGGCCACGTACTGTTTGCCATCCAATTCGTAGGTAATCGGCGGGCCCATGCCGCCTTTCAGTCCGGTCTGGATGTCGAGAAGCTTTTCGCCTTTATCGGCGCTATAGGCGACCAAGCGGCCGTCCGGAACAACTTGGATCACCAGGTTGCCGGCCGTGGTCACGGTTCCGCCGCCGATGGAGCCGCCTCCCACCGTCTGCCAGCGCGGCTGGTGCTTTACCGGGTCCCACGCGATGAGGACGTTGCGCTGCCCTTCGGCCGGAGGTTCCGGACCGATCGCCGGAGGGGGTGGAAGCTTGGCGGGCGGAGGCGGCGCGAAGGCGCCAGGAGTCGTGGGCTGCGGCCCGCGACGAATTCCCAGGTTACTCTTTCCCGGCTGATAGGTGAATTCCGTATCGATCGCGAAATTGGAGCTGTTCACCTGGGTGCTCGGGATATACACGAGGCCCGTGGTGGGGTTAAACGACATCGGCGCCCAATTGTGCGCACCACCGGGACCCGGCGAGATCTGAATCGGGTCGGTGCCGTAGTGCGCTTCGGGATTCACAAACGGGCGGCCCGTGCGTTCGTCGAGGCCGCGGGCCCAGGTGACGTGGGCATAGGGCGTGCCCGAGATGAACTGGCCGGTGATTCGGTCGAGCACGTAATAGAAGCCGTTTTTATTGGCCTGCATCAGCACCTTGCGGGGCTGGCCGGCAATCGTCAGATCGGCCAGCAGCAGTTGCTGCACGCTGTCGTAATCCCAGGAATCCCCGGGCACCATCTGGAAATGCCACTTCAACTCGCCGCTATCCGGCTTGACGGCGAGAACCGATGCCAGGTAGAGATTGTCCTTGCCCTTGGACTTGCGCAGTTCTTCCGGCCAGGGGCCGCCATTTCCCGTGCCTACATAAACGAGATCGGCCTCCGGATCGTAGGCGATGCCGTCCCAGACCGAACCGCCGCCGCCCAGCTTCCACCAATCGCCCGACCAGGTTTCGGCGGCCTTCTTCATGGCTTCGCTCTCAAATGGCTTGGAAGGATCGCCCGGAACCGTGTAGAAGCGCCAGGCGCGCTTGCCGGTAAGGGCGTCATACCCGTCGAAGAAGCCGCGGACGGGAAGTTCGGCGCCGCTGACCCCGATGATCACTTTGCCCTTGGCGATGCGCGGGGCCATGGTGAGGGTGTAATTCTCCTGCGGATACGCGACGCGCGCCTCCCAAACAGGCTTGCCGGTATCGGCGTCGAGAGCAACCAGGCGGCCGTCGATAATCGGCGCGATGACCAGGCCCTGGTACAGCGCTACGCCGCGATGCACCACACCGCAGCAAATCTTCGGCCGGACGGCCTCCTGGTTGACTTCGGGGTCCCAGCGCCACTTCTCCTTTCCGGTGCGCGCGTCCACGGCGAACACGACGCTCCAGTTGGTGAGGCTGTAGAGAACACCGTTCCAGAAGAGCGGCGTGGCTTCCTGGTTGCCGCCGCCGCGGCCCAGATCGTACGTCCAAGCGAGACCCAGCCGTCCCACGTTGGACGCATTGATCTGCTGGAGCGGGCTGTAGCGCGTCTCCTGTGGCGTCAAACCATAGCTCAGCCATTCGGCGCCGGTCTTTCCGGCGTTCTTCAGGGCGAGATCGTCTAAAGCGCGGCGGGCCTGCCCATAGGCCAGAGGCGGCGCGGCGACGGAAAAGGCAATGAAAACGTGCAGCAGTCTTTTGGGAACCATCAATTTCCTCGAGCGGAGAAGCTCAGACGATTTTACTCCAGGAGGGCGGTGGCGCATGGCTGGAAGGGGTGATCGAATGATCGGGAGCGCCGGCGCTACCTATTCGCAGCGGATCGCCGTTACCGGGTCGACACGCGTGGCGCGGAGCGCGGGCCAGTAGCCGGAAAGCGCAGCCACCGCGGCAATGCCCAAAGTGGCGATCAGGATAGAAGCGGGATCATGCGGCTCGATACCGTAAAGCTGGCTGCCCACCAGACGCGAGAGCACCAGCGCGGCCGGAAGTCCGATCGCCGCTCCGATCCCGACCAGTAGCAGGACTTCGCGCATCACCAGCCAGATGACGTTACCACTCACCGCGCCGAGCGCAATGCGGATACCGATCTCGCGCGTGCGCCGCGCGACCAGGAAGGCCATCACGCCGTAGAGTCCCACCGCCGCCAGCACTCCGGCGAGGACGCCGAAAGCGGTGGCTAGAGTAGCGGCAAGGCGTTCCACCGCCAGCGAATCGTCCCGCTGGCGCTCCTCGGTTTTCATCATGAAGACCGGCAGCTTCGGGTCGAGCCGGTGCACGGCGGCGCGCAACGCAGGGAACATTTCCGAGGGCGGCAAATTCGTGCGCACGAATGCCGTCATCTGAGCGGCCCACTCGTTCTGTTGATACGGATAATAGACCTGCCGAGGAATTTCGGCGCGCATGGTTTCGTACTTGGTATCGCGAACCACTCCGATGATCTCGATGTCGGTCTTGGTCCCATCGTCGGCGCCGCGTCCCAAATGCCGTCCCACGGCGGGGCGGTCGCCAAAGTAGTGGCGCGCAAACTTCTCGTTGACGATTACCACCTTGGGCGCACCCAGCGTATCGCGGTCGGTGAAATCGCGGCCGGCGTACAGTGGAATCCTCATGGCGGCGAAATAACCGGGGGACACATAGTTCATCCGCGGATTCATGTCTTCGCCCGGCTTGGCAGCGTAGCCTTCCACCGAGACCGAGCCATCCCATTCGTCGAAACTGAGCGGCGGCACTACGCACATGGCGGCGCCGCCGACGCCGGGCAGCAAGGCCAACTGCCCGGTCAGCTCCTTGTAAAATTGCTTGGCTTTATCGGGCTTGTATCCGCTGAGCGTGGGATCGACCGCAAACGAAAGCAAATTGCTGACGTCGAAACCGGGGTTCAGATCCTGCAGATTGCGCAAACTGCGCACGAACAGGCCTGCTCCGATCAACAGCACGAGCGAAAGACTGATCTGACCGGCGACGAGCAGTTTGCGCCAGCCGGCACGTCCGCCGGCCACCGCGCCGGCCTGTTCCTTGAGGGTCGAGGCCAGGTCGGTGCGCGTGGATTGGAGCGCGGGGGCGAGCCCGAACACGAGCGCGGTCGCGAGCGATACGGCCAGCGTAAAGGCCAGCATTCGCAGATCCGGGGCGGTTTCGATGCGGATGGGCGGATCCATCTGCGGAAATATGTTCTGCAGCGGCGTGAGCGTGACGGGCAGGAGCAGCAACCCGACGAGGCCACCCGCCAGCGAGAGCAGAACGCCCTCCACCAGAAGTTGCCGGACGATGCGCGCACGGCTGGCCCCGAGCGAGAGGCGGATGGCCATTTCTCTCTGCCGGGCCGTGGAGCGCGCCAGCAGAAGATTCGCGACATTCGCGCAGGCGATCAGCAACACGAGTGCGACCATCGCCATCATGGCCCACAGCGGCGCCTCCAGGAACTGCTTCGCCAGGTTTTGCCCGGTGCCGCCGGGCATCGCATCCACGGTCTTCTTCAGAAACTGCTGGCGGGCGTATGACGAGGCGTGGGCGAACTCCTTCTGCTGCGCCTCCATCTCCAGCACTTGATGGAAGAGGGGCTGCAGCGCGGCTTTTGCAGACTTGGCCGTGACGCCCGGCTTCATACGCCCGAAGACCTGGACCCATCGCTGCCGGCGATTCTCCAAAGGCTGCTTGAAGGTGGTCATCTGCGGCGCCATCATGATCGGGATATAGATCTGCGTCTCGAAGAGCCGCTCGACTCCTTGGAATCCGCGCTGCGCAACTCCGACGACAGTGAGTTGGCGATCGTTGACGAGAATTTGCTTGCCAACGATTGCACGGTCACCGGCGTAGCGCGTCTGCCAGTAGTCGTATCCCAAGATCGCAAGCGGCGCGCCGCCGGGTGTGCGATCCTCTTCCGGGGTGAAGAGGTGTCCCGCGGCCGGCCGCACCCCGAGGACCGGAAAGTACGTTCCGGACACGAGTTCGCCCATGGCTCGCTCCGTGCTTCCGCCATCAGTGACGCTGACCGGCAACTGATAACGCGCGAACATTCCGCGGAAAACCTGGTTGCGGTCGCGAAAATCCGTATACATCGGATAGGAGAGCGCATTCAGCCCGGTGTTCGAGCCGTAATTGAAACCCATCTCTTTGAGTTGCACGAGTTCTTCCGGGTGTTCTACCGGAAGCAACCGCAGCAGGACATGGTCGAGCAGGCTGAAGACGGCCGTGTTGGCTCCGATTCCGAGCGCGAGCGAGAGGACCGCGACCGAAGCAAAGACCGGCGATTTCGCCAGCGACCGGACCGCGTACCGCAGTTCACCCGTAAGAGTCATATGAGGCTCCAAGCTGGATGCTGGGAGTATATACGACAGAAACTCGATTTGGTTCCGGAGATTTGGTGAAGGTACGCTCGATCGCAACCTGCGCGCGGGATGCCATCCCGCCCCACTTTGCCATCGCACGAAGCCCAAAATAAACTAGCTACGGTGGCGGAGTCGTGTCAGCGGAACCGCGGCACTGCCGGCGCTACCTCTAGCGCCAGGGGGCGGTGAAAATGTTGAACTCGTACGGCTCCTTCGCGCCCTTGTCGGACGCGAAGACGATGGTTTTTCCGTCGGGCGAGAACTCCGGGAAAGCGGTGAAGCCGCCGAAGTTGGTCACCTGCTCAAGGCCCGTGCCGTCCACGTTGATCAGGTATAGCTCGAACTTCCGCGTGTCGCAGGCGTGCTTATTGGAAGAGAAGAGAATCTTCTTTCCATCCGGCGTGAAGGTGGGGGCGAAACTGGCGCAGCCGAAATCGGTAATCTGCCGGGCGTGGCTGCCGTCCGCGTCGGCGACCATCAATTCCATCTTCATCGGCGCGGTCAGGTTGTCGGCAAGCAGCGACTTGTAGCGGTCCATATCGGCGGGCGTCTTGGGGTGATTGGCGCGCCACACGAGCTTTTTGCCGTCGCGCGAAAATACCGGGCCGCCATCGTAGCCGGTCGTCTTGGTGAGTTGCTTTTTTTGCGAGCCATCCGGGCGCATGGTCCAGAGATCCAGGTCGCCGGAGGCTAGCGAAGTGTACACGACCTGCCCGGTCTTGAAATTGACGGTAGCCTCCGCGTCGTAGCCGGGAGTATCCGTCAGTCGCTTCTCGATTTTCCCGTCGTCGGTGGCGAGGAAGATGTCGTAGCCGGGGAACACGCCCCAGACGTAACCTTTGCTGCGGTCGGGCGGCGCCGGACATGCATCCCCGGCGAGGTGGGTGGAAGCGTAGAGGATGTGCTTGTTATCGGGCAGGAAATAGCCGCAGGTAGTGCGGCCTTTGCCGGTGGAGACCAGGTGCTGGTCCGATCCATCGGCGTTCATGACGAACATCTGGTCGCAGCTATAAGGCTGGCGGGTACTCTGAAAGATAAGGCGCTTGCCGTCGGGGGCCCAGTAAGCTTCGGCGTTTTCTCCGCCATGCGTAAGTTGCCGGGGCTCGCCGAGGTAGGAGGGCTGCGCCATGGCGGACGCAGCCAGCACCAATGTAAGCAGGGAGAGCTTTTTCATCGCAGGTTGAATTTCTTCATCTTATAGCGCAGCGTGTCGCGCGTGATGCGCAGCAGCCGCGCGGCCTGCGTCTGGTTGCCGTTGGTCTTTTCCAGCGCGCGGGCCAGCAAACTGCGCTCGTTATCTTCGAGCGAAAGACCGTCGTTGGGGAGTTCCGCGCTGAGAGTTGCCACTAGGGGCGCAGCGGCATCGTTATGCGCGATGCTGATGGGCAGGCTGGGGGGCGTAATCAGAGACGACTCCTCCAGGATCATGGCGCGTTCAATGGCGTTGCGCAACTCGCGGACGTTGCCTGGCCAATCGTGGCTCAGCAGCAGCTTGGCGGCGCCATCGCTCACGCCTTCGATGTTGCGTTTGAACTTGCGGTTGTAGTGTTCGATGAAAAACCGGGTCAGCGGCAAGATATCATCGGTCCGCTCGCGCAGCGCGGGGATGGTGATCTGGATGACGTTGAGTCGAAAATAGAGGTCCTGCCGGAATGCGCCCTCTTTGACCGCCTCGCGCAGGTTCTTGTTGGTAGCGGCGATCACTCGCAGGTCGAGCTTGATGTCCTTGAGACCGCCGAGGCGCCGGAAGCTCTGCTCCTCGAGGACGCGCAGCAGCTTGGCTTGCAGCATCAGGGGGATTTCGCCGATTTCATCCAGGAAGAGCGTGCCCTTGTCCGCCAACTCGAAAATGCCGCGCTTCTGCGCCCGGGCATCCGTAAATGCGCCTTTTTCGTAGCCGAAGAGCTCGCTTTCCAGCAGGGTCTCCGGAATAGCGGCGCAGTTGATGGCAATGAAGGGCTCGGCCTGCCGGAGGCTCTGATAGTGCAGCGTCTTGGCGATCAAGTCCTTGCCGGTGCCGTTTTCGCCTTCCAGAAGAATCGTGGTGGCTTCGCTGGCCGCCACGCGACGCACGAAGTTGAGCACTTCGCGCATGGCGGCGGACTCGGCGATCACTTCGCGCTTTTGCGGGGCGGCCTCTTCGGTGACATCTTTAATCGAGGCAACGACGCCGGTGAGGTGGCCGTCGTCGTCAAAGACCTGCGTGGTCCGCATTACCACCAGTCGTTCCATGCCATTGCCGGTATTGAGCCGGACCGTGGCGTTGGGAACGGAAGCCGATTGGTTCAACCCCACCAGGACGCCGCAGCCGGGCTCGCACACCGTGCACTTGAAGACTTCCTGGCAATGCTTACCCAGCATCTCATCGGAGGACATCCCAAAGAGTTTTTCGGCGGACGCATTGACGCCGGTGATACGAAACTCCGGGTCATACAGGACGAGAGCGTCGGACAGCTGGTCGAAGACAGATTCGAGCACGCTGGTCTTCTGCCAGTCTGGAGTGAGCTTAGACATGCAGGGCTACAAGGCCAATTATAGCAGCGGCTTTTGGGTGATCTGGCTCAGGATCGCGGGAATTGGCGGAAAATAGCCCCCGCGAACCGGAGTAAACCATCGGAAATTGCTCAAAGCAAGCCAATAAACCCGTGGTGATCGGATTGCTAACTTTCGAAGCGGAGGCTTCATGCGACACCTTAAGATCGCAATACCCGCTGTTTTCTTGCTGGGCGGGTTCGTCGTTTGCACCACGTCGTCGTACGGCAAAGCGGAGTACACCAAGCAGACCAAGAAGGCATGCATTTACTGCCATACGAAAGCGAATTCCAAAGAACTGAACGATGCGGGCAAGTACTTCCAAGAGCACAAAAGCTTGGACGGTTATACGGACAAGAAGTAGCCGGTTGCCCGGTGGAGGAGAGTATTCCATGATGCGAACGGTTCAGCTATCCATGGCTGATGCCGTATACGCAGCAGCCCTTCGGGACGCCTTGGGCCGCAGCGGCCCCTGGCACTTGGAAACGGTGGAGCGGCCGGACGCCGCATTTCCCGGCGTTCTCGTTTTGGACGAAGCGGCACTGGCGTGTCTGCCGCTTCCACTCCGGAATCCGGAGCGGGTTGTCCTGGTCACGCGGCGGCATCCACAGTTATTGGCGGAGGCCTGGGAGGCGGGAATCATGTCCGTGATTTCCGCAGAGGACCCGGTCTCGACGGCGCTGCTGGCGATCATGGCGGCGGCGCTCCGCGCTGCCAAATCTCACGTAATGGCCGATTCCGGTGGGATTTCGCCCAGAGCGCCATTTATTCCTGCGCGAATCCCCCCAGAAAACCGGATTTCCAGACCTAAACGTTGTAAAACCCCATAACTTGGCACGCGTATGTGGTGGAATCCAGCGTGCATCAATTTAAGTGAAAACCGAGAGGCGAATCATGAATCTGAATTTGACTCCGTTCACGGTCGTATGGGCACTGCTGGCGCTGGTAGTGCTGGGATTGATTGCGTACCGCAAGGTAGTGAGCTCCCACGAGGATGAGACGTTGCATCTCTCCAACCAGGCGGTGATCCCGCAGCAGGTGAGCATCGCGCAGAAACTCGAAGTCATTGACAAGTGGGGCAAGCTCCTCACCGTCATCGCCGTGGTCTATGGACTGCTGCTGGCGGCCGGGTACACCTACGTGACCTGGATGCGCTCCAGCACGACTATCGGAGGGTGAGGCCGTGAGGAACCGGACGTTGATTCACCTCCGTCCCGGTTCCGCCCTTTTATTCGTTCTTCTCGTGACGGCCGTCGCGAGTCTCCGGGCGGAGCCCGCGAAAGCGGTGGGGTGTGCGTCCTGCCATAAGCAGGCGCAGACACTGGAAAAGAGCGCGCATGCAGGCCTGTCGTGCGATACGTGCCACGAAGGTCACGAGCAAGTTCCCCATCCGGCGAACATTGCCAAACCCGTTTGCACCACCTGCCATCAGGACCAGGCAGGCGACTACGCCAGCGGGGTGCATGGCCAGGCGCGCGCGACCGGCAACGAAGGTGCGCCCGATTGCGGAATGTGTCACGGCAGCGCGCACGAACTGCTGCCGCCGAAGTCGCAGGCCTTTCGGGCCGCCGTGCCGGACACCTGCGGGCTTTGCCATAGCGAAGTCGTAGAGCAATTCCGTGCCAGCGTCCACGGCCAAGCCTTGGCGCGGGGCATCACGCAGGCGCCGCTGTGCACCGATTGCCACGGCGAGCACAAGATCCTGAAACATACCAACGGCGAGTCGCCGGTGAACAATGCCAATATCCGCGAAACCTGCGGAAGCTGCCATGGCGATGTGCGGCTGACGCGAAAATTCGGATTGCCTCCCGACCGGCTGGTGAGCTTCGATTCCTCATTCCACGGTCTGGCTGCGAAGGCCGGCTCACAGACGGTGGCCAACTGCGCGAGCTGTCATGGCGTGCACAACATTCTTCCATCATCGGACAGGAAGTCGACCATCAACGCCAAGAACCTGCCAAAGACGTGCGGCCAATGCCACCCGGGCGCAGGCGCGCGCTTCGCCATCAGCCAGGTTCATGTGGCCGAAGGGCGCACCGAGCCGGCGGGGGTGAAGTGGGTCCGCGAGTTTTACCAATTCCTGATCCCCTTGACGCTGGGGCTGATGTTGCTCCACAATGCCGGCGACTGGGTGCGCAAGGCGATCCGCCTGCGCGCACAGCAGCGAGCGGAGCGCCGCGATTCCGCCCCGGGCCACCCCGAAGTGCGAATGCTTCCCTTCGAACGTCTGCAGCATGCGGTACTCGCGATATCCTTCATTACCCTGGTGTGGACCGGCTTCGCGTTGAAATTCCCCGACCAGTGGTGGGCGCGGCCTTTACTATGGATGGAGGGGAGCATCTCGGTGCGCAGCCTGATGCACCGCACCGCGGCAGTGGTCTTCATCGCGGTGGCGATCACGCACGTGCTGTCGCTGATCGTGAACCGCAGGCTGCGAAAGCACTGGCTGGAGATGCTACCCAAAGCCGCCGACGCGCGCGAGGCTCTCTCCGGGATGGCTTATAACGTCGGCCTCGGCTCGGAACCTCCGGCACGCTCGGCTCACAGCTATATAGAAAAGGCCGAATACTGGGCTCTGATTTGGGGCACCGTGGTGATGGTGGCGACGGGGCTACTGCTTTGGGCAAATAACCTTGCCCTGCAGCTGCTGCCCAAGAGCTGGCTCGATATCGCCACGTCGATTCACTTTTACGAGGCTGTATTAGCAGCGGCGGCGGTCGTGATCTGGCACTTTTATTCGATCATTTTCGACCCCGACGTTTATCCGCTGGATACCAGCTTTCTCACCGGATACAGCGTAAAGAAGCACTCGAGGGAGCACGAGGCGCGCGAAGCGCCCGCCGCGGGAGACTAGACAATTTCATGAGCATCCATACTGTGGATCGGCCCGACCGGGGCTGGCTGTCGCCGGTCGTCTATCTATCGAATAACTGGATCAGCCTGATCGGCGTAGTGACGGTCACCAGCGCAACCATCTTTTGGCTTTTTCTGCTGCCGACTACTCTGCACGGGAACAGCGAAAGCCCGTACATTGGGATTCTGGCGTTTATGGCGATCCCCGCCCTGTTTTTCGCAGGCCTCATTCTGATTCCGCTGGGAATCTGGCTCAAGCACAGGCGCGAAGGCCACGCCGGCATCTATCCTCCGGATTTCCCTGCGCTCACCTGGAGCAATCATGAGTTGCGGAAGCTGGTCTACTTCATCGGGGCGACGACCGTGGTCAATGTGGTAGTCGCCAGCCAACTTTCTTACGGCGCAGTGAACTACATGGACTCGGTGACCTTTTGCGGGCAGACGTGCCATAACGTGATGCAGCCGGAGTTCACGGCCTATCAAAACTCGCCGCACTCGCGAGTGGAATGCGTGAAGTGCCACATCGGCCCGGGTGCCTCCTGGTTTGTGCGCAGCAAGATGTCCGGTGTCGGGCAGGTGTTCGCGGTCGCGTTCAACACATATCCGAGACCGATTCCCACACCCGTGCGCAATCTGCGTCCTGCCCGCGAAACCTGCGAAGCGTGCCACTGGCCGCAGAAATACGGCGAAGATCGCGTCCGGATCATTTCCAAGTTTGCGGACGACGAGTCCAACACGCAGACGCGAACCGTGCTGCTGATGAAGATCGGCGGCGGCAACGGCGGAATCGGCATCCACGGGACGCATCTGGGGCCGGGCGTCCGCATCCGCTACGCGCATTCCGACGAAGCGCGACAGACGATTCCCTGGGTTGAGTACAGCACGCCGAAGGGGACCACCGTCTTCGCGGCGGAGAAGGCGAACATCGCGGGCCTGCCCGTTCGGGAGATGGACTGCATGGATTGCCACAACCGGCCGACCCACACCTACGAGATGCCGGAATCGGCCGTGGACCGCCTGCTGAACGCGGGACAGATCTCGCGGTCGCTGCCTTTCGCCAAAAAGGAGGCCGTCGACCTCCTAAAGGGCAAATACGGCTCGCGAGCCGAAGCGGCGGAACGCATCCCGTCGGCCTTCGAGCGCTACTACGAGAAGAATTACCCCGCTATCTGGGCGCAGAGGCGCGGGGAGGTGGAAGCGTCGGCCCAGCAGGTGCTCGCGGTCTGGGATCGAAACATTTTTCCGGAGATGAAGGTGAACTGGGGGTCGTATCCCAATAACCTCGGGCATAACGATTTCCCAGGGTGCTTCCGCTGCCACGATGGCAGCCACTCGGCGAAGGATGGAGCGTCGATTACCCAGGACTGCAACGCCTGCCACAATCTGCTGGCAATGGACGAGCCTTCGCCGAAAATCCTGACGGACCTCGGGGTCGTGGAGGCGAAGCGGTAAGCGGAACCGCGGCATGACTGCCGCGGCCGAAAGATTGCTTATTTGGGCGGGCGTGAACCGGTGATGAGGATGTCCACCAGTCTTTTGGCACTTTGCTGCCACTCGGGGCCAGATGCCACATGGGCCACGCCGATGAGCGCCCGCAGCAGATCGAAGGCGTCGAGATCTTTGCGGATGTCGCCGCTCTTGATTCCGCGCTTTACCAGCGCATCAATTGCTCCCCGGATCTGATCGCGGGAACCTTCATACAACTTTGAGGGGCCGCCCACCAGCGAATTGAGTGCAGGCGCGATGATCTGTTTCGCTGCAATGTGATCGACGAACAACAGCATCCAGGCTCGCAGGGCTTCGATCGGGGGCATGACAGCGGCGAAATTGCGCTCTGCGGCCGCCAGCTTTTCCACCTCAGTCCGGTAAACCGCTTCGATCAGAGCATCTCGTGTAGGAAAGTGGCGATACAGCGTTCCGGGTCCAACGCCGGCCTGCGTGGCGATGTCATCCAGGCTGGCGCTCGCCCCAAATTTGGTAAATGCTTCCTTCGCCACTTCCAGAATGCGCTCGCGATTCCGCTGGGCATCCGTGCGCGGCTTTCGCGCGGCAGATTGGGAACGTTTGGTGGCCATCCGCAAGAAACCTGCAACCGGAGACAGTCTCCGGTAATCTAGTTATTCGGAGATTATCTCCGGTTTATCAAATTCGCGATGGCTCGTCAATCCGTGTTCGGCAAACCACACGCCTTGAACGGGCCGGTACAAGGAGAAGAGAGGATGCGTGTCTTCGTTACTGGTGCTACAGGTTTCATAGGCTCTGCAGTCGTTGAGGAGC
Source organism: uncultured Solibacteraceae bacterium (assembly GCA_964390225.1). GTDB lineage: Bacteria > Acidobacteriota > Terriglobia > Bryobacterales > Bryobacteraceae > PSRJ01. The sequence goes on from CAYMHP010000040.1 coordinate 17,818, forward strand.
TACTTCGCGCGGGCCATCGGGTGCTCGGTCTAACTCGCTCCGAAGCAGGCGCTCAGTCGCTTACCGCCGCTGGCGCCGAGGTGCATCGAGGCGATCTCGAGGACCTGGAAAGCCTCCGCCGCGGAGCAGCTATATCGGATGCAGTGATTCATACCGCGTTCAATCACGATTTTTCCAAATACGTGGCGAACTGCGAGGCAGACCGGCACGCAATCGAGGCCCTTGGCTCCGCGCTCGCGGGCTCTAACCGTCCGTTGATCATTACCTCCGGAACCGGGATTTCGAATTCGGGGCACGGTCATTTGGCCACCGAAGAAGATCCCCCCGCGAGCTCAAAGGTAATTCCTCGCGCAGCTACGGAAGAGGCGGGAGCTTCGGTGGCGGCGCGTGGCGGGCGCGTCCTGGTGGTACGCCTCCCCCAGGTCCATGACACGGATAAGCAAGGCCTGGTGACTTACGCGATCCGTGTTGCTCGCGAAAGGGGCGTTTCGGCGTACGTCGGCGATGGGCTCAACCGCTGGCCCGCGGCTCACCGCCTCGATACTGCTCGTCTGTACCGGCTGGCGCTGGAGAAGGGCGATGCCGGCGCCCGATATCATGCAGTCGCCGAAGAAGGCATCCCCGTCCGGGATATCGCTGAGGTCATCGGCCGGGGGCTGAATCTGCCGGTTGTCTCGCTCTCCCCGGAGCAAGCAGCGGGACATTTTGGCTGGCTCGCCGCGTTTGCGGGATGGGATATCCCGGCCTCCAGCGCGCGAACACGGGAGCAGTTGGGATGGATTCCCACCGGACCAGGACTCATCTCCGATCTCCAACAGGCGCGCGCTTTCGAAGCCTCAAACGTCCGATGATAGCGACCGGATTGTGAATGTCGCCGCTACCTGCGTCGGGCGATGTGCTGAATCGCAATCGCCAGAGCCAAACCGCCGGCGGCTTTCAGAAGGTCCGGGTGCTCCGCGAAAAAACCGCTCACCTGGCTGACCACGGAAGGGTTGTACCGCATGGCGTGCGCGGCCACTTCCTGCACTTCCGCGGGAGGTACCTGGTTGGCCTGCTGTGGAGAAACTTGGTTGCCACCGCGCAGCAAACCCGGTAGGGCCGACAGCCCCGGAATGCCGGCCAGACCGGCCGGGCCGAGCGCTCCGAGCAATTGATTCAACAGCCCGGCGCGCCGGTTCGGATCCGCATGGCTAAACAGGTTCGAGACCATCTCAGGGAAAGGCGGCGTCTGGTCCGAGCGAATCGCGTCCTCGATCCCGCCGGCGACCACGTCGCGCGGCGCGGATTGCGCGACCTGCGTGAAATCGTCGTGCGCGTTCTGCGGCGCGGCAGCCGTGCCGCCGCCTGCGCCGGAGTAACGCTGGAGAATACCGCTCAGCGCGTTTGCCCAGTCCATGGCTTACTCCGGAATGACCAATTCCTGCCCAGGCTGAATCTTGTTAGGGTCATTCAGGATGTCCCGGTTGGCTTCGAAGATCTTCATGTAGTGACTGCCGCTGCCGTAGAAATGCGCGCTGATCTTGGAAAGCGTGTCACCGGCCTGCACGGTGTAGTGTCGCGCTGACTGGCCGCCGCTGACGGAGGCTCCGGCGCTCATGGTCTGCGGGGCCGCTTGCTGCTCGCGCGACTGCTGGGACTGCGGTTGGGCTTTGGTTGCGTCCGCAGTGATGTCGCAGATCAGGTCCGAGTAATTCTGGTCGATCAACTTGATCTGGTCCCAAACCTTATTCTTCACCTCCTGCGAGGGGGCCTCGCCCTGAATGAAGAGTTTGTCGCCTTGCATGTTGATGTGCGACAGCCGCACCTGTAGCTGTTGCATCAAATTGATGGCCGGCTGATATTTTTGTTTGAGTTGCTCGAAGCGTTGATCGCTTTGCGCCATTTGCCCTGTTCTCCTTCGCGGCTAGAATACCGTGCGGCGCTTCGACGAAGCGGCGAAAAGCATACAGTGCCGAATTGCGATGTGAGCGAAGAAACAGCGCTTGGGGCTGTGCGGTTACGGAGAATTTTTGTATATGTCGTTGTCTCACGGACTCGGCCGGCTCGCCGTCTCGGGAAATCGCATCGTGCAGGCGAGGCAGGGTACGCCTGTTCTCCTGCGCGGCATCAACCGTTCCGGCATGGAGTATCGCGGCGCATCGGGCGAACAATGGGAGGAATCCGAATTCGACCGGATGATCTGCGAGTGGGGAGCAAACATCGTGCGGATTCCCTTCAACCAGGAATGGGCACTGGCTCGCGAAGACTACGATCCGGCAGCGTATCTCGCGGCTCTGGACCATGCCGTGGAATTGTCGGCGCGCAGAGGCGCCTACACGCTGCTGGCCTTGCAGTGGCTCGATAACCACACGATCCGCGGCTACGACGATCAGGGGCGGCCGAATTTCGTGCCACCCCTGCCGAACGTTCAGTCGATCGAATTATGGCGGCAACTCGCGTCCCGCTACAGCGGCCAGCCGGCGGTCCTTTTCGATCTGGTTACAGAGCCGCACGACGTGTTGACCGGAGACGAGATTCCGGTTCCCAGTGGCGTACGGGTGAGGATGGCGGAATGGCAGCCGAGGGCGCGGGCTCTCATCGATGCGATTCGGGAAAGCCACCCCGAAGCCCTCATCTTCGTCTCCGGCGTGAACTGGGGGTATGATCTTCGCGGCTTCCCGCTGCCGGGCGTCGAGGGCGTGGTTTATTCGACGCATGTCTACCGGAACAAAGGCAATGACTGGGGCGCGGCGTTCGGGAACCTCGCGGCAACCGTCCCGGTGTTCGCGGCCGAGTGGGGCGGCGATGATGAGGACGTCGAGTGGGGCCGCGAGTTGGCCGCGTACTTCGGCGAACTCCGGATTGGTTGGACTGCCTGGGGTTGGCCCGACTCTCCTCCTCTGATCGACGGAAGCAACCAGGCCACCCGGTTTGGAGGACTCGTGCGTTCCCTACTGAAGAAATAAGGAGCAGTTGCGAGGCGCCACGCTTTGGTGTGATAGGAACCGCGGCCATGACTACCGCGGCTCAAGAACTTGTGCGCAACCGATTTCAGTCGCGACTGAAGACCGGCTCTACGCCGGGGCGGACCGGGCGATTTCGAACACACGCTCTGTTCGTGAAGCCTCACGCCTCGGCCACTCGTTTGCTCCTCAGGACATGGGGAGTTTATGCGTCTAAAGAAACACTTCGCGATCTTCGCGGTCTGCGCTGCTTTCTCGCTGGGTGGGTTTTCTCCACTGGTAGCCCAGCAGGAGCGGACGCCGAACGCGGACAACACGAAACAGAATCAGCGCGACCGCGCCAAATCGGAACCGACGGCCGATCAGGGAAGTAACAAGCTTTCCGATCGCGACATCATGCAGAAGATCCGGAAAGCCGTCGTCGACGATAAGTCGCTTTCCACGTACGCGCACAACGTCAAAATCATCGCCAAAGAAGGAAAGGTGACGTTGAAGGGGCCCGTTCGATCCGAGGAGGAGAAGAAGAGCATCGAGCAAAAGGCCACGGACGTCGCCGGAGCCGGCAACGTGACAGACGAAATGACGATTAAAGCGGCTCGCAGCAAGAAAGAAAAAGCGAGCTAGCGAGGAGGGAGTTATGGCAGGAAAAAACACCGCGGTTTTTGGGATTTATGACGATCGCGTTCATGCCGAGCAGGGCGTGGACGCTTTCCTCGAAAACGGTTACCGGAACGAGGACATTTCCGTCCTGTTGCCGGAGAACATGGGCACGAAAGACTTCGCTCACGAGAAGCACACCAAGGCCCCTGAGGGAACCACCACGGGAGCAGTAACCGGCGGCGCGATCGGTGGAACGCTCGGCCTGCTGGCGGGCATTGGCGCTCTCGCCATTCCCGGCCTCGGACCGTTCATCGCGGCCGGCCCAATTATGGGCGCGCTGGCGGGTATCGGAACCGGCGGGGTCGTCGGCGGATTGATCGGCGCGCTGGTCGGGATGGGAATTCCCGAATACGAGGCCAAACGGTATGAAGGTCTCCTGAAAAACGGCGGCATCCTCGTTTCGGTTCATTGCGACAATTCCGACTGGGTGAAGCGGGCCAAGGAAGTGATGGAGCGCACGGGCGCTCACGACATTTCCTCGGCCGGAGAATCCGGGGCCGATTACGCGGAGAGCGACAAGCCGCGCGTTCGTCACGGCGGCGGCGGCTCAGAGCTGTGACCTTCAGCCTTTCGTTGATTGGGCGGCATGGCAGGACCATGCCGCCTTTTTTAATCGAGTACACTCCGGCCCACGGGCGCGCGCCGCTGGCGGGCTCGTGCCGGCGTGTCACGCTTATATGGTCTTGATAGCGATGGGTCAGGAGAAGAAAGCGAACTTCGTAGGCCAGTGGACGCCCACGTTTCTCATCCTTGGCCTATATAACAAAATGACGAAGCTGCACGGCTCGGAAGGCGTGTAGCGATTGCGCGGTAACGCCGAAAGACAAACCTGCGGCGTCACCGCTTGATCATCTGAAAGGCAAAGTCGCGGCTGTGGCCTGGTGAGAAGGCAAGCGAGATCCACAGCATGGCGAACGGCTCCAGCAGGCGGGCCTGTTTGAGCGGCCCCGCATCTTGCGGATCGAAGCCGAGTTCCGATGCCAGTCCGCGAACCGCATTCTTCGCCGCCGCATCATCCCCGCAATAAAATAGGAGCGCCGAGCGGCCATCGAATCGCGGATTGGCCATGATATTCGCTCCCACCGTATTAAAGGCCTTCACCACGCGTGCACCGCGAGCCCAGCCGGCGATCTGCTCGGCGGCTGAAGTGCTGGTGCCGAGTTCGAGTCCGCTTAGATCGGGCAGCAGCGGGTTGGTGGCATCGATCAGGATTTTTCCCGAGAGCTCGCCGGCGCCTTGGATCGCATCCCGAGTTGCAGGCCACGGCGTGGCGAGCAGGATGATTTCACTGGCGCCCACGGCCTCGGCTACCGACGCCGCGCGAGCGTTAGGCCCCGCCGCGCCGACCAGACCTTGCATCTCCGGCGAGCCAGGATTGCGAGAACTAAACGCAACCGCGTGGCCGTTTTTCGCCCAGCGCGTGCCGAGTGTGCCGCCCACGTTTCCAGAACCAACAATTCCAATTCGCATGAAGGTTGGATGCCGGACCGGCCGGTTTCAATTCTTCTTTTTCCCGCCGAACAGGTTGTTTAACAGCCCGCCGGCAGCCTTTCCGATGGCGCTATTGCCGGTGAGGCTCTGGACCTCCTGGTTGATCTTTTGCGAGGCGATGGCCTTGACGTCGGGACGGAAGACCGGATCGGACGATGTGCCCCCGATGAGAAACGGCACGCCGGTGTCGCCCTTCTGCCCCAACGCAGCGAGGATCGGCCCCGACGTATGCACTAGGGCGCGCATTTTGAAATCGAGTGCGTGGCTGGCACTGATGGTTCCACCGCCGGTGAGGTTGCCGATGGAGGGAATCACCAGTTCCACGTCCTGGATCGACATGCCTTGGGGAGCGATACGGATAGCCGCGCCAAAGTTCTCGATATCGGTATTCGGCCCTCCGGGGATGCCTGCCAGCGTCTCTACGGCCGCCATCTTCGCTCCCATATTGAACCCGGCGAGGCGCGTGTTCGAAAGACCTACGGGTCCGCTGATGACGAGCGCATCGATTGGTCCCTCGATATTCAGTTTGGCCCGGGCCGTTCCACCCTGAAGCGAAGATCCGGCGGGAAGCACGATATCGAGCGCGGGAAGCATCGAGGCGAGTTCCGGGACGGCCATTTGGGCACCGGAAAACAGCAGGTTCACGACGGCGGTCTCGGGCCGCAGGTCGTAGGTGCCGGTGAGGCTCGCGGGTGCGCTGCCAAAATGGAGATTGCCGCGCCTGAGGGCCCCCGACCGTTTGCGCAGGTCGTGCACAACGGCGAAATCGAATTGTACGGGGCGGCTCGCGGGAGACCCGCTCTTCACCAACTTGAAGCGCTCGGCACGGATGCGGCCCTCGACGTTCACCGTCTGGCCATTCGATGCGCCCTTGCCGTCAAACGACACCAACCCTGCGATGCCGGCGGAGGGTTTCACCACTCCCGAGGCGACCAGATCGAGCCCGCTGACGTTCAGTGCCGCATCCACGGCCGTCAGTGCAGCGTCGGCCGCGTCGATGGGCCCGGCCTTGCCGTCGAGCTTGACATCTCCTCCTCCCGCCACTTTCGCCGAAAACGAGAATGGAAACGCGGACGCCGCGGAAAAGTCGCGGACCTCGAGGTTGACGTTGTCGAGCACCAACGGCTTGGACTTGGCGCGCACCTCGCCCAGAGAGAAATGGCCGCCGGTGATCTTGACGAGTTTTGCCGAAAGATCGAAGCTGCTTTCTCCAGGGGGTTTGGTTTCGGGCGGCGGCATTTTGGATTTGGACCCGAGGCTGGAAAAATTCCATTCGCCCGACGGCGTCTGCAGCAGTGACACTTCGGGCTGGTCGATGGTCAGCGCGGTCACGTTCAGCTTGCGGGAAACAATCAGGGGCCACATCTCGACGCCTACCGTCAAGGATTGTGCGTGAACAAACGGGCTCTTGCTGAAAGAGGGGTCGTCGGCAATCGTGAGGTCGTCGGCGGCAACTCCGCCGGAAAGTAGCGACACTTTGAGGTTTCCGACCGTTACGGGCCGGCCGAGGGCCTGGCTCAGGCTGGATTCCAATTTGGGCCGAAATTGATTCGCGTCGACGAAGAAGACGAGCGCGAGTACGATGAGGAGCAAAACTCCAACGGCGATTCCTATGAAGCCGAGAATGCGTTTCATGGCTGCCTCCGCGGACGCCGCGGGCTTAGACCACGGTTTTCGCCGCTTTTCCGAGACGGACCGCATTTTCCATGAGCTTCAACCCATGGTCGCCCTCGGCCGTAAGGATCGACTCCGGATGGAACTGGACGGCCTCGATGGGCAGTTCCCTATGACGCACTCCCATAATAACGCCGTCGTCTGTTTCGGCGGTGATCTCCAGCACCGCCGGAAAGGTCTCGCGGCGCGCGAATAGCGAGTGGTAGCGGCCTACCTGAAATTCGCCGGGAAGTCCTTCGAACACTCCGACGCCGCGATGCCGCACGGTGGACGGCTTGCCATGCATCGGATAATCGAGAACTCCCAGTTCGCCGCCGAACGCCTCGACGATCCCCTGGAGTCCCAGACAGACTCCGAAAACAGCGACGCCCAAGTGAACCGCGGTCTTCACCAGGTCCGGCACTCCGAAATCGGCCGGGCGGCCGGGGCCCGGGGAGATGAGAACCAGACTGGGCGCCACTTGCGCGATGAGTTCCGGGGGAAAACCGGCGCGGTACGTTACCACCTCGGCGCCGGTCTGGCGCGCGTAGTTCGCTAAGGTGTGGATGAAGCAGTCGTCATTATCGACGAGGAGCAATCTCGCTCCTGACCCGGTGGATTCCCGCTCGACGGTCGCGTTGACGCCAGGCGCCTCCCCCGCGCCCAGCGTGCGAAAGAAGCCGGTGGCCTTGAGCCGCGTTTCGCGCTCCTCCATGGCCGGAATCGAGTCGAAGAGCAGGGTCGCCCCTACAGGGTAGGAGGCAATGCCGTCGCGCAGGTACGTGGTTCGAATCAGTATCCCGGTGTTGATATCGCCATTCAGCGTGATCATGCCGACGGCCCCGCCATACCAGCCGCGCGCATCTTTTTCGAGTCGTTCGATGGTCTGAGCGGCGGCCTTCTTAGGCGCACCGATCACCGTCACTGCCCACATGTGGCTGAGAAACGCGTCGAGCGCATCGAAGCCTTCCTGGAGGATACCCTCCACGTGATCCACGGTATGAAAGACGCCGGCGTAGGATTCGATGAGCCGGCGGCCGATCACTTTCACGGTGCCTGGCTCGCAGACGCGCGACTTGTCATTGCGGTCCACATCAGTGCACATCGTAAGCTCGGACTCTTCCTTAGTGGAACTCAGCAAGGCGCGGATGTTGTCAGCGTCCCGGAACGGGTCGCCGGTGCGTTGCGCCGTTCCCGAGATGGGACACGTTTCGACGCGTTGTCCTTCCACGCGCACGAACATTTCCGGTGAGGCGCCGACCAATTGTTCCTCACCGAATTGCAACAAGAATTCGTAAGGGCTCGGGCTGGCGGCTTGCACGCGCTCGAACAGGTCGGAGGCTTTACCGGAATACGGAGTCTGAAACGTCTGGCGCAGCACGACTTCGTAGTAATCGCCGCGCCGCATGCCTTCGCGGACCGTTTCGACCTTTGCCATGTACTCTTCGGGCGCGTGGTTGGAGGTGATGGGGCCGGGCTCGCGTTTCGGCGGCGGCGGTAGTTTGGCTCCGTCCCGCGGCAGCCCGGCGGTGCCGATCTCGCCGCGCGTGAAATCGTACTGGAAGCGCTCGATCTGCTCCTTCTTACGGTCCATGAACCAGATATCGTCGCAAAGGTACAGGTGCAGGTCCTTGTGGCCCGAGCGCGGCAGTTTCTTCTCGATCGGCTCGAACTGGAACAGCAGGTCGTAGCCGAACGCTCCGACCAGGCCGAGGCGCGAATCCTCCTCGCCGCGGAATTCCTCGATCAGCGCGCGAATAATGGAAAACGCCGAAGGCTGTTTGCTGCGTTCTTCCTCGGCGAAGAGCGCCGGGAGCGGCTTGAGGCGGCCGCGCGTCAGCTGCGGCGTGAATTCAAATTCGTCCCAGTGCGGGTGGCCGGCCAGCACCGGCTGGAGAACCTCCACGAGCTTTTCGCCGCGTGCGTTCAGCGAACGAAATTCGACTTCGCGATCGTACGAAACGATCTCCAGCGGAGGACACGAGGAAGCGATATCCCAGCGCGAGTACCTGCCGGGATACTCGTATCCCGAAGAAAGATAGATCCCACGTTTACGATCGAGGTCGCGAAGCAGTTTTTTCAGGCCGTTCCGGTAACTGCCTTTGGAAACGGCGCGAGTGACTTCGATCCCGTGAGGAGTCTGGTAGCGGTACGCACGCATGGCTGAACCTCTGGGAAATGATTGCTTCAGAATAGCATGCGTGCCCGGCGGGGCCGCGGGAGCGTGTTCGCCGGCGCCCCCCGGCCTGACGGGCGGCGCTGAAACGCCGGCCGACGGAACGCGGCGGTACTAACTAAAGGAATCGTGGAAGCATGCACGCTTCGCGTTTAGGATGAAGCCGAGGCCGATGCGGATCAGGCAACTAGACGCGCTGCGCGCGGTCGCAATTCTGCTGGTCCTCGGCGAGCATCTGAGCTGGCATCCCCTCTGGTCCCGCGCCGGATGGAGCGGCGTCGATCTCTTTTTCGTCCTCAGCGGCTTCCTCATCTCCGGCCTATTGTTCCGCGAGTATAAAACCTGCGGCAACATTTCGGTTGCGCGATTTCTCGCCCGCCGTGGACTGAAGATCTATCCGGCTTATTTACTTACTGCTCCTGATCACGATCGCAGGCCAGGCCTTGGCGCGCGACCCGATCCCCTGGAACCGGATCTGGCCCGACCTGGTTTTTCTCCAAAGCTATTTGCCCGGCACGTGGGGTCACCTATGGTCGCTGGCCGTGGAGGAGCACTTCTATTTGATCCTACCGTTTGGTTTGTGGCTGATGATCA
>CAYMHP010000041.1:0-27016 GCA_964390225.1 uncultured Solibacteraceae bacterium
ATAGAATCCGCGCCTGCCCACCGTGTTATCATCGCGCCACAAGTCCATGGCAGAGCCGACGATTGCAAAAACTAGGCCCGCGCACGAAGCGTTTCTCGGGGTTTGGGAGTTGGACCCCGCCACGCTCGCATACGAGCACGGGCGGCCCGGGCGGCGCGCGGTCTATACCATCGAAGCGCTACCCGATGGGCTCCGGTTCACGCTGGATGCGGACGACGCGGAAGGAAACGCGATGCATTACGTTTACGGCGGAAGGCTCGAAGGCGAGGAAGTCCCGATCCCGAACACGACACTCACTCTCGTGCTCGGAATGCCGGATGAGTTCACCATCGAAAGCATTCTCAAAAGAGATGGCCGGGTGATCGACCGCTGGACGCGAACGGTACAGCCTGACGGCGCGGCACTGCTCATCACACAACACGGTTTCCATCCCGATGGCCGGCCTTTTCGGAACACTGGCATTTACCGCCGCGTGAGCTAGGAATTCCAGCTCGCAAAGAGCCGAACGCTATACGCGCATTACTGCTTTGCGGCAGCGTCCGAGGGGCTCGGCGGTTCGGGGGGCGGAGGCGTGACGTGACGGTGTTCCATCGTTTTTTCGTGCGTGTCACAGAACGCCTCGAGCAGTTCGGTGTCGGGCAGCAGGTTCAGCTTAGCGAGGAACGTCCATGGTTTTCGGTAGGCTTTGGGGTCGTCGATCGTGATGGCGAGATCCATGTGGCCGAAATCGATCCGCCGGAAGCGCTCGGTGACGTGCAAGGCATCGCTGTGCGGGCGGCCTTTCTTGGTATCGATCCAGCCGCCGTCTTTCAGACCATTGGTCTCGACGACAAACGTGTCCCCATCCCAGCGGCCGATCGAATAGCCCAGCCAGGAAGGTTCGGGCGACGCCGGCAGCGGGCGTCCATCCGTGAAGACCTGGCGGAAGATCATCCCGACCAGGCTCTCGTAAAGGAATGCGGTGACGCCGGGTGTGCGCAGCACCTTAAACGCGCCACCGCCGTAATCGATTCGTGGAACGCCGGGCGGCAAGCAGTATCCGTAAGGGTCGTCGACGTGATCGCGGCTCTCGCGCTGCGCTTGAATGGCTGCGGCCCACGGCGTCATCTGGACATCCTCCGGCTTCAGGTCCTTGGCCGCGTCGAAGAACAAGCTTTTGGTGAAGCAATCGTCGCGCCCGTAGACGGCGCACTCGGCGGCCCAGATTCCCGACAGGTCGGTTTTTCCATCGGCTCCGCGCGGCGCGGGGGCCGAGAGGTTCACCTTACCGCTTGCCAGGCGAGGAACGCCCGGCGTCGCGTAGTTCAGCCATTGCGCGTGCGCCGTGCCGGCGAACACCAGAGAAGCGATCGCCGCGACGCAGGCGTGTCTACGGTTCATGCGCCGATTCCCTCCCGTGGGGCTATTAGATCACAGCCGACGGCAGGGATCGGGGGCTGCCGGCCTGATGCCAGCCCTCTGCCGCGTCTGCGATAAACTAGACCCTTCCACAGCAGAGGAGAATGCCCATGCGAACTCTCGCCGGGATTGCCGCCGTCATCATCGCCGTGCAGATAGGGAGCGCGCAGCCGCAGTTGCCGGCGCCGCCTCCGGGGCCGGGCGGCGGATTATCGCCGTACGCGTCGCTTCCGGCAGGGCCCAATCGCGCCAACCCGCTGGATAAGCTGACTCCGGTTAAAGATGCCGATCTCATCCATCCGCGCGATGGGGAGTGGCTCACATGGCGGCGGACGTATGACGATGTCGGCTTCAGCCCGCTGAGACAGATTGATCGCAACAACGTCGCGAACCTGCGCGTCGCCTGGACGTGGTCGCTGGCGAACGGGCCGAACGAGATGACCCCGCTGGTGCATGACGGCGTGCTGTTCATACACGGCTACGGAGATCGCGTGCAGGCCCTCGACGCCGGCACCGGCGACCTGCTTTGGCAATACTCGCGTGAACTGCCGAAGGACATGCGTCCTGCGGTCAAGCGGAATATGGCGCTGTACGGCGACAAGCTGTTCGTGGGCACTTCGGATACGCACGAGATCGCGCTTGACATCAAGACCGGCAAGCTCGTTTGGGACCAGCCGATTGGCAATTCCAAAGCCGGTGTGAACCTGACCGGCGGACCGCTGGTGGCGAAGGGCAAGGTGATCCAGGGGGTTGGCGGGCGCGTAGCCGGGGGCAACTATATCGTCGGTCTCGATGCCGAAACCGGAAAGGAGTCGTGGCGCTTCTACACGATCGCACGGCCCGGCGAACCCGGTGGCGATACCTGGAACGGCCTGCCGCTCGAAAAGCGCAACGGCGCCTCGGTATGGACGGCGGGCAGCTACGACCCCGATTTGAACCTGGCGTACTTCGGTGTTGCCCAGACGTACGACACCGGGCCGCTGCTGCATCGGGTCAACCAGCCCGGCGTCAGCAATGAAGGGCTATACACAGATTCGACCATCGCGCTCAACCCGGAGACCGGAAAATTGGTCTGGTATTTCCAGCATGTGCCCAACGATCAGTGGGATCTCGACTGGATGTTCGAGCGGCAACTGATCAAGCTTCCGGTGAACGGCGCGACGCGCGAACTGGCGATCACGTCCGGCAAGGAGGCGTTTTACGACGCGATCGACGCAACCAACGGCAAGTACGCTTTCTCGATGGATCTGGGGCTGCAGAACGTGATCACGGCGGTCGATCCGAAGACCGGCGCGAAGACGATCAATCCCAAAGTCATGCCGGGTGACGGCGAGACGAAGCTGGTGTGCCCGCATGCGGGAGGCGCCAAGAACTGGATGCCGGCATCGTATAATCCCGGAACCAAGGTGTTGTTTGTCCCGCTGATCGAATCGTGTATGGACATGATTCCGGTAAAGCAGGGCGAACGCGCGAGCCTGTCTTCGGGCGTGCGGTGGGCGGTACGGCCGCGGCTCGACAGCGACGGCAAGTACGGACGCCTTACAGCCATCAATCTCGAGACCAAGAAGCCGGTTTGGAACGAGCGCCAGCGCGCGCCGATTACGACCGGCGCGCTCGCTACCGCAGGCGGTGTCGTTTTCGCCGGCGGAATGGACCGCTGGTTCAAGGCATACGACGATTCGAACGGGAAGGTGCTCTGGCAAATGCGGCTGAACGATGTCCCGAATTCGGCGCCGATCAGCTACACGGTGAACGGGAAGCAATACATCGCGGCGGTTGTGGGCAACGGGGGAGCGGTTCCGTTGACGTGGGGACCGCTGGTTCCCGAGATACAGAATCCGGCGCCTGGCGCCGGGTCGACAATCTGGGTATTCGAAGTGCCCGAGAAAAAGTAGCGCTGCGCAGGCCGTTGGCCTGCGCAGCCGGACAAGATCGCCGGCGCTACCCCCGCCCTCACGGGACGGGGCTGAAATTCACGCCCAGTTGGCCGGCTTGATTTCAGGCCTGGCCGGCAGGCCGGGGGAGTGGACGCATCTATCTAAAGCTACTGATAGACTCGGGAAATGTCGCGTGCTCCGTTGAAGCGATCCGGTTGGCTGCTGATCTGTATTTTGGTGCCCTGTATTGCACACGCAGGAGATGCCAAGACCGAGGTTTTGAACGCCGACGCCAATTATAGGGAAGCTGTTTTGCGGGCGGATGCCAACACGCTGGCAAACATCTTCTCGGACGACGTACTCATCATCCATTCGGACGGCACAACAGATTCGAAGATGAATTTCGTGAGTGCCATCTCGTCAGGACGTCTCAAGATGGAGTCCTATGAGCGCTCGAATGTGCAGGTTCGAGTCTTCGGGTCGGTGGCGGTGCTGTTTTCCCGGACAAAGAAAGCGTTCACGTATAAGGGTACTCCAGGCGTCGATGTCGACCTTTCTACCATGACCTATGTGAAGCTAGGTTCGCTGTGGAAAGTCGTTGCGATGCAGAACACTCATGCACCTCAGTAGTTGGAGTGCCGGAGAAAAAGTACCGTGGCGCAGGCCGTTGGGCTGCGCAGGCGGAACCGCGCTAGAACGGCAAAAACGAAAACGCCATGCCTGACATGATTCCCGCGACTTGCCGCGCCCGGTCGAGGTTCGTCCTCGGCCACGTGCAGTACATGGTGCCGTCCGGCTGCTCCGCGCCGGCGTGCTGAATGGTCACCGCGAGTTCGGGTTGGTAGTCGTGGTCGCTTTCCAGAGCCCCGCCGAGAAACGAGCGTGCCTGCGAGATTCCATACCCGGCGAGCATTCCCTGCCAGCCTAACTGCGGGGCGAGACTGAAGCCGGAGAGGAAGCGCGATCCTGGCAGGAGCGGCCGTTGCAAGGTCACTAGCGGTACGAACCTTTTATTGGGCAGGAAGGGAACGAGCGCGCCGATCGGCTTTGCGAAAACCATGAGTTGCAGCGACACTGTGTATGTCGAAAGCTCGAGCACGCCGCGCCCCCACGGAGGGAGCCGGGAACCGAGGGCGAATTCGAGCGGTCCGGCAACACTCATCGGGCCCACGGGGCCGGACAACATCCAGCTTCGGAACTTCTTCTCCTTCAGCCGGATGGTCACGTTCGATTGATCCGACCCTGGTGGGGTGTTGATGGCGACGTCCTGCACGCCGCTGGGCTCGAAGAAGCCGGTCTTTTTCAAGCGCGCCAGGCTTTCGCGAAGCAGCGTCTGATCGAGCGGCGCGCCTTCGTCGAGCAGCAGCGAGCGCCGGAGCGCGGCCTCGCTGAACCGGTGATTACCGCGGAACTCAATGCGGCCCACGCGGTATACCGGCCCTCTTTCGACCGTCGCGACTACATCCGCCGAGTGCCCGTCGAACTCGTGAAGTTCCATCTTCGCCGAAACGTCGAAAACGCCGGTGCGTTCCGCCTGGCGGCGCTCGGTGAGCAACTCGCGGCAGGCCGCTTGTGCCGGAATCTCGCGCGCGCCGTCGGCCCCCATGAGCGTGAACTGCCGGATCGAGTAGTGCGGCCCGGCCTCTACGTCGTACTGAACGTGTGCTTTGCCCTGATCTATGCGCACGGAATCGATCCAGACGTCCGCATCGAAGTAGCCGTGCCGGTAGTAAAAGGAGCGCAGGCTGACCAGATCGCTCTGGACGGCGTCCTCGGTGTAGTCCTGCAACAGCCGCCAGCCGTGCCAGATCCCGGGAATTCCGGGCAGCATTGTTTTGGGCCTGGTGGCGTGTAGCGCGCGGCGCACGTGGGATTCCCTCAGGCCGAGGCTGCCGGAAAATGTGACTGCCTGGATTTCGGTGCCTGGTTTTTTTTCAGATGGCCCGGCGGCGTGCCCCGCCAACACGGAGAACGTCAGCCCTGCATAAAGGAATTGCGCCAGTTTCATGACGGAAAGTGCTGGCGGGCAATTCGTTAGCCATCTTGTGCGGAAGCGGGATGGCGCTAGCAAACATTGCGATTCGGCCGCCTTCCGCCCCCTCTGGTTATTGCCGATTGAGCCCAGGTGTTACTGCCGGATCACGGCTGGCTCCAAAGGGCTACGATCCGGTGCTCCCCCAGCGTCATCCGGATTTAGTGAGTTTTGACATATCATTTTAAGTAAAGTCGCTTTTTTCCATGTGGATAGTCCAACTCGCGCTACGTAGACCCTACACGTTTGTGGTGGTGGCTATGCTGATCGCCATTCTGGGCGTCACGGCCGTCATCACGATGCCGGTGGATATCTTTCCGTACATCGACATTCCGGTGGTCAGCGTGGTGTGGCAATACGGCGGGCTCTCGCCGGAAGAAATGGAAAAACGCATGGTGGTCAGCAACGAGCGCGCGATGACTACCACCGTCAACGACATCGAGCACATCGAATCCCAGTCGTACAACGGCGTCGCCGTAATCCGCGTCTATCTGCAGCCGACGGCGAAGGTGGACCTCGCGGTCGCGCAAATCACGGCGCAGGCGCAATCGAACCTCCGCGCGTTCCCGCCGGGCACGCAGCCGCCCAACATTCTGAAGTACGACGCGTCGGCTGTGCCCATTCTGCAGCTTGGTCTTGAGAGCAAGGTGCTGGCCGAACAGGAGCTCTTCGACCTCGGCCAGAACTTCATTCGAACGCAGCTCTCGACGGTGCAGGGCATCTCGGTGCCGCTGCCGTACGGTGGAAAATTCCGTTCCGTGCAAGTGGACCTCAACCCCGAGCAAATGTACGCGAAGCAGCTTACGCCGTCCGACATCTCGAGCGCGCTCAACCTGCAGAACCTGATTCTGCCGGCCGGAACGGCGAAGATCGGCGATAAGGACTACCAGATCAAGCTCAACAGCAGCCCGCGCGTGTTGGACGAATTGAACAACCTGCCCGTTAAAGTTGTGAATGGCGCAACCGTATTTCTGAAAGACGTGGCGCAGGTGCGGGACGGCAACACGATTCAGACCAGTATCGTGCGCACCAACGGCAGCCGCGGCGCGCTCCTCACCATTATGCGCAACGGGCAAGCTTCCATCCTTTCCGTGGTGGACGGAGTTAAGAAAGAGCTGCCGCGCATTCTCGCGGGCCTGCCGGACGCGCTGCACGTTCGGGAATTGGCCGACCAATCGCTGTTCGTTCGCGCGGCGGTGAGCGGCGTGGTGCGCGAGGCCGTCATGGCGGCGGTGCTCACGGGCCTGATGATTCTGCTGTTTCTGGGGAGCTGGCGCAGCACGATTATCGTCTGCATCTCGATTCCGCTCTCGATCCTTACCTCGCTGTGCGTACTGAGCCTCATGGGCCAGACCATCAACGTGATGACGCTGGGCGGAATGGCGCTCGCGGTCGGAATTCTGGTGGACGACGCGACCGTGGCGGTCGAGAACATTCACCGGAACATGGCCATGCGCAAGCCCCTGGTACGGGCTGTAATCGACGGCGCTCAACAGATCGCGGCGCCGGCATTCGTGGCCACGCTTTCGATTTGTATCGTGTTCGTTCCGGTGCTGATGCTCACCGGCGCGGCGAAATTCCTGTTCACGCCGCTGGCGTACACGGTCGTGTTCGCGATGCTCGCCTCGTACTTCTTCTCCCGCACGCTGGTCTGCACTATGGCGCACCGGATGTTGCGCTCGGAGATGCATGGCCAGGGCGAGGGCGGCCGCGGCTTTTTCGCCGCGGTTCACCGGGGCTTCAACCGCCGGTTCGAGCTGATGCGGGCCTCCTACACCTCGCTGCTGCACTGGGTTTTGGACCACCCCGCGCCGGTGCTCACCGCGTTTCTCGTGTTTGTAGGCGGATCGCTGCTGCTGGCGACCCTCGTCGGCCGGGACTTTTTCCCGAGTGTCGACTCGGGGCAGATGCGCTTGCACGCGAGAGCGCCAAGCGGCACCCGGATCGAGACCACGGAGACGATTTTCGGCGCCATCGACGACGAAATCCGCCAGGTGATTCCGCCCTCGGAAATCGAGAACATCATCGACAACATCGGCATCCCGAACGGCGGGTTCAACCTGGCGTTCGGAGACAGCACGACCATCGGAACCGGCGATGGGGATATCCTCATTTCGCTGAAGGAAGGCGACCACGGCTCGACCGACGAGTACACCGATCGGCTGCGCAAGCGTCTCCACGAGAAATTTCCGGATGTCACGTTTTTCTTCGAGGCGGCCAATATTACCAACCAGATTCTGAACTTCGGCCTGCCGGCCCCGATTGATGTGCAGGTGCTGGGCCGCAACACGGGCGCGAACTATCCGATCGCGAGGCGCCTCGAGGAACGCATCGGGCGCATTCCGGGCGCGGCCGATGTGCACATCCACCAAGTCGTCGACTACCCGGAGATTCGTCTGGATGTGGACCGCAACAAGGCGGGACAGGTCGGACTTACGCAGCGCGACGTCTCCAGCAGCCTGCTGATCTCGTTGAGTTCCACGAACCAGGTGGCGCCGGCCTTCTGGCTCGATTGGAACCGAGGAGTCAGCTATAACGTCAACGTGCAGACGCCGCAGTATCGAATCGATTCGCTGGACGCTTTGCTGAGGACGCCGGTCGGGGCGCCAACCGGTAACATGAACTCAAACACCGCGACTTCGGTCGCGGGTGCGGCGAACGGCGGAAACGCGTTCGTGGGCGCGGCTCCGAACCAGAATTCCCTCGCGTATGGCAATCCTGGCGCGGCCGCGACGAACCCGCAATTGCTGGCCAATCTGGTGGGCGTGAGCCGCGGCGTCGCGCCGGAAATCGTGAATCACTACAATACGGAACCCGTGTATGATGTTTACACGAACGTGGACCGGAGAGATCTGGGCAGCGTGGGGTCGGCCGTCGAGAAGATTGTGGCAGAGGAATCGCGAAAGCTCCCTCGCGGAACCACGATCCAGGTGCGTGGCCAGTACCGGACGATGCAGAGTTCGTTCTACAGGCTGGGCCTCGGCATGCTGTTCGCGATCGCGCTGGTCTACCTGCTGATGGCCGTGAACTTCCAGTCGTGGATGGATCCGTTCGTAATCCTGATGGCGCTGCCCGGAGCGATCGCCGGAATCGTGTGGATGCTCTTCATCACGCAGACGACCTTCAGTGTGCCTTCCCTGATGGGCTCGATCATGTGTGTTGGGGTGGCGACCGCCAATAGCATTCTGGTGGTGGTGTTTGCGAACGACCAGCGCGCCGAGGGGTTGGACGCGCGGTCGGCTGCGCTGGCGGCCGGGCATACGCGCATCCGGCCCGTTATTATGACGGCAGCGGCGATGATCATCGGCATGCTGCCGATGGCGCTGGGCCTGGGCGAGGGCGGTGAGCAAAACGCGCCTCTGGGCCGCGCCGTAATCGGCGGCCTGCTGCTGGCGACCCTCACCACATTGTTCGTGGTTCCGCTGGTGTACAGCCTTTTGCGGAAGAGCCCGCCGGTAGATCTCGACCAGGCACTCGAGCAAGAAGAGCAGGATTACTTCCGGGAGGAAATGTCATTTCGTGAGGAGCTCGCATGAGCCAGGTCAAGCCGGTGACTACTGAGGAACAACTGCGGGCGGAAATCGAGGATCTGAAGCGGCAGCTGGAGACGCAGCGAAAGCTTGAGCACGCGGGCGTTCCGCACGTGCGCTCGGGCCCGTCCACCGGAACCCTGGTGATTCTCGCGCTGGGCGTGATTGTTTTGATTGTGGCCGGCTTCTTCGCGGGCTATTTGCCCCGCCAGCGCCGTGAGCAGGTACTGGCGGCCGAATCGAAGGTGAACCAGGAGAGCCTGCCGGTGGTCACGGTCGCGACCGTGGGCCGCAGCGATAAGCGGACCCAGCTCGTGCTCCCTGGAAACATACAGCCGGTGACCGAGGCGCCCGTGCTGGCGCGCGCCAGCGGCTATGTGCGCAAGCGATATGTCGATATCGGCGATAACGTGAAGGCTGGTCAGGTGTTGGCCGAGATCGAGGCGCCGGAACTCGATCAGCAAATCCGGCAGGCGGAGGCGACGCTGCAGCAGGCCGCCAGCTCAGTGCAGCAGGCCGAGGCAGCGCTGACCCAGGGACGCAGTAACGAGAACCTGGCGCGCATAACGGCCGAGCGCTGGAAGAACCTGGTCGCGAAGGGCGCCGTTTCCAAGCAGGAAAACGACGTTTACCAGGCGCAATGGACCGCGCAACAGGCCAACGTCCAGGCATTGGAGAAGGCAGTCGCGGCGGCGCAGAGCAGCATGGGGGCCGTGCAGGCCAACCTGGACCGGCTGCACGAACTGAAAACCTACCAAACGGTGCGCGCTCCCTTTGCGGGAGTAATCACGGTGCGCAACATCGATGTCGGCGCGTTGATCAACGAAGGCAACACGCTGCTGTTCCGCATCGCGCAGACGGACCGCATGCGCACCTTCATCAACGTGCCGCAAGCCGATGCCGATTCGGTAAAGGCAGGGCAGACCGCAAAGCTGCAGATTCCCGATATGCCCGGCCGGAGCTTCACGGGACGAGTGACCCGCACCTCGAACGCGCTCGACCCGACGAGCCGCACGCTTCTGACGGAAGTCGAGGTGCCCAACCCCGACCACGTGCTGCTGCCCGGCATGTTCACTCAGGTCGATCTGATGGTGCCCCACGGCGATCCGCCGCTGCTGATTCCCGGCGATACGCTGGTGGTTCGCGCAGACGGGCCACAAGTCGCGACCGTCAATCGCGATGGCGAAGTCCATTACGCCAAGATCCAGTTGGGCCGCGACTACGGCGACCGGCTAGAGGTGCTCTCCGGGTTGCGCGAAGGACAGATGCTGGTGGTGAATCCGAGCGATGTGGTGCGCGAGGGCGCCAAAGTAAAACCGGCTCCCCAGGAAAAGACGACCCCGGGGCGCCGTTCCTGACAGGTTTCAACGCAAGATGTACAAACCAATTCTGAGCTTGTTGCTGACAACGGCTCTGTGCGTGGGCCCCGCTGTTGCGCAGCCCGGGCTGCCGCCGATCAAGCGCGAGCTGAACTTCCAGAACTCGCCGCGCGTGCATGAGCTGATTCGGGCGGGCAATCTCTATCTGTCGCTGCAGGACGCGCTGGCGCTCGCCATCGAAAATAACCTGGATATCGAGTTGCAGCGCTTCACGCAGCCCGCCGCTGAGACCGAACTGCTGCGCGCC
Source organism: uncultured Solibacteraceae bacterium (assembly GCA_964390225.1). Lineage (GTDB taxonomy): Bacteria > Acidobacteriota > Terriglobia > Bryobacterales > Bryobacteraceae > PSRJ01. The sequence goes on from CAYMHP010000041.1 coordinate 10,464, forward strand.
AAGGGCGGAGGCTTTGTACGGGGGCTTAATTACACGCTAATCGAAGTGCCTGCCGGAGTCGGCGGCCCGCTGAGCCCGCTGGTGACCGCTCCGCTTGCTACAAGCCGCGCCACGAATGGTTCGTCGGTTTCTACGAACGCGTTGGAGCTGAGGCTTTTGAATGGCCCGCAAGTCAATCTCTCGATGCAAGGAACCATTCCCCAATCGAACGGCACATTGGTGCCGCTGTACGACCCCGCGGTTGTCGGCCAGTTGAACTGGACGCACCAGACTACGCCACAAAGCAATAGCGTGACCACGGGCACGCCCTCACTGGTTAGCAATTCCACTCTGGCCAACGTCGGGTTACAGCAGGGCTTCTCTACGGGCGCTGTGGCCGGGCTTTCGTACAACAACAATCACCAGTCGCTGAACTCCTTGCGCACGGCGTATAACCCGTACACCGCGTCGAGCGTCGGCCTGAACGTGACGCAGCCGCTCCTGCGTGGCTTCGGCATGAGTCTGAACCGCCGGTTTATTCGAATAGCGGCCAATGAACAGAGGATCGGGAGCCTCTTGTTCCAGCAGCAGCTGATTGCGACGGTCTACGGCGTGATCCGCCTGTACACGGATTTCGTGGCGCTGTATCAGGACGCGGCGGTGAAACAGGAATCCGTAAATCTCGCGGAGAAACTGCTGACCGACGTTAAGGCGCAGGTGGACGAGGGGACGCTCGCGCCGGTGGAGATGACGCGGGCCAACGCGCAGGTCTTCTCCACCCGCCAGGACCTGGTGAACTCGACAGGCCTGCTGCAGGAGCAGGAGGCGATCCTGAAGAACGTGATTACGCGGCAGGGCAACGAAGACGCGGAAGTGCAGGCGGCGCGCCTCATCCCCACAGACACTCTGGAGATACCGGCGCAGGAAGAGGTGCAACCGATCCAGGACCTGACCTCCCGCGCCATCGCGACACGTCCGGACCTGCGCCAGGGTGAACTGCAAATCGAGAACTCCCGCATCGGGTTGCTGGGCGCGAAGAGCGCGACGCGGCCGGAGGTGGACCTGGTGGGAGTCGCGCAAAATAACGGCCTGGCCGGCGCGCTCAATCCGCTCCTGCCCACGGCCGATCCGGCCCTGATCGGCGGCTACGGCGGCGTGCTCGACCAGATCTTTTCGCGCAAGTACCCTACCTACGGTGTGGGTCTCCAGTTGAATCTGCCGATTCATAACCGGATCGCCGAGGCGGATCTGGCGCGGGACGAGATTCAAGTGAAACAGTCCGAGGTTCGCCTCCGGCAGTTGCAAAACCAGGCGAGGCTGGAAGTGGAGGATGCGCTGATCGCCATGCGGCGCGCGCGTGCGTCCTATGAAGCCGCTGCCCAGTCGCGGGCGCTGCAGGAGCAGTCACTCGATATTGAGCAGGCCAAGTTCGATGTGGGCGCCTCCACCAGCTTTTTCGTCATCCAGTACGAGAGCTTGCTGGCGCAGGCGCGCTCCACCGAAGTGGCCGCCAAGAGCGCCTACGTGAAGGCACGCGCGGCGCTCCAGCGGGCCGTGGGGACGATTCTGGACGAGAACCGGATTTCCGTCGACGCGGCGGCAACGGGTTCCATCCGCTGACGCCGCCCGTCACTTGACCTGTAGCTGCTCCACGTAGTTCAGCAATGCATTCACCCGCAGATCACTCTCTGGCTGGCTGTGGAGCGATCGGAATAGGGTATTCCAGACTGGCATATCGCGGGTGCCGTGGGCGATGATGACATCGTCTCCCTTGATTACGCGCAGAATCCTCACCTCGGGGAAGGTTCCGCCGTTCTTACGGGCGATCTGGGTGAGATCGGCGGGGGCTTTTTTCAGGGCATCCGCGGCCGGCCCATTCCCCTTCGCCTCCGGACCGTGGCAGACGGCGCAGTACTGGTTGAACATTTCCTTCCCGTTCAGAGCGCTATCGCGAACCGGTACCTTCTTGATGGTCTTCGAGGGCTGATCTGCGGCACGAACGGCGACAGAGGTGAAGGCCAGGGCGATCCCCAAAAGAAGGTATTGAGGTCTGAATTTCTTCATAGCTCAATTTTACGGCAGGTTGCAGGGCAGGGGAAGGGAAAAATTCAACAATTTGCTTCTTTTTTCAACAATTGGACTATTTCGGTCGGAATCAGCGGTTTGCGATCATAGCGCTGGCGGTCTTTGCCCACCGGTCCAAGGCGCACTAATTGTGGGATGAGGCTCCGCCTTCTCCAGACGAGGGAACTCGCCGGTGCACGACCGAGCCTTACGCCACCGTTCGCGTACCAACGACTTGCATTAAGATGTTCCTACCGGGCGCGGTTGGCGCGGCCGGAAAAGCTAACATTATGAGGACTGCTGCCGTCGTCACCTTCTTTTTCCTGACGTCGATTCCTGCTTGGGCGCAGTGGGTGCAGTATCAGACGGCGGGTGTGCCGAGGCTGCCCAATGGGGAGCCAAATCTCAACGCCCCGGCGCCGCGAGCGAGGGATGGCAAGCCGGACCTTTCGGGGATCTGGGTGGACGAAGAGAACCGGCCCTGCCCCCCTTACAATTGCGACGACATGCTCACTTCGCAGGAGTTTTGGGACATCGGGTATGCGTTTAAGAGTGGTCTTCCGTATCAACCGTGGCGGCGGCGCTGGTGAAGGAGAGAGGCGCCGCGCACGGGCAGGGCGACCCGACCTCACGTTGTTTACCCGGAGGCGTGCTGAAGCTGCACACGGACCCGCTGTTCCGAAAGGTCGTCCAAACGCCAGGACTGGTTGTGATTCTCAATGAACGCAACGCGATGTACCGGCAGATCTTCACCGATGGGAGGCCGTCGCCGCGAGATCCGCAACCGTCGTGGAACGGATATTCCACCGGAAAGTGGGACGGCGAAACCCTGGTAGTGAAGACCACCGGATTCCGAGATGGCCTGTGGCTCGATCGCAAGGGAAGCCCACTCACGGAAGCGGGAACCATCACGGAACGCTTCCGGCGGGTGAACTACGGCAAGCTGGACGTCGTGGTCGCGGTCGACGATCCGAAGGCCTACACCGCGCCGTGGACCGTTACCCTGCATCAGAACCTCAGAGTGGATACGGAACTACTCGACTACATTTGTCTGGAGAACGAGAAAGACTTGCAGCATCTGGTCGCGAAATAGCATCGCGGAGGCAGTCAGCGCACGGTGATGCTCACGACGTTGGAACTCACTCCGCCGATCGAGAGCACAACAGGGACGTTGGAGCTCTTTGGGGTCGAAGGCGACATACGGACATTCACCTGGTACAAGCCGACCTGACCGGGCGTAAGGCCGGAAAATAGCACCTCGGCCGCTACATTGCCGATGGTCACGGCCGGAGTGCTGAGCGTCTCCGAAGGCGGACTTGCAAGCGCTGCCTGGCCGCTCGGCGGCCGGTTGGAAACTGCTCCCAGGCCGGTGCAGAAGATCTGCAGGATATTGCCGGGATGGGCCGGGTTCGACGCATCCACGATGTGATTCGCGAGGTCGAGGATCGTGCCTTGGCCGGAGCCTGTGCCGGTAACGGTAAAGATCCCCGGCGCGAACGCGGTAAGGGGGAGAGGGACGGCTGCGCCTGCCCGGCCGCCTATGACGGCGGTGAGCGAGGCGGCTTCTTCGCCCTCCAGTTCCCAAGGTACCTGGATGTTCACCTGGGTGGGCGAGACGAAGATCATCGGGACGGGATATCCCTTGCCCGCTTTGAGAGTTAGCCCGCTGAGGATCGGCGGCATGGGCAGAGCCGGCGCGATCGTTGCGCTGTCGAGAGCGAAGCTTCCGAACACCGCCGCCAGGCTTCCCGGCGCCACCGGCGCGCCTCGGGCGTAACTGGCGGCGTTCAAGACGCCTTCGGCATCGATTTCGGAAGTGACGGCAGCGTCGCTTCGCCAGCCGCCGGCCGTGACCAGGTTGAAAGCGTCCACGGAACCAAGGCCGGTTGCCAGGTCGTATCCGGGTTGCGCGGGGTAGCCCGAGAGCATTCCGTATTGGTTTCGCGAATTTGCCGTGAGGCAATTCCGGCTGTTTTTGGCACACGGCATCGCGTTCGTCCCCGACGTCACATCATGAAAAATGCAGTAGGCTGCCGGGATTTCGCTCGCATTGCAATCCTCAGGGTGCTGACTCGCCGCCAGTTTGTACAGCACAGCGTTGGCGTTTCCCTGCCAAGAGCCGGAATTCTGGACGGCCATCGCCATAATGCCCGCGAACAGTTGCGCTGTGAGGGAAGTCGCGCCGGTCGCTCCCCCGACTCGCGAGTCTTCCAGACTACACGGAACGCCATCTTCGGCTTTGCAAGCCGCATACAGATTCGCGGAGAGGTCGCCGCCCGCAGAAAGAGAAACGTCCGGGAGGTCTCTCCGTCCGTCGTTGGGCACTCCGGGAGCTAGCTGCCAGTAGGGCTTTGCATAGCCGCCGCGGCAGCTGCCAGGATCGTGCCCGTCAGAGATGGTGCACGCGCTGGCGCCGCCGCCGCTGCCGAGCGGGCCTACATAACGGGAAAGGAGCGGGTTATTGCAGTTGGCTTGGGCATCTTCACTGTAGCCCGCGGGGCTTTTCAAAAACGTGCTTGCGCAGGAGTCGTTCCAGGTGGTCTCAGGAATGTAGCCCTTGACCGTGATCAGGTTGGAGTCGTTGGAGGGATTCCAATAGTCTTCGGGATGGCCGCCGGCATAGAAGTCCGTGGCGCCGACTGCGATGTTGTAGGGCGTGGAGGCGAATCCATTCACGGCAAGGCCGTATTTAGCTGGCGCAGGGCGCGTGGCCAGAAAATTATCGCAGCCACTCGCGCCTCCATCCCCGGACGAAACGATTGCGGTGATTCCCTGGGCTGCGGCCTGTTGCCAGAGTTGACGCCAGAATTGGTTGGTCGCGGTTCCTAGCCAAAGCTCGCAGGCACCAATGCTGGCGCTGACGATCGGCGCCAGGTTTCGATCGACGGCATACTGAGCGGAAAGCTGGTAGCCGAGAGTGCTGTTTGTGGAGGCCGAAATCACGACTTTGATATTGGCCCCCTTGGCCACGGCGCCTGCCCACATGGCGTCACCCAGCGTTTCCGCTTCATCGCCGCCGGCACGAACGACGCCGGGGTCGCGGCCGTTCAAAACGATTTCCGGATCGTTCGGCGGAAGGCCGAACACCGCCCGGAAGTTCCGCACATCCTGTAGGTTGAAGTTGCTCTCGGCCAAGATGGCGATGCTCTGCCCGGAACCATCGATTCCGGCGTCCCAGAGCGGCAGAGTGTTGTAGAGCAGCGCGAAATCGTAAGGGCCGACCCAGTGACAGGAGGAGTTCCCCAGGTTGCATCCAGAGGCGCCGTCGAACTGCGCGACGTCGGGATCGCGGAGCGGGAAGTTGTGCAACGTGCTGACCCCGACCACGACCGGGGCCAGTGCCGCGGGAATCTGCTGATCGCCGGAGTTGGCCCAGTACTGCCGGCCGCGAACGGAATATTTGTGGATCGGTGTCCGGAAAGCGCTCAGCACATTGCCGGCGGTGCCGGAGAATTCGATGGCCATGCGGCCGGAGGCTGTATGAAAATCCCGGAAGCCGTGGGAAGCGAGCCATTCGGTAACGCTCCGGATGTCGGATTCCGCGGGTCCAAAGCGGCGGCCGAACTCCTCGGGCGTGAGCCATCGGTGGTAATCGGGCGAGGAGGGCTCCAGTTGACGCTGGAGGAAATCATCGAGAGCTGTTTCTTGCTCGGCGCTGCGCCTGAGGACCAGCAGCATGCGCTCCATGGGGAGCGTTGCGGGAGCCAAGCCGCGATCGAAAGCGGGCGTTGCATATGGATGAATACCGGTATTGAGCTGAATGCGATTCGACTCGTCGGTGGGGCCTGCGATCAGAGGACGCGGCAGGCTTGCTTGCCCCCAGGCCGTTACAGGTAGCGAGAGGAGCGCGACGAGCCATTCTCGCGTGAGACAGGACATACTTCGAGGGGGTCGCGACATGTGAGTCCGGAGGAGGGGCGCTGGCAGGCGGCCTGGCTCCAGAGGAAATAGGATATTCGGGTGCGTAATTATGTGCAAGGGGCGGACTGGGACCAGTGGGCCAGCAGGAGCAGGCTGAAACGCAATGTCGCTTGGTGTTCGCGAATCGGCGGGCGGTATGAACACTGCAAGCGGGTTATTAACCCGCTGCAGGTTGTCAGCCTGCCCTACGATGCAGGCGCTACGTTTCCGGAGTGGGTTTCGGCGTTCCGGCGATCGTCTCGAGCGTTTTGCGAAACTCGTGGTAGCGGCTCGGGCCGATTTCGCCGGCGATGGAGCGCTCGACGGCGCGCGCTTGAGTGCGGATGTACGTATCCAGTCGGCGTCCCCGCGCGGTGAGCCGGACGCGCCGCGCCCGCTTGTCATCCGAATCGGGCCGCAGTTCCACGTAGCCGCAAGCCTCGAGGTGGCGCAGCAGATCGTTAATGGATTGTTTGGTGATCTGCATGCGATCGGCGAGTTGAGTGGGGCGCTCGCCGTCGAGAGTCTCGTAGCGAAATAAAGCAACATGCGCGCGGTTCAGATCGTCATAGCCGCCGGTGCGAACCGCCTCGTAGAGTCCTTCACGGGTCCGTTGCCAGGCCAGGCGCAGCAGTGCGCCCAGAGCCGGGCCCTCCTCCGGGACTGCAACGGCCGACGATTTTTCGCTTGACATATTAGTCAGGATACCTTACCTTCAGTCGTAAGGCAACCTTACGACTGAGGTTTCAATGGAAACAGCAACGATGGATCGTTTAATCGAAGAGCATATTGCGGCGGAGATGGCGGGCGACCCTGTTCGCGCAGTGGCAATGTACACCAACGATGTCGAACACGACGTGGTGGGGTGGCCCCTGGGGCCCGGCCACGGGAAGGCGGAGGCGCAGGGCTTTTACACGGAGCTGATCGAAGCCATTCACAGCGAACAGATGGACCCGGTGCGCCGGTACTACGGCGCCGACTTTTGTGTGATGGAACACGAGTGGAGCGGCACGGTCCCCGGAGCATTTCTCGGCGTAGCGGGAAACGGCCGCCGCATCCGTTTTCGGCTGCTGCACGTCTGGGAATTCCGCGACGGGCGGATCAGCCGGGAAAACGTGTGGCTCGATAGCGGAGCAATTTTGGCACAACTGTCGGGGGCCGTGGACGACTGCGCAGCGGCGCCAGCGCCAGCCATCGCGCGCTAAGACAGCAGGCCGGGGCCGCGGGCGCTACTGCTCAGATGTGTTTCACGATTTCGAACAGGATGAGGAACGGGAGGGCCACGCTGGCGCTGACCAACAGTATGGTGACGATCACGAAAGTCCAATCCTTGGCCGTCTGACGCCGGTCTCCGGCGAGCTGGGTTTTGAGGAGCCGGTAATTTCGCCGGTTCGCTTTAAACGCCGTGTCGAAGATAGCGCCGAGGAACGGCACGGCCCCGCGACGGTTTCGATGCCGATGTTCAGAACCATGCGCGCGATGGTCACGCGCGGAATTCCAAGATGCACAGCGCGAGCCACTATGTACACGGAGAGTAGGGCGTCGAGGATGTCGCCGATACCCGGAATCAGGCCGATGATGCCGCTGAGCCCGTAGCGGAATCCGCCGGGCAAGACGAACGCGTAGTCCAGCCAGCGTGCCAGCGCCTCCACGTCGGCTATGCGGGGGTCGATGACTTCCGGGTGAAGGACCTCGTTTTCGTGGTCTCGGGTGGGGTATGGAACGAGGGATCGGGCCATAGCAACCGCGCTGTGTCGGAGAGCACGTGGAACGCCATTGTGACGAATGTCGTGACCCCCGGCGTTAAAGGGCGGGCGTGATTCGCGGTCGACGCTTGTGCCGCGCTCGCTTCGGGAGCGCCGGCGGTCTTTGCCGCTGGTCGCGCGAGCCGCGACGTCACGCTCTCGTCCTGCTCGTCTTGCTGTTGTTCGTAAAGGTGATAGTAGTAGCTGGCCAGGCCGCAACCGACCAGCAGTGCGGCCAGAATGCCCAGCCACCGCAGCGTCTGGCCATTCCAGGCGTGTTCGCTGGAAACCGCCGCCGCTGTGGCTTTGACAATGGCGAACGATGCGCCCCCGGAAAGCCCCAGCTTCAGGTACCACGGCATCAGGTCAAGGTGGCTCTGCCCGCCTACCTGGCTCCAGACGTCAAAGATTGTGAACAAAGCGATCAGGAATTGCGTTGTATAGGCAAGGCGGAGAAGCTGCATTGAGGGATGTCGAACTCTCATCTTAAGGTATTCTGAAAAAAATGGCCGAATACGCGCGCTGGTGGACTCAGTTCCAGAATGCCTTCCGGCTGGCGATCGATTCCCTGCGCGCTCATAAGCTGCGAAGTTTCCTCACCCTATTGGGGATCATCATCGGGGTGGCCAGCGTTGTACTGGTCGGCGCCGGCATCGACGGCTTGGCCGTTTACGCCAAGGACAGCACATCGAAGGCATTCGGGTCGGAGTCATTTATCGTGGCGCAGATCGCCGCCGCGGGCAACCTGACGCGGCGCGAGTACTTCGACCGCTTAAAGCGCAATAAGCCCATCCGTGCCGACGATCTCCGTTTCGTTCGCGCGATTGATGGCAAGGATGTCCTGTACAGTCCGTATCGCAACCACGTCTCCGACGTAAAACGGGAAAACCTTACCGCCGAGGACGTGGTGGTCGTCGGTGTTTCGGCGGAAATGGAGGCGATCCGGGATATTGCGATTGAGGACGGCCGCTTCTTCACGGAACAGGAGGAGCGTGCGCGGCTCCCTGTCGCGGTCATCGGCGAGACGGTAAAGAATACAGTGTTCCCGACAGGGGCGTCGCCGCTCGACAAGATGGTGCGCATCCAGGGCATCGATTTCACCGTGGTGGGCGTTTTGGAGAAGGTTGGATCCGTATTTGGGCGCGATCAGGACAATACGATGTACATTCCGATCGGCGCTTTCGACCGCCTCTTCGGCCCGGGAATGGGATTTCCCGTGTTCGGCCGCCCCAAGCCGGGCACAGGGCTGACGATGCAAGAGGCGCTGGATGCGACGCGGGCGGCGTTGCGGACGCGTTTTCACGCGCGCCCCGGCCAGCCCGATAACTTCGACAACCTGACGCCGGATGCGATTCGAGGCTTCATCGATCAGGTGCTCGGGATGGTTGCGGCCGTGGTGGTGCCGGTCACCTGCATTTCCCTGGTAGTCGGTGGGATCGTCATCATGAACATCATGCTGGTCAGCGTCACGGAACGGACGCACGAGATCGGCCTGCGCAAGTCGCTCGGCGCGCGCCGCAGCGATATTCTGCTGCAGGTGCTGATCGAAGCGGTGGTGCTGGCGATTTTGGGGGGCAGTATCGGGGTCGCGGTGGGCGCCGGGCTCACCTTGCTGGTAGGCCGGCTCCTCAACTTCTCCCTTCACATGACCGCGTCCTACGTCGTGCTAGCGATCGCAGTGTCGAGTATTGTGGGAATCACTTCGGGCTGGTATCCGGCGTCGCGGGCGTCCCGGCTCGATCCGGTAGAAGCACTGAGAGCGGAGTAAGGCATGTACGTCACCCCCCGTGAGAACGTGCAAATGGCGATCCAGGCGGTGTGGACGCACCGCTTCCGGTCGCTCTTGACCATCCTCGGTATCGTCATTGGCATAACGACCGTGGTGACCGTGGCATCATTGCTCACCGGTCTGCGCCAGGGAATCGTCATCTTCTTTCAGGAGCTCGGTCCGGATAATATTTTCGTCTCGCGGTTCTCGGGCGGACCGGGCTCGAACGGCACCCTGAAAGAGAGAAAACGCCGGCCGATGAAGCCGGAGTACGCGGATTTCATCCAGCGTTCTTGCGCTTCGGTGGAGGATGTGGGGCTGCTGCTATACATCCCGCCGGTGGTGGAAGGCAATCCCATCACTGTACGCGTGCGCGGATATGAATCGGAGAACATCAATATTAGCGGGCTTTCGCCGAACGAGATGGAACTGACGCCGCGCGACTTCCGTGAGGGCCGCTTCTTCACGCCGGACGAAAATGCCAGAGCGGCGCGGGTCGTGGTGATTGGCGCGAGCCTGGCGGACGCCTTGTTTCCGACCGGCAGCACTGTGGGGCGCACGGTCATGATGGACGGCGCGGAGTACACGGTGGTGGGCGTCTACGAGAAGGCCAAGGGCGGCTTTTTTGGGGAAAACGAGCAGGACACCTCGATCGACATGCCGCTGCGCACGGCGGAAATCCGGTATCCGCAGCTGACGAGCTACTTCATTACCGCTAAGGCCCGGACAGGCCGGCGGCAGCAGGCGTTCGACGAAGTGCAGGCGGCGATGCGGCGCATCCGTCGCATCCCTTCCAAGGATGATAATGATTTCACCATCGCTACGCCGGACCAGATCATTCAACAGATCGACAACATTACAGGAATCGTCGGGCTGGTGGCGATCGCTATGTCGGCGCTGGGCCTGCTGGTGGGCGGAATCGGCGTGATGAATATAATGCTGGTCAGCGTCACCGAACGCACGCGCGAAATCGGCGTTCGCAAAGCCATCGGCGCCCGCCGGCGCGACATCATCGGCCAATTCCTAATCGAAGCGATGACGCTTACAGGCGCCGGCGGTGTGCTGGGAATACTGATTGCGGTCGCGGTCACGCTCTTGGTGGGGAAACTCGTGCCCTCTCTACCCTCCCAGGTACCCGCATGGGCGCTCGGCACGGGGTTTGGAGTTTCGGTCGCGGTTGGCTTGTTCTTTGGGGTCTGGCCCGCGGTAAAGGCCGCGCAACTGGATCCGGTCGAAGCGCTCCGGTACGAGTAGGCGAAACGCCCTACTGAGGAGCGTTCGCGACGGCAATCGAATCCACTTGGATCGTTTTCTTGTTCAATTGGCCGTTGACAACGACGGTCAACACGCCTTTCTTCTTAGCCTTTACTACGAGGTCGCGGGCCTTTGCATCTCCCGCTGAATCGAACGCGAGGCTATCCCAATCCTCCTGAACGACAGCGAACTTCTTTGTCTTTGGTTTGGCAGCACAAAACTGAATCTCCCAAGCCATGTCCCGATTGACGTGGTTCAACGTATCGTGCGGACTGATGTTGTGCTCTTCGGATGTGTAGCAGTTGGAATCGACCAAAAACCCCGACCACGTACTCGCAAATCCAAGCGTGGACGCGAAAAATAGAAGGATGGCAGGCCGCACTTCCCAAATCTCCCTACTTGACTGATTCGCGAATGGAACCAAGGGTTTCGCCCGGGGCCGGCGCAGCGGCCTGAAAACCCGCAATCTCGAGTGTATCTGTACGGCCGAAGGAACGGCACAAGTGTGCGAATACCGCTTTGCATCAATCGAGTGGGGCGGGTGGCCTGGATAAAATCAACGGACATGTCAAACCTCGTGGAGTGTCCGAACAATTGGGATCCAAAAAAGAGGGAGTGCAAGGTCATCATTGACACCCCCAAAGGCCGGCGTAACAAGTTCCGCTATGACCCGGAATACGGCGCGTTCACCCTGAGCGGCCTGCTCCCGGAAGGGCTTTCATTCCCATACGACTTCGGTTTCATTCCCAGCACGCTGGGGGAGGATGGGGATCCGGTGGACGTCATGCTGCTGATGGACGAACCCGGGCACGTGGGCTGCGCATTGGACGTACGCATCATCGGGGTGATCGAGGCCGAACAGACCGAAAATGGAAAACGGTTTGCCAATCACCGGCTGATCGGAGTGGCGGTGCACTCGTTCGCGCACCAGGAACTGCATTCGCTGGACGAGGTTCCGGGATCGATCCTGGATCAGCTCGAAGAATTTTTCACTTCATACAACAAGAGCCGTGGCAAGAAATTCAAGGCGAAAGGGCGATATGGCCCGAGCCGGGCGGCTGCCCTGGTGAACGTGGGAATCGCGGCATTCAAACAGAAGAAGAAGCAGTAGGCAATAGGGGCGCCGTGGCGCCAGCCTGAAACCCGGTTCGGCCCTATGTGACAATTGTTCATAGAACCCATGAACAACTTGGAATCGGTGCCGCCGGTGTTCGACGCGCCGGCGCTGGAAGAGGAAATCCTTACGTTTTGGCGGGACTCCCGCGCCTTCGAAAAGCTGCGCCAATTGCGGCAAGATCAGCCGCTGTTCCCCTTTATCGACGGTCCTATTACCGCCAACAACCCCATGGGCGTGCACCATGCCTGGGGCCGCACGCTGAAGGACGTCTTCCTGCGCTACCAGGCCGCCACCGGCCATTCGGCCAAGTACCAGAATGGCTTCGATTGCCAGGGACTCTGGGTGGAAGTGGAAGTCGAGCGGTCACTGGGATTCAATGGCAAGCCCGACATTGAACGATTCGGGCTCGCCAATTTCTCACGGCAGTGCCGTGAGCGCGTTGAGAAATACGCAAAGGTCATCAGCGACCAATCCATTCGTCTGGGCCAGTGGATGGATTGGGACCATTCCTACTTCACGTACCACGATTACAACATCGTAGGGATCTGGGCGTTTCTCAAGGAATGCCATCGCCGCGGCTGGCTCTATCAGCGCGGCCTTCCGATGCCCTGGTGCTGGCGCTGCGGGACGAGTCTTTCGGAACACGAAATGGCCGGGTCACACAAGGACCTGGAACACCTGTCCGTCTTCGTCCTTGCGACGTTGACGGCTACGCCCTCGCGCCGCTTGCTGCTGTGGACGACCACCCCGTGGACGCTGGCGGCCAACGTGGCGGCTGCAGTGAACCCGGAGCTTACGTATTGCGAGGTTTCTTCCCGGCACTGGGATTACACCGTCATCCTTTGCAAGGACGCGCTGGGCAAACTGCGCGAGTTTCATCCGACAGTGGTGCGTGAGTTTCCGGGATCGGAACTGGTGGGCCAGGGCTACGAGCCGTTCTTTCCGGAACTGCCGCAGCAGCAGGCGATCGAACATAAGGTGGTGCCGTGGAAGGACGTCGATGCCGTCGAGGGGTCGGGTATCGTCCACATCGCTCCCGGCTGCGGCCGCGAGGACTACGAACTCGGACGGGACCTTGGTCTGCCGGAGATTTCGCCGGTTGACGGCAACGGCAACTATCTGCCCGATTTCGGGTGGCTCGCTTCCAAGCACGCCTCCGATGTTGCGCAGGATATAGCGTATGCGCTGAAGGAAGCCGGCAAGCTGCTGAAGTCCGAGATGTACACCCACCCGTACCCGGTTTGCTGGCGGTGCAAGACAGAGCTGATCTTCCGGCTGGTAAGCGAGTGGTTTATCAGTTGCGATGAAATCCGCCCCCGTATGTTGGAGGCGGCGCAGAGCGTCACTTGGATGCCCGAGCATATCGGGAAAGCCATGGAAGACTGGCTCACCAACATGGGCGACTGGTGCATTTCGCGGAAACGGTATTGGGGTCTTCCTCTACCGTTCTACCTCTGCCCGCATTGCGGTGATCTGACGGTGATTGGCTCGCGAGAGGAACTGCGCTCGCTGGCCATCGATCCCAAGGCTGTAGACACGTTACCGGAGTTGCACAGGCCATGGATTGACGACGTGCGCATTCGCTGCCCGAAATGTTCCGGCGAAGCGCCGCGCGTTGTGGAAGTGGGCGACTGCTGGCTGGATGCCGGGATAGTTCCCTTCAGCACTCTCGGCTATTTCGAGAACCGAGAGCAGTGGGAGCGCGCCTTTCCCGCCGAGTGGATCAGCGAGATGCGGGAGCAGGTCAGGCTCTGGTTCTATTCCATGCTGTTCATGAGCGTGACGCTGACAGGCCGCGCGCCGTATGAGAAAGTGCTTTCCTACGAATCGGTGGTGAGCGAAGAAGGGACGCGCTTTTCGAAGACCGGATTTATGATCCAGTTCGACGATGCGGTGAACAAAATTGGCGCCGACCCCATGCGGTACCTGTTCTGTGCCCGCCCGGTCTCCGTCAACATGCGGTTCAGCTACAAGCTGGCCGAGATGGCGGCGCGGAAAATCGCCGATCTGTGGAACATCTATTCGTTCCTGGTGAACTATGCCATCGTGGATCAGCCCGACCTATCCCAGCCACCGGCGCCGGAGTCGCTGCTGGTAACCGATCGTTGGTTGCTGGCCCGCACGGCGGTGATGCTGGACGATGCCAAACACGGCTATGAATCTTATGACACGCCAGCGGTGATCCGCGACATCGAAGCCTATCTCGACGATGTCTCGAATTGGTACGTGAGGGTGAGCCGCCGGCGGTTTTGGCGCAGTGGACACGACGACGATAAACGCGCGTGCTACAGCTCTCTTTTGGCCGCCTTACGCGCCACCACGCAGGTGCTCTCGCCCATCATTCCGTTTCTAACGGAGCGGATCTGGCAGAATGCGGTGCGCGGCTTGGATGCCGGCGCCGCGGAATCGGTGCATCATGCCGACTGGCCCGAAGTGCCGCCCGAGTGGCGGAACGAGGCGCTGCTTCGCCGGACGGAAACGGTGCGGGAAGTGGTCCGGCTGGGGCTCAAACTCAGGGCGCAATCCTCTATCCGGGTGCGCCAGCCGTTGTCGGCGGCGTACGTGGTCTGCTCGGATCAACGAAAGCAGGAAGTTGAAGAGCAGAGCTCCGTCATTCAGAGCGAATTGAATGTCAAGGAACTGCGGTTCGCTCCGGATTCGACGCGCTTCTTTCAAACGGTCGTGCGCCCCGATTGGCGGGCGGCGAACGCTCATTTCCGCCGCGACGCCGCGCGTTTCCGCCAGGCGTTTGAAGCGCTGGACGAGGCGGGGCGGGAGGCGATTGGTAAGCACGTGGAGGCAGGGGGCGAGGCGCAGGTGCCCGGCTTCGATCTGCTGGTCCCGGCGGCGCTGTTTCGCGTCGACCGGGAGCCTGACGGCAGGTACGGAGTCGTCGAGGAAAACCAACTCCTGGTAGCGCTCGATCTCAAACTGCCGGATGCCCTAAAGAGGGAAGGTATTGTCCGCGATCTCGTGCGCCATCTTCAAGTGGCGCGGAAGGATGCTGGACTATCGGTGAGCCAGCGGATTGAACTGAGTCTCACTACGGATAGCTGCCAGATGAGAGAGGCCATCGGCGAGCACCGCAACTACATTGCCGACGAACTTTTGGCAGTGGATTTGGCAAACACGCCGCTAGTGCCCTCGAATCTGCAGTTGGATGTGAGCGTCGACGACCAGTCCGTGCACGCTCGGATGCGCTGGTAGCGGAGCTTTACCTGATCGATTCGGTGCTGGATCGGAGGGTTCCGCCCAGCGTCTTGTCCGCGTTTTCCAGACAGGACTGAATCTCGTCGTAATCGGGAATTTTCTCGGGATCCACCTGACTGAGGGTATTCACTGCGGATTGGATTTTGAGCCTGCTGTCGTTGATCTGTTCTCGTTCCACCCTTGTCAATGCCATGTTGTCACCTGTCGCCGCATCGATGAGCATCAACATGCGCAATCAGCCCATACTTGGCCAGATCTTTTCTTTCGTTGGCCATGTGAATGAGCACATCGAAGCGTGCGAAGTCGTTATCGCCATCGATGACGGCGAGGGTTTGCTGGCTATGGAGCGCCACAAGCTCTCGAATGGCCCGGAGGTAATCACCCATCAGCCGGTTCTTTTCCTCGCAGAAGGCGATTTCCGGCAGATCGCTTGGCCGTTCTCGAACTTGATCCCGTGGGTCCATGGTGCCTTCACCTTTCGTATTCCAAACGTGCAACGGCCGGTCCAAGGTGGAGCTTTTTACGGGCCGCAGGCGTGTGCGGATCCGGACAATGGCCGCATTGCTGCTCAGGACAGCCGGAGGGGTGTCCATGAGTGCGAAATGGCTGGTGATTGTCGGGATGAGCACGGGTTTTATTCTGCAGCCTTTGAGTTACGCAGCGAGCGATCAGAAGCGCAAGCAGACGGACGACGACGTGGCTCGCGCGATCGAGTTCGAGCGGCACAAAGAGCGCGCGGCGGCGCGCCAGATGCGCCTCGATGCCCAGCGTTCGAAGGCACAGAGCGCCACTCCCAGCGCAGAGCGCAGCGCGGATGGGTCGAATTCCGGAAGGTCTGCGGAAAAGCGGCAGACGCGAAAACCACAACCCCGCCAGGAAAACCGGCAATAACTAAAGTTACGCAGGACAGCGCTTTTGTACGTGAACCAACCGTTCATTCGGAGGTGTTTGTACTAAAGCTCACCTCTCGTTAAACCGGGGTTTCTCCCGACAGCCATAATCGAAAGACGTACCGGCAGGCACGCGCCCGTACTCTGTCACTTCGAGGGGACCCATGAGCGCACGAACGATCGCTTCACCCGAAGCATTGAATAAACGAGAGTTATTGAAAGTACTGACGGCCTTCCGGCGCGGTGATTTTTCCGTTCGGATGCCGGTGGATGCCATCGGCGTCGACGGGAAAATTGCCGAGGCCTTGAACGAAGTCATCGAGCTAAACGAAAAAATGACGCGGGAGTTCGGGCGCATCAGCAACGCCGTCGGAAAAGAGGGCCGGATCAACCAGCGGGCCACTCTTGGCAACCACGGCGGCGGGTGGGCCTCTTGCGTCGATTCGATGAACACGCTGATCGGCGACGTCGTGCAGCCATCCACCGAGGTGGCGCGTGTAATCGGCGCGGTGGCGAAAGGCGATCTGTCCCAAACCATGGCTCTGGAAGTGGATGGGCGCCAGCTCAAAGGTGAGTTTCTTCGAACGGCGCGCGTCGTCAACACGATGGTCGGCCGGCTGAACGCC
>CAYMHP010000042.1:0-24430 GCA_964390225.1 uncultured Solibacteraceae bacterium
AGACGATCCTAGCCGATGCCGAGCTCGTCGATGCGCTCGAGCGGCGTGCCGCACACGCGGCAGATCAAGGCGTGGCAGTCGCCGCAAACGAGCGGCTCGGCAACCGGCTTGGCGCAAGTGGGGCAATAAAAATCGACGGTCTGCTCGTCTCCCGGCATACCGCCATTATCGTTCGCGTAGCGCCACCCGGCCGCCGCTGCAGCCGCGTAGTAGCGCCGGCGATCTCGTCTCCAGCCGAACCCCACCGGCGGCTGCGACCGCCGGCGCTACCAGCGGGCACGTAGCCCGCTGTTCAGCCGCGTCAGGCCCGCCAAGTGCGCTTCCGCTGCCAGTTGTTCACTCTCGCGATCGCTGGCGGCTTGCCACTCGGCGTAGTGCCGTTCCTTGAGCCGCTCGAGTAAACGGCAGCGGCGGCGCGCATCCTGCATAGCGCGTTCCTGCGCCGCAAGCTGCTGCTGGCACTCCGCACGGAGCGCAGCGATCGCCTGCTGCCGTTCATACACGTGATCGCGGAAGCGTCCCAGCGCCTCCAGGTCTCCGCCGGACAGCGGACGCCAAGCGCGCACGGCAACCTCGCTCGAAACCGCCGCAGCCTCGAGTTCCGCTCGCGCCGCATCCAGCTGCGCCGCCGCGGCGAGTTGCTCCTGGAATTTCGTTTCCTCAATCTCGAGTTGCACGCGCCGCCAGTCCAGCACCCTCTCCAGCCGGAATTGAAAGGCTTTCAAGGTGTGTTTGCCGGAGTTGCGGTCGCCATCAGCCGCGACGCCAGTTCCTCCATGCGGGCCAGTGTCTGCTCAATCGGCGAGTTGGCCGCGTGATCCTGGCGCAGGAATTCGAGCAGTTCGGGCCGTAATTGAATGCTCGCATCCAGCGCCGGATTCGATCCGGCCACGTACGCCCCAAGTTGGATCAGGTCTTCGGCATCGCGGTACGCCGCCAGCGATTGCCGCAGCTTTTGCGCCGCCTGGGCCTGCCGGTCGCTTGAGATCTCATTAGCGAGCCGGCTCACCGAGTGCAGGATGTCAATGGCGGGGTAGTGTCCCTCCGACGCAAGCCGCCGCGAAAGAACAATGTGGCCGTCGAGAATGGCGCGCACTGCATCGGAGATCGGTTCGCTCATATCGTCGCCTTCCACCAGGACCGTGAAAAACCCAGTGATCGAGCCCTGCCGGAAGTTTCCCGCCCGCTCCAGCACCTTAGGAAGCAGATGGAATACCGAAGGCGTATAACCTTTCTGGCTCGGCGGTTCACCGGCCGCGAGCCCGATCTCCCTCTGCGCCATCGCCAGCCGTGTGACGGAATCCATTACCAGCAGCACGTTGCCACCGTGATCTCGGAAGTACTCCGCCGCCGACAACGCGACCAGGCAGGCACGCACCCGCAGAGGGGCGGGCTGTTCGGACGTAGCCACCACCACCACCGACCTCTTGCACCCGTCATCGCCGAGTTCATGTTCCAGAAACCCGCGCACCTCGCGGTTCCGCTCCCCGATCAGCGCAATCACCGAGACATCCGCCGAATTGTGCCGCGACATGGCTCCTAATAGCGTGCTCTTCCCCACCCCGCTGCCGCCAAAAATCCCGACACGTTGTCCCATGCCGCACGGCAGCAGACTGTCGATTGCACGAATCCCGGTAACTAGCGGTTTCGTAATGTGCTCCCGCTCGAGCGGGTTGCCGGGAGTGCCCAGCAGCGGGTACGCCTCGCGCGTTTCCAAGCCCGGGCCGCCGTCGATCGGCTTTCCGAATCCGTCGATCACCCGGCCCAGCAGTTCCGGCCCAACCGCCACGCGAGCCTCTTCCGGGCGCGCCAGCACGGCATCCCCGAGTTGCAGGCCGCCGGTTTCCTCGAGTGGCATCGACAATACGCGGCCGTTGCGGAACCCGATCACCTGAGTTCGGATGGCGCGGCCTTCCGCCGTGATGACTTCGCAGAAGTCCCCGATTGCCGTGCATGGGCCCCGCGACTCGATCAGCAGCCCGACCACGTCGGTCACTTCGCCGACCCATCGCATCGTTGAGATCAGTTCCAGATCCCGCATGTAAGCTTCGAGCGAGATGCCCTCGTTCATGCCTGCCTCCGCAGCCGGTCGGCGAGGCCGCGCTCGATCTCACCGAGTTGTGACTCGGTGGAAGCATCCAGGCTGCCCCGCTCGGTCTCGAAAATCACCGCGCCCGATTCGGCGGAAGGATCGGCAATCACTTCCACCTGCGCTCCCGGCCTGCTTTGCTTGAGACACTCCTGCAGTAAGGGCGCGTGCGCCGGGTGTACGCGCACGCGGCAGAGTTCCTGGCCCTGCAGCTTTTCGAGCGCTCCCAACACCAGCCCGTGCATGGCCTCAGGATCGATGGTGAGCTCGCGGCGCAACACCCGGCGCGCAATCGCCAGCGCCAGCCGAAGCAGGTCGGCCTCGGCCTCTCTCCGCAAGCGCGCCCGCAATCGTCCGATCTCCACAATCGAGCGTGCCAGCCGCTCCATCACCGGTTGCAACTCGGCGGACGCGCGGCTCCGGCCCGCCGCCTCCCCTTCGCGCAGTCCCGCCTCACGCGCCGCCCGGAGCCGTTGCTCGCTCCGCGCTTCCACTTCGGCCGGGCTTTCGAACCTCTCCGGTTTGGGCTGATCCGGCCCGGCGCGCGTCGCCGCCGCCTCCACGACGCGCCAGGGAATCGGCACAATTGATATGGGCAGCTCCCCCTTCAGCAGCTTAGAGGACATACTGCTCGCCTACCGTGCCCTTCAGGCTGAGAACACCGTCCGCCTCGAGCTGCCGGACCACGGCGATAATCTGCTGTTGGGCCGCTTCCACGTCCTTGATCTTCACCGGGCCGAGCGCATCCATATCCTCCTTCAGCATGTCTCCGCCGCGTTGCGAAAGACAGCTCAGAACGTGGTTGCGCAGCTGCTCGCTGGTACCCTTGAGCGCCAGCGTCAGAACCTTCCTGTCCACCTTGCCCAGCAGTTCCTTCAACCCGATCGGATCGATCAGCAGCAGATCCTCGAATACGAACATCAGGTGCCGGATGGTCTCTGCCAGATTGGTATCCTGCCGGTCGATGCTCTCCAGAATTTCGCGGCTGGAAGTCGAATCCAGCCGGTTCAGCAACTCCGCCACGGCGCGCACGCCCCCGTAGGATTCGCGGCTGAATTCGCCCAGCGCCCGCAGCTTTCCTCCGATCACGCCCGCGATCTTGAGGATGATCTCAGGCGAGATCTGGTCGAGACTGGCCATCCGTTGCGCGACATCCGAGCGCAACCCCGGAGGCAGCGACATCAGCAGCGCCGCCGCCTGCGAGGTATTCAGGTGCGAGAGAACCAGCGCGATCGTCTGCGGATGTTCGTTATGGATGAACTTTGCCAACTGCTGCGGGTCGGCCCTCTCGATGGCGTCGAAGGAGGTCGCCTCCGCTCCCAGCGCCTTTTGCAAACGATCGAGCAGTCTCTTCGCCTGCTCAGGATTGAAGGCGCGCAGCAACAGGTTGCGGGCGAACTCGAGCCCGCCGCGCGCCACGTAGTCCCCGGCCTCGAAGACGTGATGGAATTCCTTTAGCACCACTTCTGCCACTTCGCTCGGAATGGCCGTGATCTTGGCCAC
Organism: uncultured Solibacteraceae bacterium; assembly: GCA_964390225.1. Classification (GTDB taxonomy): domain Bacteria; phylum Acidobacteriota; class Terriglobia; order Bryobacterales; family Bryobacteraceae; genus PSRJ01. Next base: position 3,593 of record CAYMHP010000042.1, read on the forward strand.
CTCCCGGCTCACCAATTGCACATCGTCTTCGGGAAGATGCTGCAGAATGTCGGCGCTGGATTGCTCGCCCAGGACGACCAGGAGGATAGCCGCCTTTCGCAAACTGCTTAGAGACTCCTCTTCCGTCTTGGTGGTATTCAGAATCACGCTCAGCTCTCCCCTTCACGAATCCAGCCGTGCAACACTTGAGCGGACATCTCGGGCTTCTCCTTTACCTTTTCCCGCAGGTGTTTGGCCATGACTTCCGCCGTTTTGGTGATCACCGGCGTCAGTTTCAACTGGTTCAGGGCCTGAGTCTCCAACTCCTTCTGCCGCGCCTCCCGTTCCGCAAGCTGGTTTTCGAGTTGCTCTTCGACCGCCGGCGCCGCACTCCCCGCTGGCAACTCGGAGGGCAACGTCACGGGAAGGATCGGTTTTTTGCGGCCGATACGCCTTACCAGGAGGATTCCGATCGCAATCAGCACGGCCGCCGCACCGCCAGCGATCAGCAGCGTCTCGCGATCCCATGGCAGCATCAGCTTCGGCGCCCCGGGCTTCACCGGCGCGCCTGCTTCTGGCGCTTGCGGCGGCTCCAGGTTCAACGTCGTCTCGAACGGCTGCGTCTCCACTACCAACTGATCGCCCCGAGCGGGGTTGAACCCCGTGACCCCCGCCACCAAATCATGCACCGTCTTCAGCTTTTCCGCCGATGGCGGGACCAGCACGCGGCGGAACCCCTTCTTCTCGCGCTCCCAGCTCAGACCCTGGTCTACCAGAACCGCTACCGAAATTTTGCGGACCCCTCCCGCCGGGAGCCGCATCTTCTTCACCGTCCGGCTCGATTGGTAGGTGACATTCTCGCTTACGCGCGAGGCCTGGGTTCCGCTGCCGCCGGGACGCGATGTCGGACGCGGCAGAGTCGAGGCGGTACCCGGCACACCGCTGGAGTTGGCCGCCGAGGTCGTATCCTCGCTGCGCTGCGAACTGAGCATCACCGACCGGGCCGGATCGAAAATCTCCTCGCTCTGTTCCCCGCCTGAGAAGTCGCAATCCACCGAAACCCCGGCGCGGAACTTCTCGGCGCCGAGCAGCGGCTCCAGCGTCGAGTTGATCTTGAGCAGCAGGTCCGACTCGACCCGGTGGCGGTAATCGAGCGCCGCTTCGGAGGCTTCCGGACCATCCAGGCTGCCGCCCGGCCGCGGCCGGCTCAACAGATTCCCGTTCATGTCCAGAACGGAAACGGCCTCCGGAGCGAGCCCTTCCACGGCGCTGGCCAGCAGGTGGGTGATAGCTACCACGTTCGCCGGCGCCAGGTGCGCCGACGGCTTGAGCCGCACCAGCACACTTGCCTTCGCGGGCTGCTGCGCGTCGAGGAAGACCGATTCTTTGGGGAAGGTCAGATGCACCCTCGCCTGCTCGACCTCGGCCAGCGACATTACCGAGCGCTCGAGTTCGCCCTCGAGCGCGCGCCGGTAGTTCACGTGTTCGGTGAACTCCGTCGCCCCCAGGTTGGTCTTATCAAACAGCTCGAAGCCGATGCGGCCGCTCTTTGGCAGGCCGGCCGCGGCCAGGCTCAGACGCAGCTCCGCCAACCGCCCCGATGGCACCAGCACCGACCGTCCACCCTCCGGCAACCGGTAGGCTACACCGCCCTCTTTGAGCTTCTGGACGATCCCGGCCGCGTCCTCCGGCGCCAGTTCCGTGAACAGAGGCCGGAAATCGGCCTCCCGCTTCCACTGGACCAGCGCATACATACCCGCACCTGCGGCGAGCACAGTCCCCACAATCAGGATGCGCTGGCGGACCGGAAGGCTGGCCAGGAGTTTGTGCATGGCATCGGCGGGCCGTAGCGCCCGCACACGTACATCGTCAGTTTTCTTGAAAACGTGAACGCATTACATCTGCATGCGCATGATTTCCTGGTACGCGCTGATCACCTTGTTGCGCGCCTGCAGGAAAAACTCGAAGGCAAGCTCGGCGCGCTGTGCCGCGAGAATCGTGGTGTGCACGTCTTCGCCTTCGCCCGAGAGAAACCGGTCGACCGCCGCCGCGGCTTGATGGCTGGATCTCTCGACCGACTGGACCGCCGCTGCAAAAGCCTCGCGAAAGCCTTCACCCGCAGGCGATTCGGCGGCCGGGCGGATCGGCTCCGGAAACGCTGGACCGGAAATGGGGGGAATCGCCGCCATCAAGGCCTCACCGCAACAGATCGAGCGAACGCTCGATCATATCCTTGACCGCGGAGATGGCGGCCACGTTGGCCTGGTAGTTGCGCGTCGCACCCATCAAGTCCACCATGTCCTCGGCCGGGTTCATGCGGGGAAACGCCACGTACCCGTCCGCGTCGGCATCGGGGTGCCCGGGCAAATAGTGGCGCTCCGGCTCGCGCCCATCCACCACTACATCCGCGATGGCCACGCCGGCCGCGGCGTGCATCTCGCGATCGAAAATGGAGGCGAACGGCGCTGGAACTTCGGCGGACGTAAACACCACGTCTTTGCGGCGGTAAGGACCGCCTTCCGGGGTTCGCGTGGTTTCGGCGTTGGCCAGATTCTCCGCCAGCAATTCTGCGCGCGCCCGCTGCGCCGCCATCCCGGAGGCGCCGATCGAAAACACCGTGAACAGGCTCATGCGCTGCGCCCTTCCTCGATCGCCGACCGCACGATCCGGATCTGCGACCGCAACAGTCCGCTGGCCATTTGAAACCGCATGGCGTTTTCTGCGAGCAGGCGCGACTCACGGTCGAGGTTCACGTTGTTGCCGTCGTTTTTGACCGTCAGGCCCCCTACTTCCACCACGTTGGGCGAAAACCCGGCCGCGCTCTCGAACTCCGCTTGAAAGTCGATGTCCCGCGTTAGATAACCGGGAGTATCCGCATTGGCGATGTTCGAGGCGACCAGCTTTTGCCGCGCGCTCAGCAGGTCCATGTAGCGTTCCAGTTGTCCCGCGATCCGATCCAACATCGCAACCGCTGCGGAGCAAGCCGCGCGCCAGTCACTAAGCTCCCTCAAATCAACTTGCCCCGTAACAAGAGCGCGCCAAAATGTTGCCGCGCGCCAGAAGTTTGCCGCCGAGAACTGTGGATTTCTACTCTACCCACAACTCAGTGATTCGTTCCCCGCATCAGAGCCGCTTGATTTCGAAGTGGCACTGGTATGCTTCTGTGGGGATATCTCCAGGAGGATATTTCCCGATCGCACCATGCTTCGCGCGGGGCATGGCGCGCCAGAGTTCCCAATCCCGCAGCCCCTGGCCGGGGGCGGCGGAACCGGATTCGCCGCTATGAATTTGCCACAGATAGCAGCACCGCCGGCGCCGTCGTGTCGAGGCGCCGCGGATGCCCCCTGGGCCGGGCTGGTCGGCCGCATTCGCGCGGGAGATCCCTCCGCGATGGAGGAGCTGTACGACGTATTCAGCGCCGGTATTCGCTTCTACCTGTATCGCCAACTGGGTCCGCAGGACCTCGACGACAAAGTTCACGATCTGTTTCTCATCATCACGCAGTCCATTCGCAGAGGCGACTTGCGCGAGCCGGATCGCCTCATGGCTTACGTGCACACCGTCGTGCGCCGCCAAATTGCGGCGCACATTGGCGATCTCGTCGAGGCGCGCCGCAACCACACCGAACTCGAGCCGGGGATCGTGCTCCGCGACCGCACGCCCGATCCGGAACGGCTCGCCATCGAGCATCAAACCCAACAACTGGCCTTCCGGCTGCTCAACAGCATCGCCAAACGCGACCGCGAGGTACTGATGCGCTTCTACCTCGAAGAGCAGTCCCCCGACCAGATCTGCCGCGCCATGCGGCTCACCGCCACCCAGTTCCGCCTGATCAAGTCGCGCGCGAAGGCCCGCTTCGGCGAGCTGGGAAAACGCCGCTTCGCGATGCGCCACGGCGCCACCATCCATTCCACGACAGTGAACTAAGGCTGCCAGTTTGCGCGTTACCAGTAGCGCCGGCGGTCGCAGCCGCCGGTGCTGCTCAACAGATCGCCGAGAGCGATAAGCGGCGCTACTCTGTATCCAGCCGCGGCAGTCATGCCGCGGTTCCGCTTACATCGTGGCTCATTGCAGGTGGAACCGTGCCATGCACTGGCACGGCTAAAGGACCGCTTGCGCCACGCTTCCTTCAAAACACGCGGCGCTTCAAACGTTCGACCGTGAATTTGGCCGTGTCGGCCACTGCCATTACGGCCATCACGCCGGCCTGTACCGGGTCGCTGACCACCAGGTCCGCGGCATCCGGCACGCTGCCCGCCATGTTGAGGCTGATCACCAGCAGGCCGGCCTGGCGCACTTCGCGCACAGCGACCTCGATATCGCCCCCCATCAGCGCCCCGGCCAGGACTAGCGCCTTGGCGCGCGGCAGCCGCGCCACCGCGCGCACCGCGTCGGCCAGTTTCTGCTCGCCCACCAGCGGGATCGTGTCCACCGAAATGTGCTCGCCTCGAATGTTGTGGCGGTCGGCCTCCGAAACCGCGCCGATCGCTACCTGCCCTACCTGCGCGCCCCCGCCCATGATGATGATGCGCTTGCCGTAAATCTTCTGCAGCGTGTTGACCGTCTCCACGGCGCGCACGATCGGTAGCTGGCGCAGGTCGGCCAGCAGTTCCTCCGGCGAGCCCGGCAGCACCACCTCGAAATACGTCCGGGACGGGTTCGGCCAGTTGTCCAGAATCTCCACCGACGTGATATCGCCTTCGTGGCGCGCAATCACTCCGGTCAACTGGTGCAATACTCCGGTTTTGCCGACAGCGTGCACTAGCAGACCGATGGCTTGGTTTTCCATGCGTGTTCTCCAGTGTATCGTCGCGCGGTTGATAAAATGAAGAAATATGGCGCGTTCCGGCGCGAGCGCCGCGGTCTCCGTCGAGCGGTTCTTTCAGTTCTCGCTGCTGGGCTTGGTGGCCAGCGGATACTTCGCCGTCGCCGGCTCCGGGTATCTCGATTTACCGACAGTTTTGCTCACCGCGGCGGGGTTGTTGTTGCGCGCCTTCCTGATCGCCGGGGTGATCGAAATCGACATTTCCGAGCGCATCGCCACCGTCATCGCGGTCTCCTATATCGGTTTCTTCGCGCTTGATTACTTCCTGTTCTCGCGCGATTTTCTGACCGCGACGGTTCACCTGGTCTTCTTTCTCGCGGTCATGAAGATTCTCACGGCCAAGACCAGCCGCGATTATCTGTATACCGCGACCATTGCATTTCTCGAACTGCTGGCGGCCGCGATTCTCTCCGTCAACTTCAATTTCTTCTTCTTCCTGGCTCTGTTCCTGTTATTCGCCATGGCGGCTCTCACCAGTGGCGAGATCCGGCGCTCCCTGCACCGCAGGACCACCATTCCGGCGGGGCAAGCGAGGCGTTTCCATCCGCGGCTGGCGGCCCTGTCGGCCGCCGTTACTGTGGGCATCCTGCTCCTCACCAGCGCGCTCTTTTTCGTGCTGCCGCGTACGGCTGACGCCGCGTTCGCGCGCCTGGGTGCGCATCGCATCTTCCTGCCGGGTTTTTCCAATGAGGTGACGCTCGGCGATATCGGACAGATCAAGATTACATCGCGGCCCATCATGCATGTGCGCATTTTCAGCCGCGAGACACCCGCCGGATTGAAATGGCGCGGCGCCGCCCTCACCAGCTTCGACGGAAAGCGTTGGTCGAACCCCAACCCGGTTGCCGAAACCATTTTCACCGAGAGCGGTCAGGTGAAGCTGAGCCCAGCCGGGCTGCCGCGCACGGGCCGGCACATCAACTACACGGTCGATCTCGATGCTGTTGATACCGACGCTCTGTTTTTCGCCGGCATTCCCGAGACGCTGCAGCTCCGCCAGCAGTTCCTGTATCGCACCGATACGGGCAGCTATCGTTTGAGCTTCGCGCCGCGGCAAGGGATTCGCTACGACGCCTATAGCCTTATCGAAGATCCGCCGGAGGCGTCGCCTCCCCCGGCTCCCGGAACGGTGCTCGGGCTTGCCGGCCGCAACCGGTATCTCCAGTTGCCCCCACTCGATCCACGCATTCCCGAGCTGGCGCGTGCGATGTCCGCGCGCGCGGCCACCGATCTCGACCGGGCCCGCGCCATCGAGCGCCGGCTGCGAACCGATTACGGATATACTCTGGAACTCCCCAGCCAGGAGATTGCCGACCCGCTCGCCTATTTCCTGTTCAATCGCAGGAAAGGCTACTGCGAGTACTTTGCGTCGGCGATGACGGTCATGCTGCGGACCCTCGGCATCCCGGCGCGGCTCGCCACCGGATTTCAGAGCGGGATCTACAATCCGCTTTCGGATTTGTGGCTGGTGCGGGCCTCGGACGCGCACACGTGGGTCGAGGCCTGGATTCGCGGTTACGGCTGGACCACTTTCGATCCCACGCCGCCCGATCAGAATCCCTCGCGTTTCGCCCTGTTCACTCGCCTCGGCCTGTACCTGGATGCCGCACAGACCTTCTGGCAGGAATGGGTGGTGAGCTACGATGTGGGCCGCCAGGGAACCCTCGCCGACCGCTTCGAGCAGGGCGCGCGGAGCATGGGGATCCGTTGGTTCGATTCGCTCGCCGGACTGCAGACAGGCTGGAACGGATCTTTCGGAGCGGGGCTCCGGCGTTTCGGCATCGGCATGGCCGGAGTGGCGGCAGTGGGCGCGTTTCTATGGCTGTTCGGCCCGCCGGCCGTCCGCGTGCTCCAGATGCGCCGGCGCGTCCGCCGGGTGCGGCGGGGCGAGGCCGCCCGTGACGACGCCACGCTGCTTTACGCGCGCATGCTGCAGGTTCTCAAGCGGCGCGGCTACCAGAAACCGCCCTGGTTCACGCCCGCCGAGTTTGCCGCCTCTCTGCCGCCGACCGGCCTCGGCTTCGCGGTGAACGAGTTCACCAACACGTATAACGCCTGGCGCTTCGGGGGCCACACTGACGTAGCGCCCCGTCTTTCCCATCTCCTCCAGGAAGTCGAGCGCCAGGAAGCCTGAGCCGTGACTCCCGAAGAGCGCCAGCAACTCGAGGCGATCAGCGACGCACTGGCGCGCATCGTGCGGCACCAGCGGGAAATCGATGATCGGCTGGCCCGGCTCGAGTCGCTCCAGGAGCGCGCCGCTCCCGAACCGGTCCGAGCGGAGGCGCCGCCTCCGGTTCCGGTGCTGACCCCGACCAGTCCGCAACCAGCCCCTCCCCGCGTAGAGGCCGAAGCTTCGCGCGAGCCTCGGCAGATCGAAGCCGCTTTTGGCCTGACCTGGATCAGCCGTATCGGCATGATCACGGTTGTGCTGGCGCTTGCTTTTTTCTTCGAATACGCGTTTGAGAATCGTTGGATCACCGCGTGGGGGCGGGTGGCGTTGGGTTTGGCGCTGGGCGCCGTCGCCGGAGCGTTTGGCGAGCGTTTCTGGCGGCATGGCGAGCGCGTCTTCGCGCAGGCGCTCACGGCGGCGGCGATTGCGTTTTCCTATCTCTCGTTCTGGGCGTCGTTCGCGCTCTACAACCTGGTCGGCAGACCGGCCGCGTTCGGGCTGATGCTCTTGACCACGGCAGCGGCGGGCGGGCTTGCGGTGCGCTACAACGGCGCGGCGATCGCCGCGCTGGGCCTGGCCGGCGGATATGCCACGCCGCTACTGCTCGGGAGCGAACGCGACCCGTGGTTCGTCCTGGCGTACGTGCTGCTGCTCGATCTGGGAGCGGCCGCAGCCGCCCGCGCACGCCGGTGGCCGTGGCTGGAAGCCTTGGCAATCACCGGGACGGCAGTGGTTTACTTGACCCAGTTGACCACTCCCGCAACGGCGGGCCCGCGCACGGCGTACACGCTGTTTGTCTGCCTGTACTACCTCCTGTTCGCGGCCTCGGACCTGCAGGGGGCTGCCGTGGCCGTGCAGCTGTTGGCCGCGCTCGCGCTGGTGCCGGTCTGGGCGCCGTCGGCGGGCATCCTGATGGGAGCGTTGGCGATCGCCGCGGCCGGCCTGGCTGTCGCCGATTGGCGCGGCTGGCCGGGGCAGGTCACCGCCTCGTTCGCCGGTTTCTGGGCTGCGTATCTCTCCTGGCGCTTGCAAGACGGGGCTGTCGAACCGCTGGGCTGGTTGCTTCCGGTGCTCAGCGCCAGCTTCCTGCTGTATCTGGGCTGGCCGGTCTGGCGCGCCGCCCGGCGCCAGCCTCTCCGGCTGCAGGAGCTCGCGGTGGTAGCGATGAACGCCGCCCTCTACTTTGGGACCTGCTACGGCCTGCTCGAGACGCGGTACGCCGGCTATGAGGGACTGTTTGCCATAGCCGTGGCGGCAGTGGTGATGGGTACAGCACGGTGGCTGTGGGACAACGACGCGCGTGGGGCGCTGCTGGCTGCGGGGATCGCCTGGGTGCTGCTGGTCCTGGCGGTGCCCATCCAGTTTGCCGGGTACCGTGTCACGGTGGCGTGGGCACTGGAGAGCGCGGCGGTCTGTTGGATCGGCGTGCGCGCCGGCGATTTGCGAACGCTCTACGCTTCCGCCGCGGTGTTTCTCCTGGTGCTGGTGCGGCTGGCGGCTGTCGATAGCGCGATGTATTCCAACCCGGGAACGTACGTTGAATTCTTCAACGCCCGGTTTCTCACCTTCGCGGTCGCGGCAGCCAGTTTCTGGGCGGCGGCCTGGTGGACCCGGCGTGGAAGCTATGCCTTTGGCACTTACGTAGCGGGCCATGCTGTCCTGCTCTGGGCGCTTTGCCTGGAGGCGGTGGGATGGGCGGGGCGCACGGCCGCGCCGGCGGATGCGCGCAGCGTCGCGAGCACGACCATTTCGGTGATCCTGGCCGCTTATGCCGTGATGCTGGTCGCCGCCGGAATATTCCGCCAGGACGCGCTGACGCGTATCTTGGGGGCCGGGCTGATCGGTTTTGTCGTTCTAAAACTCTACTTGTACGATGTCTGGCTGCTGGGGCAGTTCTATCGCATGGCGGCGTTTGCCATTCTCGGGGTGCTGCTGCTGGTGATGTCGTATTTCTACTCGCGCCTACGGGGATCGGTCGAGAACTGGTGGCGAACCTAGGGCGATAGCCTGGGTTAAGGCATTCCGGCTAACCGCCGATTAATCCTGAGGAGTCTCCATGGTCCGCCTCACCCGGCTGAATCACGCGCCATTCGTCCTCAATGCCGATTTGATCGAACACATTGACGTTACCCCGGATACGGTAATTACATTGACCACCGGCCAGATCCTGCGGGTTCTGGAAAGCGCGGACGAAGTGGTGGCCCGCATCATCCAATTCCGGAGGAAAATCTACCAGCTCGATAACGAGCTCACGGGACCCGGCGATTCCGCGCCAGGCGGCGAAGAGATGTCCGGCCGGGCACGGCTCGCGAAGTGAGCACACATGCCAGACAAACGCGACGCCCAACCCAACGCAGCGCCGAACACCCCGGAGAAAGCCGCGAAAGGCGGCGGCAGCCGCCCGGACGTCTCGACACTGGGGGGGATCGCGCTGGCACTTGGCGGCATCATTGGCGGGCTGCTCCTGGAGAAGGGCAGCATCCAGGATATTGCCCAGGCGACCGCCGCCATGATTGTCTTCGGCGGCACCTTCGGGGCGGTGATGGTGACCAACCCGCTCCCCGTGGTTCTGCGCGCCTTCAAGAGCTTGCGCCAAGTCTTTTTCGAGCAGTCCACTACGGCCAGCGCAACCATTCAAACCCTGATCCAGTTCGCTACCAAGGCGCGTAAGAACGGAATCGTGAGCCTGGAAAGCGAGGCCGATCGCCTGAGCGATCCATTCCTGCGGAAGGCGCTGAACCTGGCGGTGGATGGCACCGACTTGAATGAGCTCCGCAAGATGATGGAGATCGATATCGACCAAAGCGAGCAGGCCGGCGAGGCGGAGGCCAAAGTCTGGGAAGCGGCCGGCGGGTACGCCCCGACCGTCGGGATCATTGGGGCGGTCATGGGATTGATTCAGGTAATGAAACACCTGGAGGACATCAAGGAAGTGGGGCATGGAATCGCGGTCGCTTTCGTCGCGACCGTTTACGGCGTCGGTTCGGCCAACCTGTTTTTCCTTCCGGCGGGGAACAAGCTGCGGGCGCGGCTGCAGAAGGCACGCGTGGTTAAAGAAATGGCGCTCGAGGGAGTCATCGGGATTATCGAGGGCCTGAACCCGACGCTCATCCGGATGAAACTGGAATCCTACAATCAGGAACCCGCTGCAAAGGCCAAACCTGGCGATGCCAAGGCGGGGAAGGCCGCGGAGGAAAAATCCGAGGCCAAGCCGGTCTCAGCGCAGCCAGCCTCGGCGAGCAGCTAGCGTGAAAAAGAAGGCCCCTCATCATGAGAATCATGAGCGCTGGCTCGTCTCCTACGCGGACTTCATTACCCTTCTGTTTGCCTTCTTCGTAGTCATGTTTGCCACGGCGCAGAAGGATAAAACCAAGGCGAAACAGGTTGCCGAGTCGTTTAAGGAAGCCGTGCAGCATGGACAACTGACCTCGGCGATCACGGGAATTTTGAACCAGCACCGATCTCCGCCGCAAGGCAAAGGCGACTCGCGGGCGAATCCAGCGCTGCCGCCGCCGCTGATCGCCGGTAATGCGCCGCCGGCGTCGCATGAGGACCTGGTCAAATCTCTGGGCGTACTCAACCGCGGGCTGGAATCTGAAATCCATAGCGGGAAGGTGTCGATTACTCTCGAAGCGCGAGGCCTGGTGATCAGTCTTCGCGAGGCGGCCTTCTTCCGTTCCGGCGACGACAACGTCAGCCCGGCCGGTTTCCCGATGATCGAAAAAATCTCGGGGGTAATCGGCCAGCTTTCGAATCCGATCCGCCTGGAAGGCCACACCGATTCCGTCCCCATCCACAACTCCCGGTTTCGCAGTAATTGGGAATTATCGACCGCGCGGAGCATCGCCATGCTGGAGCTTTTCCGGGACCGGTATTTGTTGCGGGCAGGGCGCCTGTCGGTAGCCGGTTACGGTGAGAACGCGCCTGCCGATACCAACGAAACCGAGGAGGGTCGCGCACACAATAGGCGTGTGGACGTGGTGGTGTTGTCGGCCGAGGCCCTGAGTATGGAGCAGCGGGCGGGCCCGAAAAAAGAAGAGCCGGCCGGCGCCAAGAAATAGAATTCAGAGTTTGGCTCGCACGAGACCCGGGGCTCCCGCCGACGACGCGCCGTAGATCGCGGCAACGCGGAGCTCATTCCAGCGGTCCTGGTATTGCGCCCGCGCGCTGAGCAGCACCGCCCGGCTCCACGCGACCAGTTCGCCGAGACTATGGATCTCGGCCTCGGAGACCGCCCGTTGCGCGATGCGATCGCGCAGATCGGACGCATACGCGTTCCACAGGTGCATCGCGCGCGGAAACTGCTCTTCGGCAATGGCGTTTCGGATCGCCTCTCGAATCTCTTCGCCCACCGCGATCCTCACTTATACTGCTGCGCGTTGGTCTGCATGGCCTGGAACATCTGGGTAATGTAGTTGTATTGTTGCTCCATCTTGGCAATAGCGGCATCGGCCGCGGCCATCTGCTGGTTTAACTGATCCTGCATGTCATTCACGCGCGTTTGCTGGTCGGCGATGCTGTTGGTTGTGTCCGTAATCTGCGATTTGACGTCGGCTTCGGCCGAAGAGAGCAGGCCGGTTGCCGGGTCGGCGGCCGTATTCAGCCTATCGGTGGCGGCTTTGAGGAATCCGCCGGTAGCCGAGGATCCGAAAAACTCCGCCACACCGCCACTGTTCTGGTTGAAGACGGTTTGAAAGGTGGAAGCATCGAACGTCAGGTGTCCGTCGGTGTCGAGATCCAGGCCCAGCGTCCTCAAACCATCGATAGATCCAGTGCCACCGTAAGTTCCGATACTCCGGAGCGCATCGGAAAGAGATTGCACCACCGGGTCGCCGGCCAGGGCTCCGCCAGCCTGTCCGCGCTGCGCCTTTAACGCATCAGCCGCGGCATTGTAGGCATCCGCCAAGGACGAAAGCGCGTTGCTTGCCGCGGTGGCCGAGCGCGTGACGATAACGTTGGCTGCCCCCGAGGCGCCTGCCTGCAATGTGAGTGTCACTCCGGTGGCCACGGGAATCGAGCGGGAATTGCTGTTCACGGTCACCCCGGAATCGTTTACGATATAGCTCGCCAGCGCGCCCGTGACCTTCTGCGTTTGTACGCTGGAGGAATCCCGCAGGATGTCCGGCTGCAGATCCCCTAATTGCGCGGCCTGCAGGGAGAGCCGGTAATCGGGGGCGCTGCCGGTTCCTACATTGACCACCGTGGCGTGCACCTGGTCCCCATAGGCGCTGTTGATGGCTGAGGCGACGCTCGCCGCCGTGCTATCGGTTGGGGCCAGATCATGGGTCGTACCGCCGATAGAGAGTTGCCAAGTGTGTGTCCCGCCGGAGTCCCACGTGTTGGTGGACAGGCTGGTGGCGTAAGCACCGGCGTTGAGGATGTTGACCGAGTAGGTCCCTTCCGAAGCTCCCGCGCCGAGCGTCACCGAGAGCTTGGCGGAATCCGAGACGGTGGCTTGGAACGACGAGCCTCCCAGGGCGTTCTCCACACCCTGCACTGCCCCTGTGAGCGCCTGAAACTTGGCATCGAGACTCGAAAGCGCCGTCGATTCGTTGGTGAGCTGGGTCTTTTGGTTATTCAGCTGCGTGATGGGAAGCGACGCTATGGAAACGGCGCGGCTGATAATTGTTTGAAAATCCTGCGCATAGCGGCTATTGCCGCTGAACATCGCATTGCCCGTGGTTCCCATAAAAAAACTCCGGCCTGAACCGACTTATCGTCCCGTTCAGCCCGGAGCTTTAATAGGAGCGGCCGAAGGCGGCCGCGCCCGCATTGGTTAATAGAAAAGGACTACCCCCTCAGAAGCGCAAGCACCATCTGTGGGGCCGAATTGGCCTGTGCCATGGCCGCGATGGAGGCCTGTTGCAGCACGGCGGACTTGGTCAGGTTGGCGGCTTCGCTGGCGACGTCCGCATCGCGGATGCGCGAATCGGCGGCCGAGTAGCTACTGACCTGCGATTGGGCCAGGCTGATGGCGTATTGCAGCTTGTTCTGCCCGGCTCCGATAAGACCCTGGACTTTGCCGAGGTAGGATACGGCGCTCTGCACCGCCGCGAGCGCGGACATGGCGCCGGAGATACTGGCTGTGGTGCCGGTCCCCAGGTGCTCATTGATGGGACCGATGGTCACGCCGAAGTCGCCGCCCAACGTGGCGCCGGCTACTTCGCGAACGGCATTGAATTTCGCGGTGGAACCAATCATGAAGCCATTGGCGGCGCTGGGATCCAAAACCGCGTAGATTCCGATCGCATTGACCGCCGCGTTGATTTGGGCGACTTCAAGGGCGGGCGTCGTGGCGCTGGCAAACGTGACGGTGCCGGACAGCCCGGTATCGAGATTGGTGAAAGTGATCTTATCGCCGTCGGTCGCGCTGGCCGCGGCGCCGGTCATGTAATTCAGCGCGGTATTCCGCAGGTTGGTGCTGGCGCTGGCGAAATTGGCCGTACCGGTGAATGCGGCTGTCGAGACGGTGAAGACCTTGCTGCTGGTGAATGCCAGCTGGTCGTTGACGAAGGATGCGGAGATCCCGGTGCCGGCTAGCCCGGCGTTGAGCTGGTTCAGCGCCTGGTCGCGAGTGATGCCGCCGGCCGCGACCGTTCCATCCACCGTGACCGCCACCGTCGACGCGTAGTTTTGCACGTTGAAGGTGAAGGTCTGCTTGTCATTAGCGGTACCACCAGTGAGGTATTTCGCCGTGCCGTTGGTCAGCGTGTTCCCAAACATCACCGCGGAGCCGCTGGCGATGGTCTGGGTCTTGACGCCGAGGCTGGTCGAATCGACAGCGGCGGTTGAGGCGCTGAGGTCGACTGCCACGGTCGCGTTGCTGTTGGCGGAGCTGGTCGCGCCACCGGTATATACCGAGATGTTGCTGTTGTAAGTGCCGCCAGAGTTCAGCTTGATGTTGGCCGCCTGGCGATCAATTTCCGTGATGAGGCTCTGGAATTCGGCGTCGAGCGTGCTGCGGTCTCCGCTGAAGGTGGTGGACCCCGATTGCGTGGCCAGCGTCTTCATGCGGTCGAGCATACGGCTGATATTGGCCAACCCGCCGTCGATGATCTGCAACTGGCTGATACCGTCGTTGGCGTTGCGGACGCCCTGCTGCAGTTCAGCGATGTCGCTGCGGAACCGGTTGGCGACTGCCAAGCCGGCCGCGTCGTCGGCGGAGGCGTTGATGCGGTATCCCGAGGTCAGCCGTTGAATGGTCTGGCCCTGAAAGTCGGTGTTGACGCGCAGGTTTTCCTGTGCGACGAGCGAGTTTACATTGGTTTGCAGTGAAAGCATAATGAAGTCCTTTCAGTTTTCAAGTGCCCGGCATCTTACCGGTCACTAGGCTCATCGGTTCGCGCCGGGGAAACTTGAAGCGGCGGCCGCAGACGGGCCAGCACCTTGGAAAGCGCGGTCCTCGAGTGCCCGGCAGCGGCGAGGTTTTCCTCCCGCACCAGCTTCACCTCGTGGGCAATCACGGGCATTGCGCGCGGCGCGCGGATCCCCACCTTCACGCGGGAGCGCCCGATGTGGGCGATGACGACCTCGATATCGTCTCCGATGAGAATGGTCTCGCCTTCGCGGCGGGACATCATGAGCATACGGGCGCCTCGTCCGGCAAAAGGGCGTGCTGCAGCGGGTAATCCGATTCCTCCATGACGGCCTGCACGGCCTTAAGGTTGTGGAGGTTGACCACCACGGGGGCGAGCAGATTGGCGGTCGGCCCGCGCTCGTGGAGCGACACCACGGCTACGCATAACACCTCCTGGCCGATGCGCAGCGGCCCGTCGGCCGAAAGCCCGATCCGCTCCCGATCCTCGGCGCTCAAGTCGAGCCGGTAGTCGGGAGCGACCGTGAGCACCGGCAGAGTGATGAAACACAAACCCGGCTCGTCGAGACTTTGCAGGTAGATGAGCGGGTCGCTCGTGGGGAAATGCAGGGCCAGAAAGCGCCGGCGCTCCTCGAATCCCGGCAGGCCGCTCGGAAACTCCAGGACCGCCTGCTGTTCAAAAGAGATGCTGCCGAAGTTGGTGGTCGCAAAGGAGGGCATGCCGCTTCACTCTGAGAGCAAATCGGCCTGAATGGGCGAGAAGTTTAGAAGAGTGGCTTTGTTCCAACGTGGGGCGGGGTGTCATCCCGCGGCCGACTTTCAGTCGGCCCACTGCTCAGGAGACGCCGGGAATGATTTCGACCTGATCGATGAAGCCGATCACCGCCATGTCAATGGGGGATTGCGGGCGACCGGCGGCGCTGGAGGCGGCCCAGCCATCGGTGGTGAGCAGCACGCGGTCGCCGACACCCGCGTCCACCGCATCGAGCGCCAGCACGGCGTCGCCGCGATTGCTGCCATTAAGATTCAGCGGCTGCACTATGAGGATCTTGCGGCCTTGGTGACTGGCGTGTTTGTGGGTGGCAACCAGTTCGCCGATGACGCGCGCGATCAACATGGCGCGTCCCGATTCAAATCGACCTCATCCACGATGCCGACGATCGTGGCATCGGAGGCGACTTCCTTGGGCAAAAACGGCATGCTAGCCTCGCGGCCGCGCACCCAATAGACCAGCTCTCCCGCCCCGGCGCCGGTGGAATCGGCGCAGACCAGCCGCTTGCCGGTGTTTTGCAACTCGGGCGTGAGGGGCTGCACCAGCAGAAAGCGGACACCTTCCATTTGCGGATTCTTGGCGGTGGCCCAGACGCAACCGATGACGCGGCCAAGGAGCACATTCAACCCAAATGCACGTCGTCGACGATGCCGACGATGGCGGTATCGACGGGCGTGTCTTTGCAGCCTTCCGCCATGCGGGCCGAGCTGCCGGAGACGGCGAGGACGCGCTCGCGGTACCCGGCGCTGACCGTATCGACGGCGATGACATAGCCGGATTCGTCCTTTCCCTCGGGAGAGACCGGCTTGAGGATAAGGAGCTTCTTGCCTTCCAGGCGTGGGTCCTTCCGCGTGGCCACGACGGTTCCCACGACGCGCGCCAGAATCATGGCGCTACTTGCTGGCAGCCTGCGCCTGCGCCTTGCCGATGGGTAGAACGTCTTCCAGGCTCTGGTGCGGCCGGGGGATGACGTGCACCGCGATGAGTTCGCCCACACGGCGCGCGGCGGCGGCGCCGGCGTCGGTGGCGGCACGGACGGCCGCCACATCACCGCGCACCATGGCGGTGACGTAGCCCGAGCCGATCTTTTCCCATCCCACGAGCGTCACCTTGGCGGCCTTCACCATGGCATCGGCGGCCTCGATCATGGCCACCAGCCCGCGTGTCTCAATCATTCCTAACGCTTCACCCATTTTGTTCTCCCATCGCGTGCACCCGGCCCGGCATAACAGCCGGGGCTAGATTCGGGGCCGGCGATTCGCTGCCTCTAAACTTGACCACTTCACGCCATGCCGCGAGCGCGCAGCGCCTCATCGACCAGTCCGATGAGTTCCGAGCGAGTGACCCAGATTCGCTCCTCCGGCGCCCCGCCGAGTTCCTCGGCCACCACCGGGCAATCCGGCTGTCCGCTCGAGCGCGCCGTGACTCCGTAACGGCCGCGCGAACCCAGCAGCTTATCCACTTCCATGCGCGGCAGCACACGCGGGCCGCCGAGAAGTTCGGCTACCAATTGAATGCGCGCGGAGTGCTCCACCGTCTCCATCCGGAAGTAGGCCTGAAAGACATCTTCCCCGTAGCAGACTGCACCATGATTCGCCATCAGCAGGGCGTCGTGGCGCGGGATCAGCGGACGCATGGGTTCGGTCAGCTCGGTGGTACCCGGCAGTCCGTAATCGGCAATGGGGACACAGCCGAACGCGATAATCACTTCCGGAAGCAGCGCCAGGTTGAGCGGCTTGCCGGCAGTGGCGAAACCGGTTGCTACCGGAGGATGCGCATGCACCACGGCGCGGATGTCGGGCCGTAGATCGTAAATCGTCAGGTGCATGTTGATTTCCGTGGTGCGCTCACGGCGGCCGGAGATCTTGTTGCCCTGGCGGTCGAGCACGATCAGATCGTCGGGCTGCATCATCCCTTTGCACATGCCGGTGGGCGTGGCGAGAATGCGCGCTTCATCGAGACGGATGGTGATGTTGCCGTCATTGGCGGCAACCCAGCCCTTGTCGAACATTAATTGGCCGATGCGGATGATATCGTCGCGATGCTCGCGCTCGCTCTTCATGATTCGGGATCTTCGATTGTAGCAGAATGTCTGTGGCGGGTCTGAAAATCAACGGGTTGTAGAATGAAGCAGATGGAGACTCGCCGCATGTGCCCGCACTGCCGGGCGTTTATCACGACGAGCGACCGCGTCTGCCCCTATTGCAACGAGAAGGTCGGGCAGCGCGCAATCGACCGGCGAAGCCCCGGGGACGTCCTCGGCGGGTTCATTCCGCATGCGCAGTTCTGCACCGCGATTCTCCTGCTGCTCAACATTGGAATTTACATCGCATCGGCGCTCAATGGCCAGCTTCTGAACGCGGGGGCGAAATTACGTTTCCTGATTCAAGCCGGCGAGTGGTGGCGCCTGGTGACGGCCGGGTTCCTGCACGGCGGCCTGCTGCACGTGGGCATGAACTGCTGGGTGTTGTTCGACGTCGGTGCGCAGGTGGAGGAGATCTACGGCGCCAGCCGGATGCTGGTGATTTACTTCGTGGGCAACGTCCTGGGATTTTACGTGAGCAATCTCTGGACCCCGGCGCCCTCGGTAGGCGCGTCGGCCGCCATCATGGGATTGATCGGAGCCATGATCGCGGTGGGCGTGCATCACCGCAGCGCGATCGGAGCGGCGATCCGCGGAATGTACATCCGCTGGGTGATTTACATGCTGATTATCGGCCTGCTGCCGGGGCTGGCAATCGACAATGCGGCGCATATCGGGGGGCTGGCGGGCGGGTTCGGAGTGGCGTATGTGGCCGGGCTGCCGCGCGCCGTGGACTCGGCGGGCGAGCGTGTCTGGCGCATTCTCGCGACGCTCTGCGTTTTGGTAACGGTGTACTGCTTCTTCAAAGCGTACCAATGGCTGATGCGCGGGGGGCCGGGGCTTTGAGAGCCGGTGCTTTGCCGGAGAACCCCTGGCCTGACGGCCCAGGGCTGAAACGCCGCCCGCGTAAGCGGGGCGGTATTGTTAACCAACCGCCATGTTGAGGTTTCCGCTCGTTACGCATACGATGGGAACGATGAGAAAGTGCAAACTGGCGCTGGCCCTCGCCCTCGCTTGTGGCGTAGCGGGCAACGCGACCGCGAAACAACACAAAGTTTCCGCGCAGCAGGTGAAGCCGCGCAAGGTGAAGGCGAGACGCGCCAAGCCGCAGAAAGCAAAGACGCGCAAAATCAAGCATCCGAGCGCGTGAACAGGTGCCCGCGGACCTGCAGATCCGGCCCGCTGCCGAATCCGACGTCCCCACATTGCTGGCGCTGATCCGCGGCTTGGCGGAATACGAGAAGGCCGCGCCTGGCGCCGTCCTCGCGACCGAATCGCTGCTGCAAGAAGCGCTTTTCGGCGCGCATCCCGCGGCCGAGGCACTGCTCGCCTATGTGGGAACCGAAGTCGCGGGTTACGCGATCTTCTTTCATAACTTCTCGACTTGGCGCGGACGGCGGGGCCTGTACTTAGAGGACCTTTTCGTAAAACCCGAGCAGCGCGGGCGCGGCATCGGCAAGGCTCTGTTGCGCGAGGTGGCGCGGATCGCGGTGGAGCGCGGCTGCCCGCGCATGGAATGGCTGGTGCTGGATTGGAACAAGCCGGCCATCGATTTCTACCGTGCACTGGGCGCGATCTCGCTCGACGAGTGGACTACCTTCCGGCTACAGGACGAGGCGTTGCGGAAACTGGCGGAGGGCTGAAAAGACCCGCGCGGCAGACGGGTCGGGACCGGCCTGCCGCTGGGATGGCAAATCGGGGTCACCGCGCGGCGACGACCACGATGTTGGGAGCGGATTGCGCGGCAACCAGTTCGCGCTCGCGCTTGTCCGGAAACACCTCCACGCCGGCAGTGCTTCCGGCGTTCCACGCTCCGGCGAAGAAGTATTGATCGCCGTGGCGGCGGAAGACTAGCCGGCCTTCCGGCTGAGCGCTTTTGGCGTAGGCCTTATTCGCGAGAATGAACGCGCCGGTATGTTGAACCCGGGATTGGAGTCTGAGGATGGAACCACTACCGGCGCTGACCGTGTAATCGCCAGCGGGAAGAGTCTTGCCGGCCGCAATAAAGCGGAACGGGATGTTTGCACTGAGCGGTTGTGGGATCTGCGCGGAGCCGAGAGCCACCGCCGCGAGAATCAGAAGCGACGCGTGGAGTAGATTCGTTTTCATGTTCGGAGCCTCCTTACATTCCAGTAAGCGCGAGCGCGGGGAAAAAACCGCCAAGGGCCGGCCAAGAGAAAATCAGAGCGATGGTTGCTAGAATCGCGGCATGAAACTGCTGATTTGCGCCGCGGTGATGACCGGGCTAGGGTTCCTCGCGTCGTCACTCGGACAGGATGGATCCGGACACACCCCCACAGAGGCAGCGCCGAAGATCGAGGCGGAGCGCGTCATCGCTCATGTGAAGGTATTGGCTTCGGACGAGTTCGAAGGCCGCGCGCCAGGCACCGCCGGGGAGAAGAAGGCGGTCGAGTACATCTCGAAACAGTTCGCCGCCGCCGGCGTGAAGGCCGGAGGCGACCCGGATGGCGTGGGCGCGCGCCGTTGGACTCAGGATGTGCCGCTGGCGCAATCGGAGATTGTCGGCCCGGTGAAAGTAACCCTCAAGACCAGCAATCGTTCGGAGATGTTGCGGCAGGCCGAGGATATCGCCGTTCGCTCCACCATGTTGCCGGTTAATCATGTCTCGATCCAGAACGCGCCGTTAGTGTTTGTGGGATATGGCATCAAAGCCCCGGAGCGGCAGTGGGACGATTTCAAGGGTATCGACCTGCATGGAAAGGTCGGCGTGGTCCTCATCAACGATCCCGATTTTGAAGCGGACCTCGGCGGCCGGTTCGGCGGAAAGGCGATGACTTACTACGGCCGGTGGACTTACAAGTACGAAGAAGCGGCACGCCGCGGCGCGCTGGGAATGTTGGTCGTCCACGAAACCGCGCCCGCGTCATACGGCTGGGCAACCGTGAAAAACTCCAATACGGCGGCGATGTTCGATATCCTGCGCAGCCACCCGGCGGATACGCACCCGTTACTGGAAGGGTGGATCCAGCGAAACGTGGCGGTGGACCTGTTCCGCGCGGCGGGTCTCGATTTCGAGGCGGAAAAAAAGAAGGCGCAGTCCACGGGTTTCCAGCCCATCGCGCTGCGCAACGCGTCGATCTCCGTAGAATACACGGCGAAGCACACGCAGATCACATCGAAGAACGTGGTCGGCATGCTCCCGGGGACCACGCACCCGGACGAAGTGGTCATGTACACCGCCCATTGGGATCACCTCGGAGTTGGCCAGCCGGATGCGAAGGGAGACCGCATCTATAATGGCGCGCGCGACAACGCGCTGGGCGTGGCCGGGCTGCTCGAGTTGGCGCGCGTGTACGCAAGCCAACCGCGCACCGAGCGGTCCGTCGTGTTCCTCGCGCTGACGGCCGAGGAGAAGGGCCTGTTGGGTTCCGAGTATTATGCGCAACATCCGCTCTATCCGCTGGCGCTCACCGCGGCCGTATACAACATGGACGGCGGCTCGACCGTGGGTCCGAGCAAGGACGTCGCGGTCGCCGGCGATGGCAAAGTGACGCTGCAGGAGGATCTCGCCCGCGGCGCTTCGCGCGAGGGCCGGCACTTATCGCCCGATCCGGCGCCGGAGAGAGGTGCTTTCTTCCGCTCGGATCATTTCAGTTTTGCGAAGGTCGGCGTGCCGGCGATTTCCTTTCGGACCGGCCAGGACCTGGTGAATGGAGGTGTTGCGGCGGGAAAG
>CAYMHP010000042.1:24440-27014 GCA_964390225.1 uncultured Solibacteraceae bacterium
GAGTACAATACGAATCACTATCATCAGCCGTCCGATGAATACTCCGACTCGTGGGACCTGCGCGGCATGGTGATGGATACGGAACTGCTGCACACGATTGGCCGCGAGCTGGCGAATTCGCGGCAGTGGCCCGAGTGGCTGGAAGGCTCCGAATTCAAAGCCATTCGGGACACTACGGCGAGCGCCCGAAAGTAATCTCCATGATCAACGGCGCACACGTGGTGATCTACAGCAAGGATGCCGAGGCCGATCGCGCCTTCTTTCGCGACGTACTCGGGTTTCGCTCAGTGGATGCCGGTCACGGGTGGTTGATCTTCGCTCTACCCGCGCCCGAGGCTGCGTTCCACCCCGCCGAAGAAAACGACCGCCATGAGCTCTACCTGATGTGCGAGAACTTGAAGGCCGAGATCGCAGCGCTGCGCGCGAAGGGCGTGGAATGTGCGGAGGTCGTCGAGGAACGCTGGGGCTCCCTCACCAGGATCCGGCTGCCGGGCGGAGGCGCAATCGGATTATACGAGCCCAAGCACCCGCGGCCGTAGGGAGGCGCTGCAGATTAGGGTTTAGCGCCATGGCAAGATGGCGCAGAGCGGAACGGACGATGTCTGGCCGCTCGTGCGCTACGCGCGCACCGTCCGTTTACTTTGCCGTCGCTGTCCCGCTGACGCTTTCGGGCGCCTTTTGGATCTGCACGAATTGCCAGCCGAAGCGGCCTTTGATGCAGAGGTTGCCGTGGGTGACGCTGTGGTCCAGGGGCGAGGTGACCTTGACGATGTTCCCGTCTTGCGCGTGGACCGTCAGGTCGCAGCCAACGCCGCAATAGGGGCAGATAGTATCGGTGATGGTCTGGCGCGATTCATCCCAGGTGCCGGCCTGGCGCATGTCGAATTCGCTTTTGAACATCAGCGCGCCGGTCGGACAGACGCCGATGCAGTTGCCGCAATAGACGCAGGCCGAATCGGGAAGCGGGACATCGTATTCGGTCGAGATGTGCGCGCCAAAGCCGCGGCCCGAGACCGAAATGGCGAAGGTGTTTTGCGCGTCCACGCCGCACGCTTCCACGCACTTATAACAGAGAATGCACTTGGAGTAATCGCGCACGTACAGGTCGTTATCGATTTTGACGGGCTGCGCCACGGTGGCGCGCTCCTGGCCGAAGCGCTCCGGGCGAGCGCCGTAGCGATCGAGATACTCGGCCATCATCGGCGCGGTGGAGACGTCCACTGAGGATGCCAGGAACTCGAGCACCAGGCGGCGGCTGAGCCGGACGCGTTCGGAATCGGTGTGGACCTTCATGCCCGGTTCCGCCTTGCGCGAGCATGCAGGCACAAGCGTACGAGAGCCTTCGAGCTCGACCACGCAGACGCGGCAAACGTTCACGGGCGTGAGGCTCTCCAGATAGCACAGCGTGGGCGTATCGATGCCGATGCTGCGCGCCGCCTCCAGAATCGTACCGCCTTCGGGAACCTGGACGGCTTGCCCGTCGATGGTGATCTCGATGTGCTTGCGGGCGCGCGTGGGCGCCTCGGGAACGGGTCCTCTCGGAATGGGAATAGTAGGTTGTGGCGCCAGGGCCAGATCGCTCATGAAAACAGACTCCAACGGTTTAACGCAGACTCGAGGGCGCTCGAGGCGGTCTGCCCGAGGCCGCAGATGGAGGCGTCGCGCATTGCCTGGCCCATCTCACGCAGTAACTGGACCTCGTCGGCAACCGAGCCGAGGGGCCGCTGGGAAACGAGCCGCTGCAGCGCTTCTTCCTGACGGACGGTGCCGACGCGGCACGGCACACACTGCCCGCAACTCTCATCGCGCATGAAGCTGGCGATGCGCAGCACGATTTGCCGCAGATCGATACTGTCGTCGAACAGCATGATCACCCCGGAGCCGAGCGTCGCGCCGATCGCGCGCGTGCCTTCGAAGGTGAGCGGCGTATCCAATTCCTTGGGCGCAACGAACGCGCCCGCCGCGCCGCCGAGAAGGACCGCCTGGAGCCGCCCATTGCCGGCGACGCCTCCGGCCAGGTCGATCATTTCGCGTAGCGTGGCGCCGAACGGAACTTCATAAACACCCGGGCGCGCCACGTGCCCGGACAGGCAGAACAGGCGGTAGCCGGTGGAATTGCCGGTGCCGATTGCGGCGTAGGCCGCGCCGCCTATGCGCACGATTTCCGGCACGTTGACCAGCGTCTCCACGTTGTTGACCACGGTCGGCTGGCGGAAGACACCTACCTGCGTCGGGAACGGTGGCTTGTTGCGGGGTTCGCCGCGGTACCCCTCGATGGAATTGAACAACGCGGTCTCTTCGCCGCAGATATAAGCGCCGGCGCCGCGCCGCAGTTCGATATCGAAACGGAAGTTCTTGCCGAGGATTCCGTCTCCGAGCATGCCATGCACGCGCGCCGCGTGGATGGCATGGCGCAGACGCTCGGTGGCCAGCGGATATTCGCCGCGGATATAAATGAAGCCCTTCTGCGCCCCGGCGGCCATCGCGATGATGGACATCCCTTCCAGCACGGCAAAGGGGTCGCCTTCCATGACGATGCGATCTTTGAAGGTGCCGGGCTCAGATTCGTCGGCG
>CAYMHP010000043.1:0-1920 GCA_964390225.1 uncultured Solibacteraceae bacterium
GCCCTGAAGCACCTCGAGGAACAGCGCTCGGTAAACGCATCGTAAACAGAACGGCGTCCCTCATACGAGAACGCCGCTTGCCGAGATTGTCGCAAATCCGACTCGCGCCCTAACGGGACGCGGCTGAAATTCGCTGTGCAGCCCGGTCACGGCGCGGTTGCAATCCGGTCCGACGAAACCCCCGCCCTTACTGCTTCTGCACCCTGGGAACTCTTGACTTCCGGATACAGGAGGGTGATACTCCTTTATCCGGAAGCCCAGGAGGAGAATGCTGAAAAGTATCGATATCCTGATCGGAATTTCGCTGGTCATGCTCCTGGCCAGCCTGGTCGTCACGGCGCTGACTGAATTTGTTACCAACCTCTGGAACAGCCGGGGACGCCACCTGCTCCAGGGAATCGCGGATCTGCTGCAACAAATCGATCCAAACCTCGAACGCGCCCTCGCAACCAAGATCGCGGCAGCGGTACTGACTCATCCCTTAATTCGCGATGTGGCGGGCCGCTACGGAACGGTGATCCAGAGGGAGGAGTTGACCAAAATCCTGCTGGAACTCGCCGCGGATGATGGTCCGCAAAAACTCGACGACACCGTCCGGCAAAGGCTGGCACAGGCGCTCAGCAAAAACGGCATCAGCCATCCCGATCAAGTCATCCAGCGCGTTCGAGAACTGATCCTGCAGCTGGAATTGAGCCGGCCCGATCTGGCCACCCACGTGCGGCACAGCATCGCACTGTTAGAAGAGGCGCAGAGCGCGTTCGTGGCCAAAGTAAACGGCTGGTTCGACCAGACGATGGACCGCGTCTCGGCGCGGTTTACCCTCACCACGCGAGGGGTGACGTTGGTAATAGGCCTGCTGCTCGCGTTCGCGGTCCAACTGGACACGCCTTTGTTGGTGAACCGGCTCGCCACGGACCCACAACTCCGGGCAAGCATGATACAGCAGGCAGCAGCCCTCGATGCACAACAGCACGCCTGGGACCAGATGACCGCCGAACAGCGCAGGCAGGCCTTCGATAAGCTCGCCAACGCCAACCTCGTGACCATTCCCAGCGACTTCGCGGAGTGGTGGAGTAACTGGAGCGGGCCGGGCGCGCATCCCACCGTTTTAGGGGCGGTGCTGACTGCAATTCTGCTCAGCTTTGGGGCGCCGTTCTGGTATAACGCGCTGAAGAATCTGCTACGCCTGCGCTCCACACTGGCTCAGAAGGAGACGGATCAGGCGGAGCAGAGGACTGCAGGCCAGGGCAGCCAGGTATCGGCGGCCACGGTTGAGAGAACCGTAGCCGCGGCGATCGGGGAACGCGGCGATCTGCGCGCCTTTGGCTAAAGGGTCGTATGGTCAAACAATGGATCGGATGCGCCGCGGCGAATTTCCAGAAAGGCCGCCCGGCTGGATATCGGCCCGAAGCTGTGGTGCTGCACGTCATCGGCGGAACCCTGGATACCGCGGGCGCGCGGTTCGGAGATGCCAACTCTGGACTTTCGGCGCACTACGGCGTGGGCCGCGACGGCGCCGTCAGGCAATTTGTGGACGAGGCGGATACGGCGTTCCACGCGGGGTTGGCGATCGGTCCGACTTGGCCG
The DNA here is from genome assembly GCA_964390225.1 of uncultured Solibacteraceae bacterium. Classification (GTDB taxonomy): domain Bacteria; phylum Acidobacteriota; class Terriglobia; order Bryobacterales; family Bryobacteraceae; genus PSRJ01. Next base: position 1,588 of record CAYMHP010000043.1, read on the forward strand.
CTGCTGAAGCCGAACGTCAATCCGAACTTCTATACCATCGGCATCGAGCATGAGGGCCAACCGGACACAGCCTGGAGCGCCGAGCAGGTGCAGGCGAGCGCAAATTTGCTGGCCGAGATTGCCGCACGATGGAACATTCCTCTGGACGAGGAACACGTCGTGCTGCATAGCGAGATCCGGCCCTCGAGGAACTGCCCAGGCGGTGGCTGCTCCCGGCCGGACCTGCTCAACGCGGCACGCGTCGCAATGGCCGGTGTGCAGGCGCCGCCGCCGCTCCCGCCGGTTGGGGCGATCGCTTCCGGGGAGAGGAGCTGTGGCATTCCGGCAATCGAC